>NZ_JBFTOB010000015.1:0-152588 GCF_056397765.1 Caulobacter sp. 05L422 | reverse complement strand
GCGACCGATGCGGCGGCGGGGGGCGATCGAGCGGGACTGGGCTGGAGGGGGTTACTTCAGCGTGTCCGGGGAGCCTGGCGTTGCAGGCCCCGCCCGCCGTCGGCGTCGAACGGGGACAAAGCGCGTGTATTGCCCATTGGCCCGCGCCCTCGGCGGCYGGTCCCCTCGGAAACGACAGGGAYCGGGTCCGGCTAAGCCTCAACAGGGCTGCCCACCGGATGCTGGCGGATAACGATGGCGCGGAGCGATCGGCTTCGTCGAAACGGTAACAACACAAAGAACTCCGGACGTCGTCCGGCGCTCCGCGACCCTTTCCGTATCTCACAGCCAAAGGCGTGAGCTTGCGAAGCCGTGCCCGTGAACACTTCCCCCCACCTGGCCGCTTCGCGGCCTGTCCGCCCCCATGGGGGGCGGAGCGCTCGCCGAAAGCGTCTCGCTGTGCGGGATTGCCCCATCGACAGGCGGCGCGGGGTGGGCATGATGCGGGCGACGCCCGACGAACGAGCCGCAGCAAAGGAGCGCGATGGCCGCGCGACCGCCAACTGAGTCCGAGGCCGAGCCCGAGGCCGCATCGCTCCAGGCGACGCCGTTGACCGCCGTGTCGCCGACCTCGCCTAGCTTGGCCATCGCGCTGAAGCATGCCCCGATGGGCATCGCCATCTTCGACGACCAGATGCGCTACCTGGCCGCCTCGAGCCAGTACCTGACCGACCAGAACATGCCGGCCGACACCCCGCTGCTGGGCCGCCGCCACTACGACGTCTTTCCCGAGATCCCGCAGATGTGGCGCGACAAGCACGCCCAGGTGCTAGCCGAGGGGGTCGAGCTGCGCGACGACGAGGGCCAGCGCTATGTCGACCGCAATGGCGACGTCCATTGGGTGCGCTGGTCGATGGCCCCCTGGCGCACCGACGACGGGCGGATCGGCGGGCTGGTGCTCTATACCGAGATGGTCACGGCGGCGGTCGAGGCCAAGCACCGGCTGCAGGCGGCCGAGGCCCGCTACCGCGCGGTGTTCGACCAGGCGGCGATGGGCGTGGCCCGGGTCGACGGCCGCGGGCGGTTCCTGGAGGTCAACGACCGGTTCTGCGCCATCACCCGCCGCGACCGCGAGGCCCTGCTGGGCCTGACCTTCATGGACATCGTGCGCGGCGAGGACGAGGTCTCCACCGTGGTCGGCCAGGGCCAGGCCCTGCTGGCCGGCGAGACCGACACCTATACGACCGAGCGGCTGGTCGACGGCCGCGACGGTCCGGTCTGGGTCAATGTCACCGCTTCGCGCGTCGATCCCGGCGAGGGGCCGCCCTATCTGGTGGTGATCATCTCCAACATCACCGCCCGCAAGCAGGCCGAGGCCGAGCAGCAGCATTACCAGGGCCAGCTGCGGCTGCTGATCAACGAGCTGAACCACCGGGTGAAGAACACCCTGGCCACCGTGCAGTCGATGGCCAGCCAGACCCTGAAGACCGAGCCCGACCCGCTGGTCGCTTTCGAGAAGTTCGAGTCCCGGCTGATGGGCCTGTCGCAGGTGCACGACGTGCTGACCCGCGAGAGCTGGCACGGGGCGGGGCTGCGCGACGTGGCCGAGCGGGCCCTGGCGCCGTTCACGCCGCCCGAGGGGGCTGACCGCCTGACGATCGACGGCCCGCCGGTCTGGCTGGCGCCGGGCGGGGCCCTGACCATGGCCCTGATCTTCCACGAGCTGGCGACCAACGCGTTGAAGTACGGGGCGCTTTCCAATTCGGGGGGCAAGGTGGTCCTGGCCTGGACCTACGACGCGGCGACCCGCGACCTGGCCCTGACCTGGACCGAAACCGACGGCCCGCCGGTGGACCCGCCGACCCGCCGGGGCTTCGGCTCGCGGCTGATCGAGCGCAGTCTGCGGGGGGAGCTGAAGGGCGCGGCGAGCATGGATTACCGGCCGGAGGGGCTGGTGTGTTCGATGCGGGCGACGTTGTCGGACCCGGTGGAGGGGGCTGGGCCTTTGGGCGCTTAGGCGGCGAACACTTGCCCCCTACGGATCGCTTCGCGATCGTCTTCCCCCACAGGGGGAAGAGGCGCGCCCTCCGCCCCCTATGGGGGCGGACAGGCGGCGAAGCCGCCAGGTGTGGGCAAGTAGGTGGGCCACCGACCCCTTGCGTTGAACCTTCCCCGCACGTACCTCCCCCCCATGACCACCAAGGCCAAGATCTGCGGGCTCTCCACGCCCGAGAGCGTGACCGCCGCCGTCGCCGGCGGCGCGGCCTTCGTCGGCTTCGTGTTCTTCGCCAAGAGCCCCCGCAACCTCGACCCCGAGGCCGCCGCCCGCCTGGCCGCCCCGCTTCGCCAGGGCCCGGTCAAGACCGTGGCCGTCACCGTCGATCCCGACGACGCCCTGATCGACCGGCTGATGGCCACCCTGAAGCCCGACCTGATCCAGGTGCACGGCAAGGAGACCCCCAACCGGGTCCGCGAGATCGCCCAGCGCTCGGGGGCCGGCATGATCAAGGCCTTCTCGGTCTCGTCCTCGTCGGACGTCGACCAGGCCGCCGCCTTCGACGGCGTCGTCGAGCACCTGATGTTCGACGCCCGCCCCATGGAAGGCTCTGCCCTCCCGGGCGGCACCGGCGCAAGGTTCGACTGGAGCCTGCTGGAAGGCCGGCGATTTTCTCGCCCGCATTTCCTGGCCGGAGGGTTGGATCCGTGGAACGTGGCCGAGGCGATCAAGGCTTCGGCTGCGCCCCTGGTGGACGTTTCCTCTGGCGTCGAGCGGGGTCCCGGCCTAAAGGACCCGGCTCTGATCACGGCGTTCCTGGACGCCGTCAAACGCGCGTGATGTCTGCCCGGACGATTTGGAAGAGCTCGTGAACGTTCCGACCAAACCCAACGACTGGTCCGCCTATCCGGACGCCAAGGGCCGTTTCGGCGACTACGGCGGCCTCTACGTGGCCGAGACCCTGATGCCGCTCGTGCTCGAGCTGGACCGGGCCTACACCGAAGCCAAGAACGATCCCAGCTTCCAGAAGGAGCTGAGCGGCTACCTGACCCATTACGTGGGCCGGCCCTCGCCGCTCTATTTCGCCGAACGCCTGAGCAAGCACCTCGGCGGCGCGAAGATCTATTTCAAGCGCGAGGAGCTGAACCACACCGGCGCGCACAAGATCAACAACTGCATGGGCCAGATCCTGCTGGCCCAGCGCATGGGCAAGACCCGGATCATCGCCGAGACGGGCGCGGGCCAGCACGGCGTGGCCTCGGCCACCGTCACCGCCCGCTTCGGCCTGCCCTGCGTCGTCTACATGGGCGCCGTCGACGTGGCCCGTCAGAAGCCCAACGTCTTCCGCATGAACCTGCTGGGCGCGGAAGTGCGCCCCGTGACCTCGGGGGCCGCGACCCTCAAGGACGCCATGAACGAGGCCATGCGCGACTGGGTCACCAACGTGGCCGACACCTATTACATGATCGGCACCGCCGCCGGCCCGCACCCCTATCCGGCCATGGTCCGCGACTTCCAGGCGGTGATCGGCAACGAGACCCGCGAGCAGATCCAGGAACTCGAGGGCCGCCTTCCGGACGCGGTCGTGGCCTGCGTCGGCGGCGGTTCGAACGCCATCGGCATGTTCCACCCGTTCCTGGCCGACGAGAGCGTCAAGATCTACGGCGTCGAGGCCTCGGGCCACGGCCTGGAGACCGACAAGCACGCCGCGTCGCTGACCGGCGGCCGCCCGGGCGTCCTGCACGGCAACAAGACCTACCTGCTGCAGGATGACGACGGCCAGATCCTGGACGCCCACTCGATCTCGGCCGGCCTGGACTATCCGGGCATTGGCCCCGAGCACTCGTTCCTGCACGACGTGGGCCGGGCCCAGTACCTGACCTGCACCGACGACGAGGCCCTGAAGGCCTTCCAGCTGTGCGCCGAGCTCGAGGGCATCATCCCCGCCCTGGAAAGCGCCCACGCCATCGCCAAGCTGCCGCAGCTGGCCAAGGAGATCGGCGAGGGCGGCGTGATCGTGCTGTGCCTGTCGGGCCGGGGCGACAAGGACATCTTCACCGTGGCCGACGCCCTGGGACGGACGATCTAGATGAGCGTGACCAGCTATCGCGACGCAGGCCGCCTGGAGCGCGCCTTCAAGCGCGAAAACGACCACCGGGCGCTGTTCATCGCCTACATCATGGCCGGCGATCCGGACCTGGAGACCTCGTTCGAGCTCCTGAAGGGCCTGGCCGAGCACGCCGACGTCATCGAGCTGGGCATGCCGTTCTCGGACCCGATGGCCGAGGGCCCGACCATCCAGCTGGCCTCGCAGCGCTCGCTGGCCGCCGGCACCAAGATGCGCGACGTGCTCTCCATGGTCCGCCGGTTCCGCGAGACCAACACCACGACGCCGATCGTGCTGATGGGCTATCTGAATCCGGTGCTGTTCTACGGCTACGAGGCCTTCGCCAACGACGCGTCGGACGCCGGCGCGGACGGCGTGATCATCGTCGACTGCCCGCCGGAAGAGGCCGATCCCCTGACCGACGCGCTGGAAGCGGCCCGGATGAACCTGATCCGCCTGGCCACCCCGACGACGGACGACGCGCGCCTGGCCGTCTTGGTCAAGCGCACCTCGGGCTTCATTTATTATGTCTCGGTCGCCGGCGTGACCGGCGTCCTGGAAGCCGACGCCGACGCCGTGGCCGGTCCGGTGGGACGCATCCGCGCCGCCTCGGGCCTGCCGGTGGCGGTCGGTTTCGGCATCAAGACCCCCGAGCGCGCCGCCCAGGTGGCCCGGGTCGCCGACGGCGTCGTGGTCGGCTCGGCCCTGGTGGACGAAATCGCCGCCGCGGCCAAGGTGAACGAAAACGTGACCGAGAAGGTTCTTCTCAAGGCGTCGGAGCTGGCTAAGGCTGTGCGGTCGGCGCGACTCGAATTGGCGTGAGGCTGAAGGCTATGGCGATGGCTGAACCCCAGGGGCCCAAGAAGGGCGACAAGACCAAGGCTCCGGCCGAGCGCCGTGGCGGCTGGCTGTCGCGGATCGCGCCCGGCGTGCGCGGCGCTTTTGCAAAGCGCGAGACGCCCGAGAACCTCTGGGTCAAGTGCCCCGACACGGGCGAGATGATCTACCGCTCCGACCTGGAGGCGGCCCTGTGGGTCACCCCGGCCGGACGCCACATGCGCATCGGCCCCGAAGCGCGCTTCAAGTTCACCTTCGATGAAGCCGAATTCGAGGTCCTGCCGACCCCGGCCGTGTTCGAGGACCCGCTGAAGTTCTCGGACGGCAAGTCCTACAAGGACCGCCTGGCCGCCGCCCGCAAGGCGACCGGCGAGCAGGACGCCATGGCCATCGCCTACGGCAAGGTCGGCGGCGTTCCCGCCGTGGCCCTGGTCCAGGACTTCGCCTTCATGGGCGGTTCGCTGGGCATGGCCGCCGGCGAGGGCTTCATCGCCGCCGCCGAGGCCGCGATCGAGCGCCAGGTCCCGCTGGTGGCCTTCACCGCCGCCGGCGGCGCGCGGATGCAGGAAGGGGCCCTGTCCCTGATGCAGATGGCCCGCACGACCCTGGCTATCAACCAGATGAAGGACGCCGGCCTGCCCTACGTGGTGGTCCTCACCGACCCCACCACTGGCGGCGTCACCGCCTCCTACGCCATGCTCGGCGACGTCCACCTGGCCGAGCCGGGCGCCCTGATCGGCTTCGCCGGTCCCCGCGTCATCGAGCAGACCATCCGCGAAACCCTGCCGCCGGGCTTCCAGCGCTCGGAATACCTGGTCGAGAAGGGCATGGTCGACCGCGTGACTCCGCGCAAGGAGTTGCCGGCCGTGCTGGGCTCGATCCTGGGCACCCTGATGATGGGCCGGGCGCTGAAGGCGGCCTAGCCGCCCGAGATGACCGACCACCTTCGCGCTCATGACGCCGCGCTGGCGCGGCTGCAGGCCCTGCATCCCAAGCTGATCGACCTGTCGCTGGACCGGATGGTCCGGCTGTGCGCGGCGCTGGGCGATCCGCAGAGGAAGCTGCCGCCGGTGATCCACGTGGCCGGCACCAACGGCAAGGGCTCGACCGTCGCCTATCTGCGGGCCATGGCCGAAGCGGCCGGACTGAAGGTCCACGTCTTCACCTCGCCGCATCTGGTGCGGTTCGCCGAGCGCATCCGCCTGGCCGGGACCCTGATCACAGACGAACACCTGGCCGACGTGCTGGAGCGGGTCGAGACCGCCAACGCCGGCCTGCCGATCACCTTCTTCGAGATCACCACCGCCGCCGCCTTCCAGGCGTTTTCCGAGGTCCCGGCCGACCTGTGCCTGGTCGAGGTGGGGCTGGGCGGGATCCTGGACGCCACCAACGTGGTCATGCCCGCCGTCAGCGTCATCGCCCCGATCGACATCGACCACCGCGAATTCCTCGGCGACACCCTGGGCGCCATCGCCCAGGAGAAGGCCGGGATCATCAAGCCCAACACGCCGGTGGTCAGCGCCCGCCAGGCCGAGGAGGCCGAACGGGTCGTCGAGCGCGAGGCCGACCAGTTCGAAGCGCCCCTGACGCTGATGGGCCGCGACTTCGACGCCTGGAACGAGCGCGGGCGGCTGCTGGTGCAACTTCAGGACCGCCTGCTGGACCTGCCGGCGCCGTCCCTGCCGGGCGAGCATCAGTTCGCCAACGCCGGCCTGGCGGTGGCGGCCCTGCTGACCCTGAACGACCCGCGCATCGACGAGGCCGACATGGCCAAGGGGATCGCGGCCACGACCTGGCCCGCCCGGTTCCAGCGCCTGATGGCCGGACCGCTGGCTGAGCGCGCCAAGGCGGCGGGCGCGGACCTCTGGCTGGACGGCGGCCACAATCCGCACGCCGGGCAGGCGGTGGCGAGGGCTCTGGGCGACCTGGCGGCGCGCGACGGGCGCCCGGTGGCGCTGATCTCGGGCCTGCTGGCCAACAAGGACGCCACAGGCTTCTTCACGCCGTTTGCGGCGCTGGGGGCCAAAGTGTTTTCCGTGACCTTCGAGGGCGCGGCGGCCGCCAGCGCCGCCCAAACGGCGGCCGCGGCCGAACTGGCGGGGCTGCGGGCCCACGCCTGCGCCAGCGTCGAGGCGGCCCTGGACAAGGCGCTGGCCCTCGCGCCGACACCGCACGTGCTGATCTGCGGTTCGCTCTACCTGGCGGGCGAAGTGCTGGCGATGAGCCCGGAAACCTGGCCGATCTAGGCCGGTCTAGACCAGGATGTTCAGCAGCGAACCGGGGCGCAGGATCTTCTGCGGCTGTTCGGCCGGCTGGACGAACGGACGGGCCGGCGGCTGACGCTGCGGCTGGGCCTGGGTCTGCAGCTGGACGGCGATCGGCGGGGCCGTGGGCCGCGTCGCGGCTGCGTCGCTGACGGCCGCCTGGAAGAACGCCGCCGCGCGCGAGCCGCCAGCCGCCGACGTCCCCTGGGACGAGGCGGGTCTCTGCGGAACGGCCGGCAAGCCGGTGGGGCGGATCGTGCTCATGAACGCGACTCTATCATGGTTAACGCAAAGTCGGCGAGCATGGTCAACGCGCGGTTAATGGTCGCGGTTCGGCTGCGGAAAACTCAGGGAAAACCCTGAGAAAATGAACGCCAGATGAAAGTCGGGTCGCCGACCCCGTTCAGACAGCGGGGTCTACGGTGTCTTCAGGATCGCCGCGGATCGGGGCCGGGGCGATTGGACAAGACTCTGATGAAAGGGACACCCGATGCGTACCGCCACCAAGACCACCGTTTCGCTGCTCGCCGCCGCCACAGCGGCTCTGAGCCTGGTTTCGGTCCCGAGCCTCGCCTCGGCTCAGGACGGCCGCTACTACCATGACCATCACCGCTACGAGTCGCGCTACGACAACCGTTACGACCGTCGCCACGACAGCCGCTATGACCGTCGTTATGACAGCCGCTACGACAGCTGCCGCTCGCATCGCAAGAACGGCAAGGCGACCGGCGCCGTGATCGGCGCTCTGGCCGGCGGCCTGCTGGGCAACTCGGTGTCGAACGGCAACCGCACCCCCGGCACCCTGCTGGGCGCGGGTGTCGGGGCCTATGCCGGCAGCCAGATCGGCAAGGGTTCGCGCTGCTAACAGCCTGAACCGCTAGACTCGAACGAGGGCCCGGACCGGCGGAAGCGGTTCGGGCCTTTTTCGCGTCAGCGCAGTTTGCTCAGCATCGTCTGGACATCGGCGTCGGTCAGAGGGCCGCTGTGCTTGGCCAGGATCACGCCGTCGGCCCCGACCAGGAAGGTCTCGGGCACGCCGGTGACGCCGAATTCGATGCCGGCCCGACCGTTGCGGTCCACCAGCTTGACGGCGAACGGGTCGCCCAGCTCGGCCAGGAACGCCTGGGTGCGGGCCGGTTCGTCCTTGTAGGCGACGCCCACCACGGTGACGCCCTGGGCCTTGAGCGCCATCAGCTGCGGCGCCTCGACCCGGCAGGGGGCGCACCACGAGGCGTAGAAGTTGATCAGCCGGGGACCTTTGGGGGCGTCGCGCACGGCGACCATGGCGCCGGTGTCGAGATCGGGCAGGACCACGGCCGGAACCGGCTTGCCGACCAGGGCGTCGGGCTGGACGCGCGGATCGTGCTTCAGCGCGTAGCCCGCGAACAACACGGCCAGGCCGACCAGGACGATCAGCGGAGCGAAGCCGATCCAGCGCCTCACGACTTGCGGGCCTCTTTCAGAGTTTGCAGACGCTCGGCCTCACGCCGCCAGCGGCGAGCCGAGGCCAGGCTGTCGGCGATCATCCAGGCGAAGGCGAAGGCCGTGATGGCGAAGGCCGGCCAGACATAGACGGCGTACTTGCCGGCGTCGAAATCGAAGTGCACCGGCTAGCCCTCCGCCGCTTGCAGGGCCAGTGCCCGCGCCTTGCGCCGCCAGACCAGGGCGCGGATCCGCACCAGCCACAGCGATCCGAAGGCCGACAGATAGGCCAGGGTCATGATCAGCATCGGCCAGGCATAGACGGCCGGCAGTCGGTTTTCCGGCTTGGCGAACAGGGTGGAGCTGCCCTGGTGCAGGCTGTTCCACCATTCGACCGAGAACTTGATGATCGGCAGGTTGATCAGGCCCACCAGGGCCAGGATCGCCGCGGCGCGCGCCGCCTTCTGCTCGTCTTCCAGCGCCGAGCGCAGGGCCAGATAGCCCAGATAGAACAGCAGCAGCACCAGCACCGAGGTCAGGCGGGCGTCCCACACCCACCAGGTTCCCCACATCGGCTTGCCCCACAGCGAACCGGTGGCCAGGGCCAGGACGGTGAAGGCCGCGCCCAGCGGCGCGCAGGCCACGGCGGCGGCGTCGGCCAGGGCGTGGCGGAACACCAAGGCCAGAAAGCTGGCCACGCCCAGGCACAGATAGACGAACATGCTGATCACGGCGGCCGGCACGTGGATGAACATCATCCGCACGGTGTCGCCCTGCTGGTAGTCTTCTGGAACGGCGAAGGTCATGGCCAAGCCGATGACGGCCAGCACGGCGGCGATCGCGCCGAACATCGGCGCGGCCCAGCGCGAAAAGGCCATGAACCGCTCGGGGTTCGTCAGGAAGTCCAGCGGATGATGTTGGTCACGGGCGCCCATTCCCGAGCCTTAGAAGACCTGAAGGGCGCCCGCAATCGTGGAGGTTACCTAGTCGGCTTTCGGCTTCATCGGCATGCCGTCCGGACCGCCCTTGAAGTGGCGGAATTCGACGCGGCGCATCTTCGGGCCATGACCGCCGCCCATCGGGCCCAGGGCGTCGAAGGCCTTCTTCTGGCTGGGCGACAGGGCCGCGTAGAAGGACCGGGTGGCGTCGATGCGGGCCTTGGCGCGGGTCAGGTGCTCGGTCTCGCGGTCCAGGCGCTCGGGCGTGGTCAGCGGCTTGGGCGCGCTGTCGGACGCCTTGCGCTCCATCCGATCCTTCCGTTCCATCGGGCCGGTCGCGGCCAGATAGGCCTTCAGGGCCCCGTCCTGGTCGGCGCGCAGCTGCAGCACGTCGCGCAGGTGCTGGGCGCGGGCTTCGGGATCGATGCGGTGGTGACGTCCGCCGCCCCAGCCGCCGGGACCGCCAGGACCGTGATCCGCCATCGGCGGCGGACCGGGTGGCGGGCCGTCCTGGGCGACGGCGACCGACGCGGTGGTGAGGCTCAAGGCGGCCGCGGCCATCAAGGCCAGGCGGCTCGTTTGCAAGCGCATGGGTTAGCTCCAGTAAAAGTCCCTTGAGCCGAACCTCGATTCCCCATGTAACGCTGGAATGTCAGAATCCCCGGCGAATGTTGCAGGACTGACGGACTGGCCGCCCATAAGGCTTTGACGCCGCGACAGATTCTCGCGAGCGCCCTCAAGGAGTCCCCGAATGCTCTACCTGCTGGCCAAGGCCGCGATTTCCGGCGTGATCATCGCCCTGGTGTCCGAGATCGCCAAGCGCCAGCCGGGCTTCGCCGCCCTGGTCGCCTCGCTGCCGCTGATCTCTATCCTGGGCATGCTGTGGCTGTGGCGCGACACCCGCGACGTCGCGCGGATGGCGACCCATGTCGAGGCGACGTTCTGGTACGTGCTGCCGTCCCTGCCGATGTTCCTGATCGTGCCGGCCCTGCTGCGGCGGGGGATCGGCTTCTGGCCGGCGCTGCTGACAGGTTGCGGCGTGACGGTCGGGCTCTATCTGTTGATGACCGCCGTGGGGCCAAGGTTCGGGTTGAGGCTCTAGCGCCTATCGCCGGACCCCGAACTCCGGCAAGAGGCCCCCATGGAAAAACGCGTCGCCTTTCTCGCGCTCGCCCTGTCCGGACTCTGCTGGGGCCTGGGCTTCCCGCTCGGCAAGTTCGTGCTGACCGAGACCAGCTCCGCCCACATGGTGCTGCTGCGGTTCGCCGTGGCGGCCGTCGCGGCCCTGCCGTTCGCCCTGGCGCGGGCCGAGACCCGCGTCCTGTTCCGCTCGCCGGTGATCCTGGCCGCCGGGGCGCTCTACGGCGTGGCCTTCATGGTGCAATTCGAGGGCCTGGCCCATGTCAGCGTCACCCTGGCCGCCCTGCTGGTCGGGGCCATGCCGGCCCTGATCGCCATCAGCGCCAAGCTCCTCGGTGAAAAGGTCAGCCGGGCCTCGTGGGTCGGCGTGGCGGCCGCGACCCTGGGCGCCGCCCTGATCGCCGGCAAGCCGGACGGGGCGGGCTCGCCGTTGGGCGTGGCCCTGTCGCTGGGTTCGCTGTTCGTCTTCCTGGCCTGGCTGATCGTACTGCGCCGCGCGCCGGCTTCGCCGACGCCGATGGCCATCCCGGCGGTGACCGTGATCATCGCCGCCTTCACCGTGCTGCCGATCGCCCTCTTCATGCACGGCCCGCCCAAGCTGGATCTCAGTCCGCTGGTCTGGACCGCCATCGTCGGCCAGGGGGTGCTGGCCACCTTGCTGGCCACCGCCGCCTGGCAATTCGGGTCGGCGCGGGTCGACAGCGCCAGCGCCGGCGTGTTCATCAATATCGAGCCGCTGATGGGGGCCTGCATCGGGGTGATGCTATTTGGCGACCACCTGACCCTCGCCCTGGGCCTCGGCGGCCTGCTGATCATCGCCGGCAGCTTCATCGTCGTGCTGGGCGAGAAGCGCGCGCCGCCGGTCTGCGCCAGCGCGGGGCCGATCTAGTCCAGCGCGTTGCGGCAGGCCGCCGCCATGGCGATCGGCCCCAGGGCCACCGCCGCGGCCGAATAGGCCAGCAGCAGGAAGAGGCCGCCCGTCCACGGCAGGCCGCCGGCCAAGGCGTCCAGGGCCCCGGCCCCAAAGATCACCGGCGGCACGTAGAGCGGCAGGACGATCACCGCCACCAGCAGGCCGCCGCGCTTCGAACCCAGCGCCAGGCTGGCCCCCAGTCCGCCCAGGAACGAGAAGGCCAGCCCCCCGGCCAGGGCGCAGGGGATCAACAAGGGGATGATGTGCGGCGAGGCGCCCAGGGCCAGGGCGGCGATCGGGGCGGCCAGGGCCAGGGGCGCGCCGGCCGCCAGCCAGTGGGCCAGGCATTTCGCGACGGCTACCGCCTCAAGGGGAGCTGGACCAAGGGCCAGCAGGTCCAGCGCCCCGTCCTCGAAGTCGCGCTCGAACAGTCTTTCCAGGGAGAGCAGCGCCGCCAGGGCCAGGGCCAGCCAGGCGATGCCGGGGGCGAGGCTCGCCAGCCGCTCGGGCGCACGGCCGGCCGCCAGCGGCAGCAGGGTCACCACGCAGGCGTAGAAGGCCAGGGCCAGCAGCGGCCCGCCGCCGTTGCCCCAGGCCAGGGCCAGTTCGCGGCGCAGAAGGATCAGGAACGCCTTCACCCCCCGATCTCCACGACCCGGCAGGGCACGGGCAGCGGATCGTGCACGGCCGCCAGGACCATGCCGCCAGCCTCCAAGTGCTCGGCCATCAGGGCGCCGAAGCCTTCGCGGTGACCGGCGTCCAGCGGGGCCATCGGCTCGTCCAGCAGCCACAGCGACCGGGGGCTGGCCAGCAGCCGGGCCAGGGCCACGCGCCGGCGCTGGCCTGCCGACAGGCGGCGGATCTCCAGGTCGAGCAGGCGGTCCAGGTCCAGCTTCGAAGCGGCCGCCCGCGCCGAAGCCTCGGTCCCGCCGGTCCACCGGGTCTGGAACAGCAGCTCCTCCCAGGCCGAGCGCGTCGATTTCAGGCCGTCGTGGTGGCCGACCAGGTGCAGGGCGTCGGACCGCGCGACCTCGGCCTCCAGCGGACCGGCCTCGCCGCCGAACTCAACGACGCCCTGCGACGGACGCAGCAGTCCCGCCACGGCGCGCAAAAGACTGGTCTTGCCGGCGCCGTTGCGCCCGGTCAGCGCGACCGCCTGTCCCGCTGAAACCTCCAGGTTTAGCCCCGAGAACAGCCGCCGTTCGCCACGAACAAGACTTAAGTCCTTGATGCGAATAGTTCTCAACATAGGCCCGGAGCCCTCAAGACCCTGCCCTGTGCATGGACGTTGCCCACGACGACCGCTAAGAAGCCCTCGGCCGTCACCCTCCGCATTGGATGGGGCGTACGCGGCGCGAGGATGGACGCTGTGGGTCCGCCTCGATCGCGCGATCCCTGGAGAGGTTTTCCGGCGGCCGTGGACAGAGAAGGGATCCTTCGAAATGGCGTCTGTAGACAGCCTCAAAACCCGCCGCGAACTCGTCGTCGGCGGCAAGACCTACGTCTATTACAGCCTTCGCGCCGCTGAGGAAGCGGGTCTGAACGGCGCCGGCAAGCTGCCGGTCTCGATGAAGGTGCTGCTGGAGAACCTGCTGCGCTACGAAGACGGCGTGTCGGTCAACGAAGCCGACCTGAAGGCCGTGGCCAACTGGCTGGACAACAAGGGCAGCGTCGAACACGAAATCAGCTTCCGCCCGGCCCGCGTGCTGATGCAGGACTTCACTGGCGTTCCGGCCGTCGTCGACCTGGCCGCCATGCGCGACGCCATGGTGTCGCTGGGCGCCGACCCGGCCAAGATCAACCCGCTGAACCCCGTCGACCTGGTCATCGACCACTCGGTGATGGTCGACAATTTCGGTTCGCCCAAGGCCTATGACGAGAACGTCGCCAAGGAATATGAGCGCAACATCGAGCGCTACCGCTTCCTGCGCTGGGGTTCGTCGGCGTTCAACAACTTCCGCGTCGTGCCCCCGGGCACCGGGATTTGCCACCAGGTGAACCTGGAATACCTGGCCCAGACCGTCTGGACCAACGAAGCCGAAGGCGAGACCACCGCCTATCCCGACACCGTCGTCGGCACCGACAGCCACACCACCATGGTCAACGGCCTGTCGGTCCTGGGCTGGGGCGTGGGCGGCATCGAGGCCGAGGCGGCCATGCTGGGCCAGCCGATCCCGATGCTGATCCCCGAAGTCATCGGCTTCAAGCTGACCGGCGCCATGCCGGAAGGCGCGACGGCCACCGACCTGGTGCTGACCGTCACCCAGATGCTGCGCAAGAAGGGCGTGGTCGGCAAGTTCGTCGAGTTCTTCGGCGACGCCCTGGCCAACCTGACCCTGGAAGACCAGGCGACCATCGCCAACATGGCGCCGGAATACGGCGCCACCTGCGGCTTCTTCCCGATCTCGGCCTCGACCGTGGCCTATCTGAAGGGCACCGGCCGCGACGCCGCCCGCGTCGCCCTGGTCGAAGCCTACGCCAAGGAGCAGGGCCTGTGGTGGGAGCCCGGCGTCGCCGAGCCGACCTTCACCGACACCCTGGAGCTGGACCTGTCGTCGGTGCTGCCGTCGCTGGCCGGCCCGAAGCGTCCGCAGGACCGCGTCCTGCTGACCGAGTCCGCCGCCAAGTTCGCCGAGAGCCTGGTCGGCGAGTTCGGCAAGGCCGAGGCTCCCGACGCCCGCGTGCCGGTCGAAGGCGAGAACTTCGACGTCGGCCACGGCGACGTGGTCATCGCGGCCATCACCAGCTGCACCAACACGTCCAACCCCTCGGTCCTGATCGCCGCCGGCCTGCTGGCCAAGAACGCGGTGGCCAAGGGCCTGAAGGCCAAGCCGTGGGTGAAGACCTCGCTGGCCCCCGGCTCGCAGGTGGTCACCGACTATCTGCTGAAGGCCGGCCTGACCAAGCACCTGGACGCCCTGGGCTTCAACCTGGTCGGCTACGGCTGCACCACCTGCATCGGCAACTCGGGCCCGCTGCCCGAGAACATCAGCAAGGCCGTCAACGACGCCGACCTGGTGGCCTGCTCGGTGCTGTCGGGCAACCGCAACTTCGAAGGCCGCGTGAACCCGGACGTCCGCGCCAACTACCTGGCCTCGCCGCCGCTGGTGGTGGCCTACGCCCTGGCCGGCTCGATGAAGATCGACCTGACCACCCAGCCGCTGGGCCAGGACAAGAAGGGCAACGACGTCTACCTGAAGGATATCTGGCCTTCGAACGAGGACATCGCCGCCCTGCAGCGCAAGTCGGTCACCGAGAAGATGTTCGCCAGCCGCTACGGCGACGTCTTCAAGGGCGACAAGAACTGGCAGGGGATCAAGATCACCGGCGGCCAGACCTACGCCTGGGAAGGTGACTCGACCTACGTCCAGAACCCGCCCTACTTCCCGAACATGTCGATGACCCCGACCCCGGTCACCGACATCGTGGAAGCCCGCGTCCTGGCCGTGTTCGGCGACTCGATCACCACCGACCACATCAGCCCGGCCGGCTCGATCAAGAAGACCAGCCCCGCTGGCCAGTACCTGATCGACCACGGCGTCGACCCGCTGGACTTCAACGGCTACGGCGCCCGTCGCGGCAACCACCAGGTGATGATGCGCGGCACGTTCGCCAACATCCGCATCCGCAACAAGATCACCCCGGACATCGAAGGCGGCGTGACCAAGCACTTCCCCACGGGCGAAGTGATGTCGATCTACGACGCGGCCATGAAGTACCAGGCCGAGGGTCGTCCGGCGGTGGTGTTCGGCGGCAAGGAATACGGCACCGGCTCGTCGCGTGACTGGGCCGCCAAGGGCACCAAGCTCCTGGGCGTCCGCGCGGTGATCTGCGAAAGCTTCGAGCGCATCCACCGCTCGAACCTGGTCGGCATGGGCGTCCTGCCCCTGCAGTTCATCCAGGAAGGCTGGCAGAAGCTGGAACTGACGGGCGAGGAGATCGTCTCGATCCGCGGCCTGCAGGACCTTGCCCCGCGCAAGCAGCTGATCGTCGAGCTCTACCGCCCGACCGACGGCCGCATCGCCCGCTTCCCGGTCCGCTGCCGCATCGACACCCCGACCGAGCTTGAATACTTCAAGAACGGCGGCGTGCTGAACTACGTGCTGCGCAACCTGGCCAAGGCCGACTAAGCGACGCACATCGAGCCCCTCTCCGAGGGGCCGGAAAGACGAAGCCGGGTCTCCCTCTCATGAGGGGGCCCGGCTTTTTCTTTGGGTTTTCATCCAGGAAATTTCTTCTTTTGCGCGAGAAAGCCGCCTTCACGGCCTCGTGAACGGCCATTGGCCACGATCTTGGCTTAAGTGCCCCGCACATGCGTCAGGCCCTGCTCTTTCTCGCTCTCACCACCCTCGCGGGTTTTTCAGCCGCGCCCGCGCTCGCCGCGAAACCGCCGGTGGTCGTCGAGCTGTTCACCGCTCAAGGTTGTTCTTCCTGTGGGAAGGCCAACCAGGTCATCGCCGACATGGCCGACGACAAGGGCGTTCTGGCCCTGACCTATTCGGTCGACTACTGGGACTATCTCGGCTGGACCGACACCTTCGCCAAGCCGGCCTTCGCGACCCGCCAGCGCGCCTACGCCCAGAAGTTCTCGCTGCGCGACGTGCCGACCCCGCAGGTGGTGGTCGCCGGACGCCAGCAGGCCTCGGGCGCCAAGGCCGAAGCGGTCGAGACCCTGGTCAAGGACGCCGCCAAGGCCCCGTCCAATCCGCCGGACATGGAATTCATCGGCGACGGCGGCCGCGTCGCCGTCGGCTCGGGCCCCGCACCGCGCGGCGGGGGCGAGGTCTGGCTGGTGCGCTACGACCCGCGCGAGCAGGACATCGCCGTCAAGCGCGGCGACAACCGCGGCCAGACCCTGGTCCACCGCAACGTCGTGCGCGAGCTGGTTCGCCTGGGTCCCTGGAACGGCCGGCCCAAACTCTATCGCCTGCCCGCCGCGGCGGACGAGGCCTTCAAGACCGTGATCATCGTCCAAGGCGCCAAGGGCGGCCGGGTGATCGGCGTGCTGCAGGAAGCGGCTGAGAAGTAGAAGGCCCTCCCCCTGTGGGGGAGGCGGCCGAAGGCCGGTGTGGAGAGCTTTGGGATCGATCCGAGCCGCGCCCTCCTCCGATCACTCCCCCTCCGTCGGCTACGCCGACATCTCCCCGAACAAAGAAAAGCCCGCGCGGGGAGGGGACACCGCGCGGGCCTCTTAGGGGAGGGGAAATGTCTAGTCCGTCGGCCGACCGGCGCCCCGTATCGGGGGGCTGGGGGGCAATCAGGGTCCGGACCCGAGGCGTCCGATCAGCCGACAGTGACCTTATGGCGGGGCAAGCCGGCGCTGGAAGGGCGTGATAAAGGTCGTTTCGCGGCGGTTCGTGTCGGGGATGTGTTCGAACCCAAATGCAAGGCCCACGCGAAAACCCCGCGTGGAGAGGGGCGCCACGCGGGGTCTCGAGAATATCTTTTGAGGGTAGTCTGTCGGCCGACCGGCCCACGATCGAGGGGGCTGGGGGGGCTGTTCAGGATCCTGAACCGCAGGATGTCCGATCAGCCGACACCGTCAAATTGCTGGGGCAAGTGGGCCGTCGAAAGTCTGAATTAAGGTCATTCCGTGGCGGCCTGAGACAGGCGGGAAATTATCGAAAGACCCTGTAGCGCCACGGCAACGCTTGGGTGAAGGGGGCTCTGACGGACGGATTTCCGCTGCTCGCCTTCGGGCCTGATTTGGGTTTAGGATTCGTCCGATGGCCTTGGATTCCAGCCCCCCAATCACCGGCAAGGCCGGTGTCGTCTTCTTCGAGCGTCGCGAGATCGACCAGCTCTTGAGGCTGTATGGCCGGATGGTCGCGGCCGGCGAGTGGCGCGACTACGGCATGGGCGGCACGAGCGACCACGCGGCCTTCTCGGTGTTTCGCCACGCGGCCGAGGCCCCGCTCTACCGCATCGAGAAACACCCGGCCCTGGCCCGCAAGCAAGGCCAGTGGGTGGTGATCGGCCAGGGCGGCCTGACCCTGAAGCGCGGCCACGACCTGGCCCAGGTGCTGCGGATGTTCGACAAGGGCCGGTTCAAGGTCGTCGACTGACCGCCCTTCAAGCGGTGTTGAGCCGAACGCCGCGCGGCCGGCGTTTCTGAAGGACCGGGCGCAAGCTCGGCCTGAGGGAGCCCCACATGATCGCCGAACCCCTTTCCGTGGCCCACCTGCTGGCGCGCACCTGGTGGCTGGTGCTGCTGCGCGGCCTGGCGGCGATCCTGTTCGGGGCCCTGGCCCTGCTGTGGCCGCACCTGACCCTGGTCATCCTGGTGATCCTCTATGCCGTCTACGCCCTGAGCGACGGGGTGTTCGCCCTGGCCGAGGCGGTGCGCGGCGGCGGCCTGATCCCGCGCTGGTGGCTGGTGGTGATCGGGGTCGGCAACCTCGTGGCCGGCGCCGTCGCCCTGGCCTGGCCCGCGCTGACGGCGATCCTGCTGATCATCCTGATCGGCGCCTCGGCGGTGACGCGCGGCCTGTTCGAGATCGTCGGCGCCGTCCAGATGCGCAAGGTCATCGACAACGAATGGACGCTGATCGCCTCGGGAACGATCTCGGTGTTGTTCGGGGCGGGGGTGATCCTGGCGCCGCGCGCTGGCGCCTTGGCCCTGGCCTGGCTGATCGGCCTGTGGGCCATCGCGCTGGGCGTGCTGATCGTGGTCCTGGCCCTGCGGCTGCGCCAGGTTCGCCGTCTGCTGTAGACCAAGAAAAAGGCCCCGGCGGTTTCCCGCCGGGGCCCTTCGTCTCGATTTCCGTGTCCGGCGTCTAGCGGCGCGAGCCGAAGATGCTGAGCAGGAATTGGAACAGGTTGATGAAGTTCAGATACAGGTTCAGCGCGCCGTAGTTGGTGGCAACCGCCATCGAGTTCTGGTCGCCGCCCATTTCGTAATAGGCCATCTTCAGGCGCTGGGTGTCGTAGGCGATCAGGCCCGCGAAGATGAACACGCCCAGGATGCTGATGATGAAGCTCAGGCCCGGCAGATGCAGGAACATCTGGGCCAGCGACGCCAGGACCAGGCCGATCAGACCCATGATCAGGAAGCTGCCGAAACCGGTCAGGTCCTTCTTGGTGGTGTAGCCGAACAGGCTCAGCCCGCCGAAGGCGATCGAGGTGATCAGGAACGTCGTGAACACCGACTGGATTTGATAGACCAGCAGCCACAGGCCCAGGCCCGCGCCGATCGAGGCCACCAGCGCCCAGTAGAGCGCGCCGGACGAGCGGGCGGTCGGGTTACGCATGGCGAAGATCGACACCAGGATCATGGCCAGCGGCGCGAACCGCAGCACCGTGCCCAGGATCGTGAAGCCCGCCAGGCGGCCGTCCGGGGTCAGGACATAGAGCATGTTGGCGACCGGCGCGTAGGCGGTCGTCAGGAAGGCCAGGGCGGCGGAAAGCAGAAGACCCAACGCCACCTTGTTGTAGACGCCGAGCATGAAACTACGCAGGCCGGCGTCAACCGACATGTCGGCGCGATCCGCGGGGATCGAGCGCGCGTAGCCGCGGTTGAAGTCGTTCATCGGGATAAGGCCCTTCGAAAAAGCAGCGCGCCCGTCATGGACGCTCCCCGAATATCGGGGTCCCGCGAGTATCATGCAAGATGTTGCGCTTTCTGCGGCGCGCGCCAGCCTCTATTCAGTTTCCACGCATCTACGATGGGGATCACATGGATTACGTGGAACTCGGCCGGACCGGCATCCAGGTCTCGCGCTGCTGCCTGGGCACCATGACCTGGGGCTCGCAGAACAGCGAGGCGGAGGCCCATGAACAGATGGACTACGCCCTGGCTCAGGGCGTGACCTTCTGGGACACCGCCGAGATGTATTCCAGCCCGCCCAATCCGGAGACCCAGGGCAACACCGAGCGCCATATCGGTTCGTGGCTGAAGAAGACCGGCAAGCGTCGGGAGATCGTCCTGGCGTCCAAGGTGGCCGGTCGGGGCGCGGCGTTCGGCGGTCTTTCCTGGATGCGCCCGGACGGCGGCTCGACCCGCCAGACCAAGGCCCAGATCGACTATGCGGTGGAACAGTCGCTGAAGCGCCTGGAGACCGACTATCTGGACCTCTACCAGCTGCACTGGCCCGACCGCCCGGTTCGGGTGTTCGGCGGCCAGACCTTCAAGGACTACGAGCAGGACTTCGAGGCCTTCGGCGACATCCTCGAGGCGCTGGACGCTCATGTGAAGAAGGGCACGATCCGCTCGATCGGCGTCTCCAACGAGTTTCCGTGGGGCGTGATGCGCTTCCTGGCCGAGGCCGAGGCGAAAGGCCTGCCGCGCATAGCCTCGATCCAGAACGCCTACCACCTGGCCAACCGCACCTTCGAATACGGTCTGGCCGAGATCGCCATGCGCGAGCAGGTCGGCCTGCTGGCCTATTCGCCCCTGGCCCAGGGCGCCCTGACCGGCAAGTACCTGGACGGCAAGCTGCCCGGCGGTTCGCGCAAGGCGCTCTACAACCGCATGCAGCGCTACGAAGGTCCCGGCGCCGAGGAGGCGATCCGCGGCTATGTGGACCTGGCCGCCCAGTTCGGCGTCGACCCGGCCCAGCTGGCCCTGAAGTTCTGCGACACCCGTCAGTTCGTCACCGCCACCATCATCGGCGCGACCTCGATGGACCAGCTGAAGACCAACATCGCCGCCTTCGACCTGAGCTGGACCGACGAGATGGAAAAGGCGGTCAACGCCTTGCACGCGCTGCAGCCCAATCCCTGTCCGTAGGTGATGACTAGGGCCGGTCGTATCCCCCGGCCCACCACTCCCACTTGAATGGAATAAGAACCGTCAGTCCCGCCGTTGGAACGCCATCCTCCGTCGTGGAGGAGGCCCGCATGAGGGCGACGGCCTTTTGGGCTACCGCCACGTTGTCTGGCAGATCGTCGCCGCCGAACTCGCAGTCCTTGAGCAAACCATCGGGTGCGACAGTGCAAACAGCGCTCGTCCCACGCTCGCTCGGCGTCACCGACGCCAGGATTTGCGCCGCTGTCTTCCTGTCTGGACGCGCCAGCCAATCAAGGTAGTGCCCTTGGCATTCGCCCTCGCCGTTCGGGCAAGTGACGACCGGGGCTTCTGTCTTGGCCGGCGGCGAGTCCGGATCGAACTTGGTGAGCACAATCGCTTCGTCGCCGACGGCGGGTTTGCGCGGCGGATGAAAAACAATTGGGATCGTGATGGTCCCGCCGTCCACCGCCTGGCCGTCGACCAATTTGGGGTTCAGCCGAAACAAGCTGCTCAGTTCAACCGCCGCCCGGCCAAAGTCAAAGCCGATCGGCTTTTCGCCGGACGTTTGGCACATCGTCAGGAGGCCTTCGATCGTCACATGACAGGCAATCGAAACTTGCCCCGACACCTGCTCGCGTCGAGCGCGTTCGGGATAGAAGCCCTCCACTTCCTCGCCGGTGGGCTTTCGCAACCAGTCCGGTGGTGAGATGACCGGTTGCGGTGTGGCGTGCGCCGACGCCGCCAACACCAGAGCGATCAAGCTCGCCGACGCGACCTGCAAACCAACTCTCACAACACGACCCTCACCTAGCTTCACCTTGGGTAGCAGTCGCCACCAGCCCTCGCAATTGCGGACGCTCGCCTTGCACCGGGGCCTTGAGCCTCGCTAAATCGGCCTCATGATCCGCCTGTTCACCGCCGTCGCCATTCCCGCCGAGGTCGGCGATCACCTGCTGCCCCGCCAGCATGGGATCGAGGGCGCGCGCTGGCGGCCGCGCGAGGCGTTCCACATCACCCTGAAGTTCATCGGCGACGTGCAGGAGACCACCGCCGCCGACCTGGACGAGGAGTTGCGGGAGATCCACGCCTCGGCCTTCGATCTCGAGCTCCAGGGCGTCGGTCATTTCGGCGAAGGGGTCGAGATCCACGCCGTCTGGGCCGGGGTGGCCGAGAATCCGGACCTGCGCCACTTGGCCAAGGCCAACGAAAGCGCCGCGCGGCGGGCGGGCCTCAAGCCCGAGACCCGGGTCTACACGCCGCACGTCACCCTGGCCTATCTGAAGCGGCCCGCCGTGCCCGAGGTCGCCGCGTGGATCCAGGGCAACAACCTGCTGCACTCGCCGCCGTTCCGCGTCGACCGCTTCGGCCTCTATTCCAGCTGGCGCACCCACGAGGGTTCGGCCTACCGGCTGGAAGCGGAGTATCCGCTGGGCTGAAGCCCTCAACCAAAGCGGAAACGTCCAAGAACGGCGTTCGCCCTTGCGGTTTTATCCGGCCGCGCGCCAGATTAAGGCAGCGCTAACGAGCCGGAGACCTGCATGTCCCTCTACCTGTTCGCCCTGCTGATCGGGGTTGTCGCCGGCCTGCGCGCCATGACCGCTCCGGCCGCCGTCGCCTGGGGCGCGCATCTGGGGCTCTTTTCTCTTGAGGGCACGCCGCTGGCGTGGGTGGGCGGAACCATCGCCACCTGGGTGTTCACCGCCCTGGCCGTGCTGGAGCTGGTCGGCGACCAGCTGCCCCAGACCCCCAGCCGCAAGGTGCCCGTGCAGTTCGGGACCCGCGTCGTCAGCGGCGCCTTCTGCGGAGCGGTGATCGGCATGAGCGCCAATGCCTGGATCGGCGGCGCGGTGGCCGGGGCGATCGGCGCGGTGATCGGCACCCTGGGCGGAGCCGACGTTCGCGGCCGCCTGGCCAAGGCGTTCGGCAAGGACCTGCCGGCCGGCCTGCTGGAAGACGTCGTCGCCGTGGTCGGCGCGGCCCTGATCGTTTCGGCCCTCTGACCCATGGCCGCCCAAAGCTTCGACGCCATCGTCATCGGGGCCGGACAGGCTGGGCCGTCCCTGGCCGGCCGGCTGACCGACGCCGGCTGGACCGTCGCCCTGGTCGAACGCAAGGACTTCGGCGGCACCTGCGTCAACACCGGTTGCATGCCGACCAAGACCCTGGTGGCCAGCGCCTACGCCGCTCATCTGGCGCGGCGGTCGGCGGAATACGGCGTGGTCCTGCAGGGTGACGTCGGCGTCGACATGAAGCGCGTCCATGACCGCGCCCGGACCGTCACCCTCAACGCCCGGGGCAACCTGGAAAAGTGGCTGGGCGGCATGAAGGGCTGCACGGTCTTCCGCGGCCATGCCCGCTTCGAGAGCGCCGACACCGTTAGGGTCGGCGATGCGCTGCTGACCGCCCCGAAGATCTTCCTCAATGTCGGCGGCCGGGCCAACGCGCCCGACATGCCGGGGCTGAACGACATCTCGTACCTGACCAATGTCGGGATGATGGAGGTCGAGGCGCTGCCCAAGCATCTGGTCATCGTCGGCGGCAGCTATATCGGCCTGGAATTCGCCCAGATGTACCGGCGCTTCGGGGCCGAGGTGACCGTGGTCGAGATGGGCCCGCGCCTGATCGGCCGCGAGGACCCGGAGATCTCCGACGCGGTGCGCGAAATCCTCGAGGCCGAGGGCGTGAACATCCGCCTCAACGCCGAATGCATTTCGTTCGCGCCCTGTCCGGAAGGCGTCTGCGTCCACGTCACCTGCGAGGACGGCGCGCCGCAGGTGATCGGCTCGCACACCCTGCTGGCCATCGGCCGCAAGCCCAACACCGACGACCTGGGCCTGGACAAGGCCGGGGTCGAGTTGGACAAGCGCGGCTATGTGGTCGTCGACGACCAGCTGAAGACCAGCAATCCCGGCGTCTGGGCCATGGGCGATTGCAACGGCAAGGGCGCCTTCACCCACACCGCCTACAACGACTTCGAGATCATCGCCGCCAACCTGCTCGACAACGATCCTCGGAAGGTCAGCGACCGCATCACCTGCTACGGCCTGTTCATCGACCCGCCCCTGGGCCGCGTCGGCATGACCGAGGCCGAGGCCCGCGCCACCGGCCGCCCGCTGCTGGTCGGCAAGCGCCCGATGACCCGCGTCGGCCGGGCGACCGAGAAGGGCGAGACGCAGGGGTTCATGAAGGTGGTGGTCGACGCCGAGAGCAAACAGATCCTCGGCGCGGCGATCCTGGGCCTGAACGGCGACGAGGCCATCCACGGCATGATCGACATCATGTACGCCAAGGCGCCCTACACGACGATCCAGCGGGCGGTGCACATCCACCCGACGGTGTCGGAGCTGATCCCGACGATGCTGGGGGAATTGAAGCCGCTGGTCTGATCCTCGACCGGGGACATGCACAAGTGCGTGTCCCCGGCTCCAGCTTAAGCCACCGCGTGGTCCTTCAGCACCCCCAGCGGGACCACCGCCAGCATCTCCTCGTGGCTAGCCTCCAGCACCACGGGCGGGGCGACGCCGGCGTCCAGGGCTTCCTTCCAGCGGCCGGCGCACAGGCACCAGCGGTCGCCGGGGATCAGACCTCGGAAGGCGTATTCGGGGCGCGGGGTCGACAGGTCGTTGCCGGTGGCCGCCGAGAAGGCCAGGAACTCGGCCGTCATCACCGCGCACACCGTATGCAGGCCAAGATCGTGCGGCCCGGTCTCGCAACAGCCGTTGCGATAGAAACCGGTCACCGGGTTCAGCGAGCAGGGCTGCAGCTCCTGGCCTAGGACGTTCTTGGCGGTGTCGTCATAGCGCGTGGTCATGCGGTCAGCTTAACCCCGTTCCGGTGAATCTGGACACCGTTCTGCTGTTGTCGCGTGTGACGGCTTCCGGTGCGCCCATTCAGATGCTTAAGAGGAAGAACAAGACCAAGAATTCCAGCGGGAGCCTCATGTCCGACATCGCCCGGCCGCGCCGCAGCGCCCTCTACATGCCCGCCTCCAACGCCAAGGCGGTGGACAAGGCGCGCACTTTGGACGCCGACGTGATCATCCTGGACCTCGAGGACGCCGTCGCCCCGGACATGAAGGAAGCCGCCCGCGACGCCGCCGTGGCGGCGGTCAAGGCCGGGGGCTTTGGCCCGCGCGAGATCGTCATCCGCACCAACGGCCTGGACACCCCCTGGGGCGAGGCCGACCTGAAGGCCGCCGCCGAGGCGGGCCCGGACGCGGTGCTGGTCCCGAAGGTCAACGACGCGGCCGACGTCTACGCCTACCAGGCCGCCCTGCACGCCGCCCCGGTCCACACCAAGCTGTGGACCATGATCGAGACCGGCAAGGCCGCCTTCCACCTGTGGGAGATCGCCGCGGCCTCGCGCACCACCCGCCTGAGCGGCTGGGTGATGGGGGTCAACGACCTGGCCAAGGAGATGCGGGCCCGCCAGACCCCGGGCCGCGAAGCCTTCCTGCCGATCCTGTCGCTGTCGGTCGCCGCCGCCCGGGCCCACGGCCTGACGATCCTGGACGGGGTGCACAACGACATCGAGGACCTGGGCTCCCTGGAGGCGGTCTGCGGCCAGGCCGTCGACTTCGGCTTCGACGGCAAGACCCTGATCCATCCCAAGCACCTGGAGATCTGCAACCGCGCCTTCTCGCCGACCGAGGACGAGATCGCCTGGAGCCACGCGGTGATCGCCGCCTTCGCCGCCCCCGAAAACGCCGGCAAGGGCGCCCTGCGGGTCGAGGGCAAGATGGCCGAGCGGCTGCATCTGGTTCAGGCCGAACGGCTGGTGGCGGTGGCCGCCGCCATCGCCGAACGCTCGGCCGCCTAGGCTGACGTCCCGATGCGCGCGCTCCTGATCTCCCTGCTGGCCTTCGCCGCCGCACCCGTTCTGGCTCAAGAGGCGCCGGTCTCGACCGCGCCGGTCGCCAGCCCGCCGGCCCAGGCGGCGCCCGTCGATCCAAACGCCCCGCCCGTCGTGGCCGCCCCGCCCGCCCCGGACGCGGCGGTCTCGGCCGACCAGGCCGTCGACCCCCTGGCTGACCTGATCGCTCAAAGCGGTCCCCAGACCACGGACGAGGAAGAGCCCGCCGCCCAGGCGCCGCAGCCGCCGCACAAGCCGACCGTGCTGCCGATCCCAGCCCCCGAACCGCCGGAAGACGAGATCCCGGGCCACGCCGTGCCCCAGGGCGCCTATGTGCCGATGGCCGAGGCCTACGACCTGCGGGTCAAGGGCTCGATCCTCGCGGCCCAGGGCCTGCAGGGCCCGCTGGACGGCGGCTGGTCGATCACGGGACCGGACGGCGCGCCCCTCTATGCGCTGCAGCTGGTCGACAAGGTCGGCGGCTATGACGGGCTGGAAGGCGCCTGGCGCGACGTGCGCCGGCCCGGGACGGTGGGCTCCACCGGCCTGATCGATTTCGTCGACCGCTCCTACAACGGCTTTCTCGCCCGGTTCTCGCCGCGCCCCGGCCGGCTGGCGACCCTGGACCTGACCCCGCGCGGCGACGGATCCTGGGCCGGCAAGCTCAACGACAACGGCGTCGAGACCCTGGTCACCGCCCGCCGCGTGGCCCAGGCCACCTTGCCGGCGGGCTATGTTCCGGTCGGCCGCGGTCCGGTGATCTGGGGCGCGCCCCGCGCCGCGCCGCGCGTGGTCGCCGAAGCGCCCGCCAAGGGTCCGGCCTGTTCGACCAAGGGCAAGACCGGCAAGGCCCTGAAGGCCGCCAAGGCCAAGTGCGCCGCCGCCGTCAAGAAGGGCGGCAAGGGCAAGGCGACGACGGCCAAGGGCAAGAAGGGCGCGAAGGGCAAGGCCGTGGCGTCGAAGGGCTCGAAAGCCAAGGGCAAGACGACGGCCAAGGGCAAGGCGACGACGAAAAAGAAGAAGCGCTGAGCCCTAGCTTTTCGCCTCGGCCCCGCCCGCTGAGGGAGGTGGCGCGGGACAACCGCCGGGGGCCGCGTCCTGGAATGGGCCAAAACGGAAGTCGAAATGGAATTCGCCCTTGGGCGGGTCGTAGCCGTTCATCCAGTCGAAACGCCCGATGAATCGCGCGTCCGTCACGGCGCCGTTCACACAAGGCGGAGGCTTCGCACAGTATCGAGCGCGCACCCGGATGGGGTCGAACTGGATGCAGTCGCCTTCGCCCGTCAGGACATAGCGATCGTCCGCGATCTCCCAGAGATTCAGGCTGGCCGATCCCGTGCGCAGAGGCAGCTGGCGGCGCTCGCCATTGGCGCCGACCAGGGTGAAGGCGCGCTCGGCCGCCGGCCATTTGGTGTGCCGGTGATCTTCGCGAACCGACACCGTCGCGCCGCTGAAACCGAGTTTGTGATCGGCAACGCGAACGCCGCCGACTCCCTTTGCCCAGCCCGCGCCAGCGAGGGCGCACGTCGCCAGGGCGCTCAATAACATCAGGTTTCGCAGGGGTTTCATCGCCCAAGGTTGAGCGCAAATTCCCGAGCGGCGCAATCGGTCTAGCTGCGCTGAAGTCCAAGCCCCGCCCTAGCCGCCGCGACCGCTCGCTCGAGCATCCCAGCCTCATAAGCCAAACCCGCCGAATGCCCCCACACCGGTCCCGGCCAGGCCGGATCGTCGATCCGGCGGCCCAGGACGTGGACGTGCAGTTGCGGGGTGACGTTGCCCAGGGCGCCGACATTGAGCTTGTCGACCGGCAGGCCCAGGACATCGGCGACGGCGCGGACGACGGCTCCGGCCAGCACCGTTTCCTCCATCAGACGCGCGCGATCGGCGACGGACAGATCCTCCAGCTCGCGCGCCGCGCCGATGCGGGGGATCAGCACCACCCACGGATAGCGGGCGTCCAGCTGCAGGCGGGCGTGGCAGAGCGGCAGCTCGCCCAACTCGACGGAAGTGGCCGTGAAGGCCGGATCGAGGATGAACTCAGCCACGTTTCGGAACCGCCGCCCAATAGTCGAAGTCGAGGATGACGCCGGGAAGGTAGGCGCCGGCCTCGTCCTTGTCCGGGAAATCCGTGCAAGGTCGATCGACGGTCGCCACCAGCCGCAGGCGTAGAGCGCCGATCCCGTGACCCAGGTCGGCCTTGTCCAGCACCTCGCTCCAGGCGAACACCGTGCCGCCGGCGAAATAGGGGCTGACATGGCGCCCGCCGTTGATCGCCAGGATCAGGCCGGCGTTCTGCAGGCCGTTGAACGACAGCGCCTTGGCCGTCGAGATCACCACCCCGCCATAAACCAGCCGCCGGCCCGACGGGTCTTTCGCGCGCTCGAACTGGTTGAAGTGGACCTTGGCGGTGTTCTGCCACAGCCGCGTGGCCATCTGCGCCTCGGCCTCCTCGACGACCATGCCGTCGACGTGGTCGATCTTCTCGCCCACCGCATAGTCCTCGAACGCGTGGGGCGCGCCGGCATGGGCGAAGTCGTATTTCCTGAAGTCCAGGCCGGGCGGCGGCACGAGGTCGGCGGCGGCCACGACCGCGGCCAGCTGTGGGATCGATTGCCCCTCGACCGCCGCGGCCGGGTCGCGCTTGCGCACCATCACCCAGCGCACATAGCTGAGCACGGCCACGCCGCGCTGGTTCACCCCCGTGGTGCGCACATGGACGACGCCGGTCTTGCCGTTGGAGTTCTCCTTCAGCCCGATCACCTCGGATCTCGCCGAAAGGGTGTCGCCCGGATGCACCGGGGCCAGGAACCGGCCCTCGGCGTAGCCCAGATTGGCCACGGCGTTCAGGCTGATGTCCGGAACGGTCTTGCCGAACACCACGTGGAAGGCGACCAGCGGATCGACCGGCGCGGTCTCCAGTCCGCAATCGCGCGCGAAAACATCGGACGAGAACAGCGAAAAGCGTGGCCCGTATAGCGCCGTATACAGCGCCACGTCGCCCGCCGTGATCGTGCGAGGGGTGGCGTGGACGATCACCTGACCCAGGCCGAAGTCCTCGAAATAGTTCCCCGGATCCGTCTTGCTCATCCCCGCATCTCCTTATCGTTGTTCAGGCAGTTTTGCCGCACTGCAGCGAAACGGGAAAGAGGGCTTGAGACTAAGCCTCAGCGGGCGTAGACCGCGCCCCGACATTCATCGTCCACAGCCTTGACGGAGACCCCATGGCTCGCGCGAAGATCGCCCTCATCGGCGCCGGCATGATCGGCGGCACCCTGGCCCACATCGCGGCACGCGAAGAGCTGGGCGACATCCTGCTGTTCGACATCGCCGAAGGCACCCCGCAGGGCAAGGCCCTCGACATCGCCGAAGCCTCGGCCGTGTTCGGCAAGGACATCACGCTGAAGGGCGTCAACGACTACGCCGACATCGCCGGCGCCGACGTCTGCATCGTGACCGCCGGCGTGCCGCGCAAGCCGGGCATGAGCCGCGACGACCTGCTGGGCATCAACCTGAAGGTCATGAAGGCCGTCGGCGAGGGCATCAAGGCCCACGCCCCCAACGCCTTCGTCATCTGCATCACCAACCCGCTCGACGCGATGGTCTGGGCCCTGCAGCAGTTCTCGGGCCTGCCCAAGGAAAAGGTCATCGGCATGGCCGGCGTCCTGGACTCGGCGCGCTTCGCCTACTTCCTGGCCGAAGCCACCGGCGTGTCGGTCGAAGACATCCACGCCTGGACCCTGGGCGGCCACGGCGACGACATGGTGCCGATGGTCCGTCACTCGACGGTCGGCGGCCTGCCGCTGCCGGAACTGGTCAAGCAGGGCTGGCTGACCCAGGAAAAGCTGGACGCCATCGTCGACCGCACCCGCAAGGGCGGCGGCGAGATCGTCGCCCTGCTGAAGACGGGCTCGGCCTTCTACGCCCCGGCGGAATCGGCCATCGCCATGGCGACGTCGTACCTGAAGGACAAGAAGCGCGTCCTGCCGTGCGCCACCTTCCTGACCGGCCAATACGGCCTGGACGGCCTCTATGTCGGCGTGCCGGTCGTGATCGGCGCCGGCGGCGCGGAGAAGATCGTCGAGTTCGAAACCAACGACGCGGAAAAGGCGATGTTCGCCAAGTCCGTCGAGTCGGTGAAGGGCCTGATGGAAGCCTGCAAGGGCATCGACAGCTCGCTGGTCTAGGCGACGCTTCGAACCAGAACGACGAAGGGCGGCTCCGGAAGGAGCCGCCCTTTTTCTTTTCGTGCGGCGAACACTTGCCCCCTACGGGTCGCTTCGCGACCGTCTTCCCCCACAGGGGAAGAGGAGCCGGGTACGCGTCCTCCGCCCCCTATGGGGGCGGACAGACGGCGAAGCCGTCAGGTGGGGGCAAGTGCGTGAGCTACTGCGCGGCGACGCTCGCGTCCGCCGGCTCCGCCGAGATGTCTTCCAGCGTCTTGCCCACCTGCTTGGCGCCGTAGTCCTTGGCCACGTCGCCCAGCGACAGGATGCCGGTCAGGTTTCCGGCCTCGTTGAGCACGACCAGGCGGCGGATCTGGTGGCTGGCCATCTTGGCGGTGGCGTCGGCCAGGACGTCGTCCTCGCGCACGCTCTGCACGTCGCCCTCGCTCATCGCTTCCGAGATGGGCGAATCGAAGCTGCGCCCTTCGGCGACCACGCGCAGGACGATGTCGCGGTCGGTGACCAGGCCGACCACCTTGCCGTTCTCGACGATCGGCACGGCGCCGGTTTCGACATGGGCCATCACCTGGGCGACCTTGCGCACGGTGTCGGTGGGGGCGGCGGTGGAGACCTGGCTGGTCATCGCGTCGCTGACTTTCATGGGGAATGCTCCTGAGGGAGTGAATTGGGACCCCTGAGAAACCCCGCGAGGCGAAGCCCGTTCCGTTAAGGCGGCGCTTGTACGGTCCGAGCTAGGTCGCTTTCTCGCCCAGAGCCTCGCGCGCGGCCGCTTGTTGGGCGGGCAGATCCAGCTTGCGCGCCAGGTCCAGGGCCTCCTGCCGATGGGCGCGCGCCGCCTGGGTCTCGCCCACGGCCTGCTCGGCGTCGGCCAGTGACAGCATGGAATAGGGGACGAAAACCTGGAAGCCGATCCGTTGGCGGATCGCCAGGGACTGCGCCATCAGGTCCCGCGCCCCGACCTTGTCGCCGGCCGCGTCGCGCTCGGCGGCCTGGTGGCGCAGGACGTAGGAGACCTCCAGGTCGCAATGGCCGGCCGTGGCGATCCGCAGGGCTTCGGCCAGGGGCGGACCCGACGTGGCGATGTCGCTGCCGATCTGCGGCATCAGCCCGACGAAGAACTGGGCCTCGGCCTTGAGGCAGGGTTGGGTCAGGCGATCGGCCGCGATGCGATAGGCCGGCTGCAGGCTCATCACGTCGGAGGTTCGGTCGGTTGTCAGGCGCTCGAAATAGTCCGAGGTGGTTTCGCGCAGGCCGATCAGGCCCAGCAGGGCGGGGTCCTGGATGCGCGGCGCCAGGGCCTTGACCGCCGCCGCGACGGACGCCTCGTCCGGACTGATCTTGCCCGACAGCCGCTGGGTCTGGTGGACGCGCATCTGTTGCAGCAGCAGTTGCATGCGGTCTTCCGGGGTTTCGGTCCGCGCCAAGGCCGCGCTCAGCGGCGCGACCGCCGCGTCGAATTTCCCGGCATAGACCGCCCGTTCGGACGCCTGAAGAGCGGCCGGGATCTGGGCCGAGGCGGCGGTCGCGGCCAGCATGGCCGAGGCGGTGAGGACCAGAAGACGTAACGAGGCGACGCGGGTCATGAAGGAGCTCCCCAGGCGGCGGTTCGGAAACCGATGTTCTCCGGATCGAGCGGCACGGTGAAGGCTTTTTCTGGGCGGTCTGGCTCCGGACGACGGCGCGCGTTATGGCTCACGCCCCCGAGCCGGAGTTCCCATGACCATCACCATCCACCAGGCCAGCGTCCCCGTCTTCGTCCAGGGGCTGAAAGGCCTGAAAGGCGTGCTGGCCAAGGCCGCCGCGCACGTTGAGGCGAAGAAACTCGACCCCGACAGCCTGCTGAAGGCCCGGCTGTTCCCCGACATGTTCCCGCTGCTGCGCCAGGCGCAGATCGCCACCGACTTCGCCAAGGGCTGCACCGCGCGCCTGGCCGGTGAGGAAGTGCCGGCCTGGGACGACGTCGAGACCGATTTCGCCGGCCTGATCGCCCGCGTCGACCGCGCCGTCGCCTATGTCGAGGGCCTGGACCCGGCCAAGTTCGAGAACGCCGAGGACCGCGACATCACCCTGACCCGCCGCGGCGAGACCAGCGTGGTCAAGGGCCTGGCCTATCTGCAGACCCAGGCCCAGCCGAACTTCTTCTTCCACCTGACCACCGCCTACGCGATCCTGCGCAAGAACGGCGTCGAGATCGGCAAGAAGGATTATCTGGGCACGGCCTGAGGCCGCGCTTCCGGCGGCGGCTAAGGCCGCCGCCGGAACGCCCATACCAAAGTCGCCAGGGCGGTGAACACCGTCGCGACCGCCGACAGAATGACCGGCAACTGACTCAAAAGCTCCTTGTCCATGACCGCACCCACTGACCCGCCCACCAGCGGCGGGTTACGCGCCAGAATGACTCCCGGCCACGTCGAGTCCGGACGTATGTTCGCTTTTTGTTCTCATTCATTAGATGATGGACACGCGACCTCAAACCGCACGATCGCCCCATCAGCGTAAACGGCTCTTAACCCTCTTGGGGCACAAGTAGGCGGTTCTACGAGTGCAAGGTGACTTCTGATGGCGCGAGCGGCGCGGCGATCGAGCGTTGAACTGGTCTGGGACGCGGTGCGCTACGGCTGGGCCCAGCCGTGGTCGGCGCGGTTCAGGGGCGGCGTGATCTGCGTGGTCGGCGCGGGCCTGCTGCTGTCGGTCGCCACCTACAACGCCGCCGATCCCAGCCTGAACGCCGCCACCGGCCTGCCGGCCACCAACGCCCTGGGGGGCGCCGGCGCGGCCCTGGCCGACATCGTCATGCAGTCGATGGGCCTGGCCGGCTGGATGGCCGCCGCCCTGATGCTGGTGTTCGGCATGTCGCGCGTCACCCAGCCCGATCCGGCCGCCCACCGCCGCGACCTGCGGTTCCGCGCCCTGGTCGGCGGCCTGGGCCTGCTGGCCCTGTCCGGTCTGCTGGCCGCCCCGCCGACCCCCGCCGCCTGGAAGCTGGCCCGCGGCCTGGGCGGGTTCTGGGGCGACGGCCTGCTGAACCTGCTCGCCGGCCTGCTCGGCTTCGCCCGTCTGCCCGGCGCCCACCTGATCGCCGCCCTGCTGCTGGCGATCGGCGCCGCGGTGGCCCTGGGCTACGCCATCGGCGTCCGCCGCATCGACCCCGAGGCGATCGGCGACCTGATCCACGGCCTGATGCAGCCGCGCGAACGCGCCGCCGCGCCCGTCTCGGCCCCGCAACCCGAACCCGCCGCCCGCCCCCGCGCCCCGCGCAAGGCCGCAGCGCCGGCCATCGAGATCGAGCCCGAAGCCGCGCCCCGCAAGGCCGCCGCCAAGCCGGCCAAGGCCGCGCCGCCGCCGGTCGAGGACGACGACGCCTTCGAGCCCAGCTTCGAAGTCCGCCCCCTGGCCATCGCCCAGCCCAAGGTCCCCGGCAAGTCCAACGCACGCGAACAACGCGAACAGCAGAAGGCCTTCGACTTCGACGCCGAGGGCTTCCAGCTGCCCGAGCTGGCCATGCTGGCCAAGCCCAAGCCGCGCTCGGCCGAGTTCGACGAGGAGGCCCTGCGCCAGAACGCCCGCCTGCTGGAAAGCGTGCTGGCCGAGTTCGGCGTGCGCGGCCAGATCGACCAGATCCGCCCCGGCCCCGTGGTCACCATGTACGAGCTGGTGCCGGCCGCCGGCACCAAGACCGCCCGGGTCGTGGCCCTGGCCGACGACATCGCCCGCTCGATGAGCGTGATCTCGTGCCGCGTGGCCGTGGCCCAGGGCCGCAACGCCATCGGCATCGAGATGCCCAACTCGCGCCGCGAGACCGTCTATCTGCGCGACCTGCTGTCGTCGTCCGACTACGACAAGGCCACCCACATCCTGCCCATGGCCCTGGGCGAGACGATCGGCGGCGAGACCTACATCGCCGACCTGGCCAAGATGCCCCACCTGCTGATCGCCGGCACCACCGGCTCGGGCAAGTCGGTCGGCGTCAACGCCATGATCCTGTCGATCCTCTACAAGCTGCCGCCCGAGAAGTGCCGCTTCATCATGATCGACCCGAAGATGCTGGAGCTCAGTGTCTATGACGGCATCCCCCACCTGCTGGCCCCGGTCGTCACCGATCCCAAGAAGGCGGTCGTCGCCCTGAAGTGGACGGTGCGCGAGATGGAGGATCGCTATCGCCGGATGTCGAAGATCGGCGTGCGCAACATCGGCGGCTTCAACGAGAAGGCCAACGAGGCCCTGGAGAAGGGCGAGCACTTCGAGCGGACCGTCCAGACCGGCTTCGACGACGCCGGCCGCCCGATCTACGAGACCGAAAAGATCCGTCCCGAGCCCATGCCCTACCTGGTCGTGGTGATCGACGAGGTCGCCGACCTGATGATGGTGGCCGGCAAGGACATCGAAGGCGCCGTCCAGCGCCTGGCCCAGATGGCCCGCGCCGCCGGCATCCACCTGATCATGGCCACCCAGCGTCCGTCGGTCGACGTGATCACCGGCACCATCAAGGCCAACTTCCCGACCCGGATCAGCTTCCAGGTCACCAGCAAGATCGACGCCCGCACCATCCTGGGCGAGCAGGGCGCCGAGCAGCTGCTGGGCCAGGGCGATATGCTGTACATGGCCGGCGGCGGCCGCATCACCCGCCTGCACGGCCCGTTCGTGTCGGACGGCGAGGTCGAGGCCGTGGCCAAGTTCCTGCGCGACCAGGGCATTCCCAACTACCTGGAAGAAGTCACCGCCGGCGGCGACGAGGAACAGGAAGAGGCCGTCGAGGGCGCGTTCGCCGGCGAGGGCGGGGCCAACGACCTCTACGATCACGCCGTGGCGGTGGTCACCCGCGACCGCAAGGCCTCGACCAGCTACATCCAGCGCCGCCTGCAGATCGGCTACAACCGCGCCGCCTCGCTGATGGAGCGGATGGAGAAGGAAGGCGTCGTCGGCGCCGCCAACCACGCCGGCAAGCGCGAAATCCTGGCCCCGCCGCCGCCTCCGATGTGATCAGCTGATGGGGACATGCACATGTGCATGTCCCCGCGCCTCCGGAAACCTAGGCCGTTCGACCGCGTTTCTCCTGCCTCCAACCTCCCGAACCTGAACGACGCTTCATCGGAGCGCCGGAAAATGGTCGCGCCGTGGCCTTTCGTCCGACGCGCGGGCAGGGCAAAGGTTGGAGCCTAGGAGATCGCATGACCACCACGACCCCGACCCGTCGCCTGATCCTCGCCGCCGCCGGCTTTGGCCTGGCCGCCGCCGTGACCGGCCAAGCCCTCGCCGCCCAACCACCGGCGGCCAAGCTCTCGGCCGAGGACCAGGCCCTGGTCGACAAGGCCACCGCCTATATCCAGGCGCTGGGCTCGGCCAAGGGCCGTTTCGTCCAGACCGACGCGCGGGGAACCCAGACCCAAGGCGACTTCTATCTGCAGCGTCCGGGCAAGGCCCGCTTCGCCTATGACGGCCCCAACGGGCTGCTGGTCGTCAGCAACGGCAGCGCCGTCAATATCTTCGACCCCCGGCTGAAGACCTTCGAGAGCTATCCGCTGAGCCGCACGCCCCTGGTCCTGCTGCTGGCCCGCGAGGTGCGGCTGGATCGCGGCGTGACCATCACCGGCGTGCGCAAGCTGTCGGACGGCTTCACGATCACCGCCGTCGACGCCAAGCGCCAGACCCTGGGCCGCATCGCCCTGGACTTCAGCAACGCGCCCGCCCTGATCGGCTGGACCGTCACCGACGTGAAGGGCGGCGAGACCCGCGTGCGCCTGGTGGACTTCGAAAAGACCACGGGCCTGGACCCGAAACTTTTCGTCCTAACCGATCCGAGGCGCCGGGTCGGCAAGCCCTAGTTGTATTTAGGCCATTCGACACGGCCGAAATGCGACAATTTCACAACATGCAAGATGTTAACGCGATTGTCCTTGACTTAGATTCCTGGCGTGGCAGATTTAACACGCATGGCGAGGAGCGCCCGACCCGCTCTTCGCAACCGTGCCGGACCTATCCCCTCCCGGCGGCGGCATGAGAGACCCGACTTTCGCCCAGGCGCTGAGCGCCTGGGCGTTTTTCGTTGTGGTTTGGGGATCCCAAGCTCTAGAGGAACGGCATGCGCCTCCGTATCGCCACCTGGAACGTCAATTCCGTCCGCCTGCGCGCCGAGCAGGCCGCCCGCTTCGTCGACGAGCAGGCGCCCGACGTGCTCTGCATGCAGGAGATCAAGTGCCAGGAGGGTGAGTTCCCTCGCGAGGCCTTCGAGGCCATGGGCCTGCCGCACCTGAAGATCGCCGGTCAGAAGGGCTGGCACGGCGTCGCCATCGCCTCACGCCTGCCATTCGAGGACGTGCCGACGCTGATGAACTGCCGCGAGGGCCATGCCCGCTGCGTCGCGGTCAAGGTGGCCGGCGTCGACATCCAGAACTTCTACATCCCGGCTGGCGGCGACACGCCCGATCGCATCGGCAATCCGAAGTTCGACCACAAGCTCGACTTCTATGAGACCCTGACCGCCGCCCTGAAGAAGCGTGATCCCAAGGCGCCGCTGATCGTCACCGGCGACCTGAACATCGCGCCCGGCGAGAACGACGTCTGGAGTCACCGCCAGATGCTGAAGGTTGTCAGCCACACGCCGGCCGAGCTCGAAGCCTTCGACGCAATGATCAAGTCGATGAACCTGCTGGACCTGCCGCGCCTGGCCACGCCCGAGCCGGAAAAGCTGTTCAGTTGGTGGAGCTATCGCGCCGCCGATTTCCGCAAGTCCAACCGCGGCCTGCGCCTGGACCACATCCTGGCCAGCCCCGGCCTGCGCGACGCGGCGATCGTCGACGGCAAGGTCACCGCCAAGGTCCACGACACGGTCCGTGAATGGGAACGCCCCAGCGACCACGCGCCGGTCACGGCGGATCTGCGAGTCTAGCGCCCGCCCTCCATCCCGTTCGACCCCAGGAAGGTCCGCCTGTAGCCGGTCAGTCGGCGACCAGGCTCGGCCGCCTCTTGCATGTCGCAAATCCGCGCGCTAATACTGAACCACATGGTTCAGTATACGATAGATCGCCTCGATGCTTCGTTCGCCGCGCTCTCGGACGCCACTCGACGCGGCGTCCTGGAGCAGCTCGGACGTTCGGACGCCTCGATCACGGAGCTCGCCGACAAGTTCCACATGACCCTCACGGGCATGAAGAAGCACGTCGGCGTCCTGGAGCATGCGGGGTTCGTCACGACGCAGAAGGTCGGGCGGGTGCGCACCTGCCGGCTCGGCGTGCGCAGGCTCGAGGAAGAGGCGGCCTGGATCGAAAGCTATCGACAGCTTTGGGCCACGCGCTTCGACGCGCTGGACGGGATTGTCGAGGATTTGAAACGCAGGGAGAAAATCGATGACTAACCACACGGCGATCGACCGGAAGTCCGAGCGCGAGCTCGTGGTCACCCGCACCTTTAACGCCCCCGCCCGCATCGTGTTCGAGGCGTGGACCAGGTCCGACCTGTTCAAGCTCTGGTGGGTCCCGAAATCGTTGGGAATGAACCTGCGGTCCTGCGAGCTGGATGTTCGGGTCGGAGGCGGCTACCGCCTCGAATTCGGACACGACGCCGCGAACACCATGGCCTTTTTCGGCAAGTACATCGAAGTGACGCCGCCCTCGCGCCTCGTCTGGACCAACGACGAGAGTGAAGACGGCCCCGTGACCACGGTCACCTTCGAGGAAAAGGACGGCCAGACGTTGCTGGTCCTGCACGAACTCTATCCTTCGAAGGAGGCCCTCGACGCGTCCGCCGGAGCGGCGGATGGGCTGCCTGAGCAGTTCGAACAGCTGGACGCGCTGCTCGTCACCTTGGGCGAAAGCGCGTAACGCCGCGAGCTCAGCCCTCGGCCACGACCCCCACGCCGAACTGTAGCCAGACGGCCTTGTCCTTGAGGTTCTTCTGGATGAAGGCGGCGTGGATCTCGCGCTCTTCCTCGGTCGAGCGCGGGGCCAGGGGCCGGGGTCGGGCGCCGTACGAACCCTGGCGGGCGGCCGAGACGGCGGTGACGGCGACCACCTGGGTCAACTCCAGCGCCCGTTCCTTGCCGCCCTGCAGCTCGAGATAGACCTCGGCCAGCAGGTGGGCGTCGATCAGGGCGCCGTGCTTGTCGCGGCTGTCCAGGCTGATCTTGAAACGCTTACAGAGCGCGTCGAGCGAGTTGTACATGCCCGGGAAGCGCTTCTTGGCCATGGCCAGGGTGTCGACCCAGCGGCTTTCCGGCAGCGGGCCGCGATTGCACTTCTCCAGCTCGAAATTGACGAAGCTGCGGTCGAAGGCGGCGTTGTGGGCGATCACCGGCGAATCGCCGACGAATTCCAGGAACCGGTCGGCGATCTCGTGGAACTTCGGCTTGCCGGTCAGAAACTCGGACGACAGGCCGTGCACCTTCTGGGCCTCGGCCGGCATGTCGCGCAGCGGGTCGCAATACTCATGGAACGACTTGCCCGTGGGCATGTAGTCGACCACCTCGATGCAGCCGATTTCGACCAGCCGATCGCCGGTCTTGGGGTCGAAGCCGGTGGTTTCGGTATCGAGGATGATTTCCCGCGCCATCGGATTTCAATGACCCTGTTCGCCGCCGCCTTCAAGCGGGGCCGCGGCCCTAAGGCTGGTCAGGATGTCGCGGACCTGGCCGCGGGCGGCGTCCAGGCCCCGGCCGGTGTCGATGACGAAATCGGCCCGGGCGCGCTTTTCGGCATCCGGAGTCTGGCGGGCCAGGATGGCCTCGAACTTGGCGGGATCCATGCCCGTCCGCGCCAGAACCCGCTGGCGCTGGATCTCGGCCGGGGCGGAGACCACCACCACCTTGTCGACCTTCTTCTCGCCGCCGGTTTCGTAGAGCAGGGGGATGTCGAGCACGACGATGTCGGCGCCCTGGGCCTTGGCGTCCTCGAAGAAGCCGATCCGATGGGCGCCGACCAGCGGATGGACGATCGATTCCAGCACCGCCAAGGCCTCGGAATTGCCCATCACCGCCGCGCTGAGCCGGGTGCGGTCGATGGCCCCGTCGACCACCACGCCCGGAAAGGCTGCCTCGACCGGCGCGACCGCGGCCCCACCGGTGGCGTAGAGCGCATGGACGGCGGCGTCGGAATCGTAGACCGGCACGCCGGCCTCGACGAACATCCTGGCCGTCGTCGATTTGCCCATGCCGATGGAGCCGGTGAGGCCCAGGACGATCATTTCGCAGCGTCCCCGATCTGGGCCAGGGCCAGGGCACGGACGTCGACCTGCGCCGGCGGCGTCACGCCGAAGAAGGCCTCGAAGCTGGGAACCGCCTGGCGCAGCAGCATCTCCAGCCCGTCCACCGTGCGGCGGCCGGCGGTTTCGGCGCGGTTCAAGAACTCGGTGCGCAGCGGCTTGTAGACCATGTCGACGACCACGGCGTTTTTCGGCGTCAGCTCCAGGCGCGCGGCGGGACCCGCGCCGCCGCCCAGGCCCAACGAGGTGGCGTTGATCACCAGGCCGGCCTGGGAGAGCAGGGCGTCCAGCTCGTCCTCCGACGCGGCCTCGACCACGCCGCCGATCGAGACGGCGATGGCCTCGGCGCGGACGAAAGTGCGGTTGACGATGCTGACGCGCGGGGCGCCGGCCAGGGCCAGGGCGGCGGCCGCGCCCCGGGCCGCGCCGCCCGCGCCCAGGATCACCACCGGCGACGACGTCAGGTCGAAGCCCGGCGCCTGGATGGCGATGGCCCCGATCAGGCCGGGACCGTCGGTGTTGTCGGCCGTGATCGTGCCGTCGGTCTCGAAGATCAGCAGGTTGGCCGCGCCGGCCAGCTTGGCCAGGTCGCTGCAGCGGTCGGCGCAGGCCAGGGCCTGCTCCTTGAACGGGATGGTGACGTTGAGACCCCGGATCGCCCCGCCGCGCAGGCCCTCGACGAAGGTCTCGAAATTGTCCTCGCCCGGGGCGAACGGCACGTAGGCGGCGTTCAGCCCGGCCGCCGCGATCCAGGCGTTGTGGATCACCGGGCTCATCGAGTGGCGGATCGGCTGGCCGCAGACGCCGGCGACGATCGCGGCTCCCGTAATACTCATGCCTCGAGAGCTCCGTGAAGGCGCAGGAAATCGAACAGGCCCACCACGGGCAGGCCGAGGATGGCGAAATAGTCGCCATCGATGCGGTCGAACATCTGCACCCCCTCGCCCTCGAGGAAGTAGCAGCCGACCGAGGACAGGACGTCAGGCGCGTTGCGCTGCAGATAACCTTCCAGCCAGGCGTCGCTGAAATCGCGGACCGACAGCTTTGTGGTCTCGACCACCCGCCAGATCGGCCGGCCGTCACGGGCCACGACCACGGCCGAGTGCAGCTTGTGGACCTTGCCGCGCAGCTCCTTCAGCCGCTCGCGGGCGGCCTCGACCGTGTCGACCTTGTCGAACAGGGCGCCGTCCAGCTCCAGCGTCTGGTCCGAGCCGATCACCAGGCCAGGGCGCTTGGTCGAGACCTTGAACGCCTTCAGCTCGGCCAGGGCGTCGGCCACTTCGCGCGGCGAAGCGCCTTCGGCCAGGAGGCCGGCCTTGGCGGACTCCTCGTCGACGCCCGAACCGACCGCTTCGAAGGCGACGCCCGCGTTGCGCAGGATCGCCTGGCGCGCCGAGCTGGTGGACGCCAGGGTAATGGGGGGAGGGCTCATCCCAGCACCTCGACCTGGCCGCGGCCGCCAGACAGCAGGTTGATGATCGCCGCCGCCGTCTCCTCGACCGACCGCCGGGTGACGTCGATGATCGGCCAGCCCTGGCGCTCGAACAGCCGGCGGGCGCCGATGATCTCCTGCCGCACCGCATCGGTGTCGATATAGTCGCTCTCGCGGTTCTCCTTCAGCGACAGCAGGCGGTTGCGGCGGATCTGGATCAGCCGCTCGGGCGAGGTCATCAGCCCGACGATCAGGGTGTTCTTCAGGGTGAACAGCTCCTCGGGCGGCGGCCGGCCGGGCACCAGCGGCACGTTGGCGGCGCGCACGCCGCGGTGGGCCAGGTAGATGCAGGTCGGGGTCTTGGAGGTGCGCGACACGCCGACCAGGATCACGTCTGCCTGGGTCAGGTCCTGGCCGCCCTGGCCGTCGTCGTGGGCGATGGCGTAGTCCAGCGCCTCGATCCGATCGAAATAGTCGTTGTTCAGCGCGTGCTGGGCGCCGACCCGGGTGGAGATCCGCGCGCCCAGATAGCGCGACATGGCGCTGACCACCGGATCGAGGGCGGCGATGCACGGCATCTCCAGCCGCCGGCAGCCTTCCTCCAGGGCCGAGCGCAGGTTCGGGTCGATGATGGTGTGCATGACCACCCCCGGCGCGCCGGCGATTTCCTCCAGCGCCCGGTCGAGTTGGCGCGTGGAACGGACAAGGGCGTAGATGTGTTCAATCGGCAGGATATCGGTGAAACGGGCGCAAACGGCGCGCGCCATGGCGTTCAACGTCTCGCCCGTGGAGTCCGACACCAGGTGAATGTGGAAGTAGGTCGCGAAGCGCGGCGCGGCTCTTTCACCCTCAGGGGCGCCAGCTTCCTGTGGATCATCCGTTAACGGTTGCTTAACCACTGGCTTGGCCCCTGGGGATGAGCGGGGGTGAATCCCGGCTCGTTACGGCGCGTCGAACTGACCCTGTGTTAAACGGTCACATTGATGCCGGACAATCCCCAGTCTCGGATGACCTCCACAGCCGGTGCGTTTCCGATTCCCCCAAAGGCGGGATGAGCGAACGCTCATGGTTACGGCGCCGTTAGCCATCTTAACGTTTCATTAGGAATTACGAAGCGCTAGCGGACTATCCCCATAGTTCACAGGCTCGCGCCCACATGTGGGTCACGCTTGGATGGATTTCGGATGGTCGGGGGGCATGGTGCGCCGCACGCGGGTTTTCCCCGTTAGGCACTTGCTCACCATCTCCTACAGTCTTCCTTAAAATCTTCTTAAAGAGAGAAGGAAGAAGGGAAGAAGGCCTCCGGGGAGATACGGGCTTGAGCCCACGGGCCTGACGGGATTTAAGGCCTGACATGACCTCGCTCCAGAAGCCCAAGCTCCTTTCCGTCCTGGATGGCCAAAAGGCCGAACGTCCGCCCGTGTGGTTCATGCGGCAGGCCGGACGCTATCTGCCGGAGTATCGGGCCGTTCGCGCCACCGAGCCGACCTTCATCGATTTCTGCCTGAACCCGGAGAAGGCCGCCGAGGTCACCCTGCAACCCATGCGGCGGTTTCCGTACGACGCGGCCATCGTCTTCGCCGACATCCTGTTGATCCCCCAGGCCTTGGGCCAGAAGGTGTGGTTCGAGGCGGGCGAGGGTCCCAAGCTGGGCGAGCTCCCGTCGATCGAGTCGATGCGCGAGCTGACGGGCCAGGCCGGCCAGGCGCTGGGCGCCGTGGGCGAGACCCTGAGCCGCGTACGTTCGGCCCTGGAGCCTGAGCGGACCCTGATCGGTTTCGCCGGCGCGCCCTGGACCGTGGCGACCTACATGATCGAAGGCGGCTCCAGCGATCGCTCCGGCGCGCGGACCTACGCCTACCAGAACGCCGAGAAGCTCGACGCCCTGATCCAGGTGCTGGTCGACGCGACCATCGACTACCTGGCCATGCAGGCGGCGTCGGGCGCCCAGGTGCTGAAGCTGTTCGAGAGCTGGGCCGAGGGCCTGTCCGAGCCGCTGTTCGACCGCCTGGTGACCAAGCCGCACACCGCGATCATCGAAGGCCTGCGCGCCAAGGGCGTGACCACGCCGGTGATCGGCTTCCCGCGCGGAGCCGGCACGCTGGTCGAGACCTACGCCAAGCTGGCGCCCGTTCAGGGCGTGGCGCTGGACACCCAGGCCTCCGCGGCGCTGGGCCAGTCCATCCAGAAGACCAAGGCCATCCAGGGCGCGCTGGATCCCCTGCTGCTGCGGGCCGGCGGCGACGCCCTGCTGGCGCGGGTCGACCAGCTCCTGGAACAGTGGGGGCAGAGTCCCTACATCTTCAACCTGGGTCACGGCATCCTGCCCGACACGCCGATCGCCCACGTCGAGGCGGTGCTGGCGCGGGTCACCGGCAAGTGACCAAGCGCATAGCCGTCGTCCTGTTCAATCTGGGCGGGCCTGATGGGCCGGACGCGGTGCGACCGTTCCTGTTCAACCTGTTTCGCGACAAGGCGATCATCGGCCTGCCGGCGCCCCTGCGCTATCCGATCGCCGCCTTGATCGCCGGGACGCGCGCCAAGTTGGCCAAGGAAAACTACGCCCTGATGGGCGGCGGCTCGCCCTTGTTGCCGGAGACCGAAAAGCAGGCGAGGGCGCTTGAGGCGGACCTGGCCGCGCGCTTCCCGGACGCCGAGACCCGCTGCTTCGTCGCCATGCGCTACTGGAAGCCGCTGACCAACCAGACGGTCAAGGCCGTGAAGGCCTTCGCCCCGGACGAGGTCGTGCTGCTGCCGCTCTATCCGCAATATTCGTCGACCACGACCGGCTCGTCGCTGAAGGCGTGGAAACGGGCCTATCGCAAGGGTCCCGGCCGGGTCTCGACCGTCTGCTGCTATCCGGTGAACGAAGATCTGGTTCAGGCCCATGCCGACCTGATCAAGGCGGCCTACGACAAGGCCGGAGGTCCCGGTCCGGCGCGCCTGCTGTTCTCGGCTCACGGCTTGCCCGAGAAGGTGATCCTGGGCGGCGATCCCTATCAGCAGCAGATCGAGGCCACCGCCGCGGCGGTGGCCGCCAGGCTCGGCGAAGGTTGGGACTGGCGGGTGACCTATCAGAGCCGCGTCGGTCCGATGAAGTGGATCGGGCCCTCGACCGAGGACGAGATCAAGGCCGCCAGCAAACAGGGCCTGGCGCTGGTGGTCACGCCGATCGCCTTCGTCTCCGAGCACATCGAGACCCTGGTCGAGCTGGATCACGAATACCGCCAGGTGGCGTTCGAGGCCGGCTGCCCGGTCTATGTCCGCGTGCCGGCCCTGGGTGTGACGCCGGGCTTCATCGCCGGCCTCGGCCGCACCATCCAAGGCGCCCTTGGCGCGCCCGATCGCCTGGTCACCGGCTGCGCCTGGCGCTGCGGCGGCGACCGCACCCAATGTCCGAACAAGCAGGGAGCTTCGGCGTGATCGATTTCCTGGCCCCGCATTTTGACCTGATCCGCGGACTGCACATCATCTTCGTGATGGCCTGGATCGCCGGCATGCTGATCCTGCCGCGTCTGTTCGTCTATCACATGAAGGCCGAGCCCGGCTCGGACATGGACGCGACGTTCAAGCTGGCCGAGCTGCGCACCCTGCGGATCATCATCAATCCGGCGATGATCCTGGCCCTGCTGATGGGCTTGCTGCTGGCGGCGATCGACGCCGAGCGGCTGGGCCACGACTTCTTCCTCAAGCCCTGGGCCCTGACCAAGATCGCGGCCCTGATCTTCCTGTTCGCCTGGCACGGCTTCGTCTCCAAGGCTCGCCGCCAGTTCGCCGCCGGGACCAACACCCGCTCGGAAAAGTTCTGGCGGATGACCAACGAGCTGCCGTTCCTGGCGGCGATCGTCATCGTCCTGTCGGTGACGACCAAGTTTCTGGGCCACTAGCCCAGGCGGCGATCCGGGCGGCTTCGCTTGACCGGCGGGGCCGCTTGTGGTTCCCATCCAGGCAGACATGTCGCCTCGCGGCCTGTTCCCGCCTCTTACGGACCGGCGCTCGTCCTGACGCGCCCCCGGAGCCTCTCGCTTCGAAGGTCTGTCCCCCGATCGATACGCGCCGTCGTCATGGCGCGACCTGCTCGCCGCTTCACCGCGACGAGTCCGTTTTAGAACCAAGGCTCGGCTCGCATCCCCGCGGGCCGCGCGACGTTGAGTGTCAACTATGACCGACCAAACCGAAAACCAATCCGAGACCGAAGAGCCCGTTATCGACACGACGGCCGAGGTCTCCAGCGACCCGCAGGACGCGCCCGAAGGCGACGGCGGCGACGATGAATCCGAAGTGGGCGCCACCGTGGCGGCCATGGGCCTGAAGACCATGTCCCTGCAGGAGCTGAAGGAGAAATCCCCGGCTGACCTGCTGGCGTTCGCCGAGACCTTCGAGGTCGAGAACGCCAACTCCATGCGTAAGCAGGACATGATGTTCGCGATCCTGAAGACCCTCGCCGAGGAAGGCGTGGAGATTTCGGGCTCGGGCACCATGGAAGTCGTGCAGGACGGCTTCGGCTTCCTGCGCTCGCCGGAAGCCAACTATCTTCCGGGTCCTGACGATATCTACGTGTCGCCCTCGCAGATCCGCAAGTTCGGCCTGCGCACCGGCGACACCATCGAGGGCGCCATCCGCTCGCCGCGCGAAGGCGAACGCTACTTCGCCCTGACCGGCGTCTCGAAGATCAATTTCGAGAGCCCGGACAACGTCAAGCACAAGGTCCACTTCGACAACCTGACGCCGCTCTATCCCGAAGAGCGCCTGCACATGGAACTGCCCGATCCGACCATCAAGGATCGCTCGGGCCGGGTCATCGACATCGTCGCCCCGCTGGGCAAGGGCCAGCGCTGCCTGATCGTCGCCCCGCCGCGGGTCGGCAAGACGGTGATGCTGCAGAACATCGCCAAGTCGATCGAGACCAACCACCCCGAGTGCTATCTGATCGTCCTGCTGATCGACGAGCGCCCGGAAGAAGTCACCGACATGCAGCGCACGGTGAAGGGCGAGGTCATCGCTTCGACCTTCGACGAGCCGGCGACCCGCCACGTGCAGGTGGCCGAGATGGTCATCGAGAAGGCCAAGCGCCTGGTCGAGCACAAGCGCGACGTCGTCATCCTGCTGGACTCGGTCACGCGTCTGGGCCGCGCCTACAACACCACCGTCCCGTCGTCGGGCAAGGTGCTGACCGGCGGCGTCGACGCCAACGCCCTGCAGCGCCCCAAGCGCTTCTTCGGCGCGGCGCGGAACGTCGAGGAGGGCGGCTCGCTATCGATCATCGCCACCGCCCTGATCGACACCGGCAGCCGGATGGACGAAGTGATCTTCGAAGAGTTCAAGGGCACCGGTAACTCGGAAATCGTCCTTGATCGTAAGGTGGCTGACAAGCGCATCTTCCCGGCCATCGACGTGCTGAAGTCCGGCACCCGCAAGGAAGAGCTGATCACCCCGCGCGACCAACTGCAGAAGACCTACGTCCTGCGCCGCATCCTCAACCCGATGGGCGCCTCGGACGCTATCGAGTTCCTGCTGGAGAAGATGCGCCAGTCGAAGACCAACGGCGATTTCTTCCAGAGCATGAACACTTAAGCTTGGTGTTTCACGTGAAACACGAAGGGCGGCTGGAGCAATCCAGCCGCCCTTTCTTTTAGCTCCTCCCCTGTGGGGGAGGTGGCCCAAAGGGCCGGAGGTGGAAGTCGCGCCTACGGGATCAGCAGTGTCGCCCCAGTCGTCCGCCGCCCCTCCAGCGCCTCGTGCGCCGCGCGGGCGTCCGCCAGCGGGAACGTCTGCCCGACCTCGATCTTCACCGCGCCCGACGCCAGCACCGCGAACAGGGCCGCCGCGCTTTCGTCCAGCTCGGCCGTCGTGCCGATGTAGTCGAACAGGCGCGGCCGGGTCAGGAACAGCGATTTGGTCCCCAGCTCCAGCGGCGCGATCGCCGGGGCCGGACCGGAGGCGTTGCCGAAGGTCGCCAGGATGCCGCGTCGGCCCAGGCTCTTAAGGCTGGCCTCGAAGGTGTCCTTGCCGACCCCGTCATAGACCACGGCCACGCCTTGGCCGCCGGTGATCTCCGCCACCCGGGCCGCGACGTCCTCCTCGCCGTAGAGGATCACATGGTCGGCGCCGTGATCGCGGGCGAGAGCGGCCTTGGCCTCCGAGCCGACGGTGGCGATCACGGTCGCGCCCAGCGCCTTGGCCCACTGCACCAGGATGGAGCCGACACCGCCCGCCGCTGCGTGGATCAGAACGGTCTGACCCGGTTCGACCTTGTGGCAACGGCGGACCAGGAACTCAGCGGTCATGCCCTTGAGCAGGACGGCCGCGGCGGTCTCCAGGCTGACCGCGTCCGGGACCTTCACCGCGCGGTCGGCCGGAACCACGGCGGCTTCGGCATAGGCGCCGAGCGTCCCGTTATAGGCGACACGGTCGCCGGCCTTGAACCGGGTGACGCCTTCGCCGAGCGCTTCGACGAGGCCCGCCGCTTCCAGTCCAAGGACGGCCGGCATCTTCATCGGGTAGAGGCCGCTGCGGTGATAGGTGTCGATAAAGTTCAGACCCACGGCCTGGTGGCGGACCAGGATCTGGCCGGGACCCGGCGAGGGGACTGGCAGGTCGACGGCCTCGAGCACTTCGGGGCCGCCGGTGCGGACGGCTTGTATGGCCAGCATGACGGTCAGCCCAGGTTGGACTTGAAGAAGGCCAGGCTGCGGGCGTTGGCCCTACCGGCGTCCGCCGCGTCGTAGTGCGCTCCGCCCACCCGGGCAAAGGCGTGGTCGCGGCCGGGATAGGTATGGATCTCGATCTGCGGGTGATCCTTCAGCGCGTCGAGGATCACCTTCTGGGCTTCCTTCGGCACGAACTGGTCTTCCTCGGCGATGTGGATCAGCAGGGGTCGCGCCAGCTTCTCGGCCTCGGCCACGTACTTGTCGGTTCCGACACCGTAGTAGGAGACGCTGGCGTCCGCGTCGGTGCGGGTCGCCGTCAGGAAGGCCAGCAGGCCGCCCAGGCAATAGCCGACCGCGCCGACCTTGCCGTTGACGCCGGGCAGGGCGCGGGTGGCGGCGATCGTCGCGGCGATGTCCGAAACGCCGGCGTCGACGTCGAAGGCGTTGTAGAGCTCGAACGCGCGCTTCCAGTCGGCTTCGCTCTGATCGGTGATGTCGATGCCCGGTTCGATGCGCCAGAACAGGTCGGGACAGACGGCGACGAAGCCCTGGGCGGCGATGTCATCGCAGACGTCGCGCATGACCTTGTTGACGCCGAAGATCTCCTGGATGACGACGATGGCCGGAGCCGACGCTGCCGAAGCCATTGGGGGGCGAGCGACATAGGCCGAGAAGGCGCCGTCGGGGGTGGTGATCGTGAGGGTCTCGGACATGGGGCTCTCCGTATCCAGCAAGGCGTCGATGGGACTTTCGACCGAAGCGCTCTAACGTGCGCCGTTGCGGTCGAGGCATAACAACATCGTGCTTCCGCGGCAGGGAACCCCAGATCATGAAGATGACCATTGAGATTGACTGCACGCCGGTGGAGGCCCGCGCTTTCCTGGGCCTGCCGGACGTGAGCGCCCTGAACGACCACCTGGTCAAGGAGATGCAGGAGCGCATGACCTCCAACATGGCCATGCTGGCGCCCGAGGAGCTGATGAAGAACTGGATGGCGTTCGGGGTGGGGGCCCAGGACCAGTTCCGCAAGTTGATGACCGCGGCGGCCGGGGCGGCGGTCGGGGGCATGGGCGGCAAGTCCGAATGAACGACACGATCTACGCGCCGGCCACGGGCGCGGGCAGGGCGGCGGTTGCCGTGGTCCGGGTCTCGGGGCCGCGCTCCGCCGACGCCGTGCGCGCGCTGGCGGGCGATCTGCCCAAGCCGCGCCGTGCGGCCCTTCGCCAACTGACCCGCGAAGGGGTCGCCCTCGACGACGCTCTGGTGCTCTGGTTCCAGGGGCCGGCCAGTTATACCGGCGAGGACGCCGCCGAGTTTCACGTGCACGGCGGTAGGGCCGTGGTCGAGGCCTTGCTTGAAGCCCTCGCCGACGAGGGTCTGCGCCTGGCCGAGCCAGGCGAGTTCACGCGGCGAGCCTTCGAGAACGGCAAGCTGGACCTGACCCAGGCGGAGGGCGTGGCCGACCTGATCGACGCCGAGACCGAGGCGCAGCGTCGTCAGGCTCTAGGCCAGTTGGGCGGCGCGTTGAGCCAGCGCTACGACGCCTGGCGCGGTCTTCTCGTCCAGGCTTTGGCCATGCTCGAAGCCGCGGTCGACTTCCCGGACGAGGAACTGCCCGAGGATGTCGCGGCTCGCGCTCGCCCCGGACTGGCGGCCTTGGAGGCCGAGATCGGGGCGGCCTTGGAGGATTCTTCGCGGGGTCGCCGTGTCCGGGACGGCTTCCGGATCGCCCTGGTCGGTGCGCCAAACGCCGGCAAGAGCACCCTGCTGAACGCCCTGGCCGAGCGCGACGCGGCTATCGTCACCTCAACGCCGGGCACCACCCGCGACATCATCGAGGTTCCGCTGACCCTCGGCGGCTACAAGACCCTGCTGGCGGACACCGCCGGTCTGCGCGCCACCGAGGACGCCATCGAGGCCGAGGGCGTGCGCCGGGCGCGGGCCTGGGCGGCCGAGGCTGACCTCCGCCTCTGGGTCATCGACGCCGCCATGTTCCACGTGAAACAGGACGAGGAGCTCGCGGTGGTTCAGCCCGGCGATTGGGCGGTGATCAACAAGATCGACTTGGTCGACGCCTATCGTCTGGAGGAGTTGCGGGAAGTCCTGTCGACCCGTGGCTTGGCGGTGATCGAACTGGCCGCCCGCAAACCGGGCGGTGCGGAGCAGGCGAGGGCGGCGCTTACGGCGCACGTGGTCGACGCCCTGTCTGGCGCGGAGTTCCCGGCCGCAACTCGTATCCGCCACGCCGAAAGTCTCACCGAGGCGCGGGCCTATCTTCAGCGCGCCCTTTCCGATGTCGGCCTGGAGGTCGAGCTCGCCGCCGAGGACGTGCGACTGGCCACGCGATCGTTGTCGCGGATCACCGGGCGCATCGATCCGGAAGATGTGCTGGATCGAGTGTTTTCAACCTTCTGCATCGGGAAGTGATGTTTCACGTGAAACATCGGCTTGAACTGTCCACAGGCTGATCACAGATGTCTCGGGCGTGTTTCACGTGAAACACCCGGGACCGACTCGCCGCTGCGGGTAGTCTCGCGTATAAGGCTAATACGCCCCCGCCGAGACGGGGGCGTTCGCATTCGAGGCGCGCAAGCTTGTCCAACACTTGGGATGTCATTGTCATCGGCGGCGGTCACGCCGGCTGCGAAGCCGCTTCTGCGTCGGCTCGCGCCGGTGCGCGCACCCTCCTGCTGACCCACAAGCGCGAAACCGTCGGCGAGATGTCGTGCAACCCGGCTATCGGCGGCCTGGGCAAGGGCCACCTGGTCCGTGAGATCGACGCCCTGGACGGCCTGATGGGCCGCATGGGCGACAAAGCCGGCATCCAGTATCGGCTGTTGAACCGCTCCAAGGGTCCCGCCGTGCGCGGCCCGCGCTCGCAGATCGACCGCAAGCTCTATCGCGAAGCCATGCAGGCCGAGCTGTTCGCCTATCCGAACCTCGACGTGATCGCGGCCGCGGCCGAAGACCTGATCGTCGAGGACGGCGTCGTGGCCGGGGTGATCGACGGGGAGGGCGGGATCTACCGCGCTTCTCGCGTGGTCCTGACCACCGGCACCTTCCTGAAGGGCGTCATCCATCAGGGCGAGACCCGCATCTCGGCCGGCCGGGTCGGCGACGCGCCGTCGATCGGCCTGTCGGACCGGCTCTACGCCCTGGGGTTCGACATGGGCCGCCTGAAGACCGGCACCCCCGCGCGCCTGGACGGCAAGACCATCGCCTGGGATCGCCTGGCGATGCAGGCCGCCGACGAGAAGCCCGAGCCGTTCTCGTTCCTGACGACCCACGTGGATATCCCGCAGATCCAGTGCGGCATCACCTACACGACGGCGCAGACCCACAAGATCATCGCCGAGCGCCTGGGCGAGTCGGCGGTCTATGGTGGTCGCGCCACCGGGATCGGCCCGCGCTATTGCCCGTCGATCGAGGACAAGGTCGTCCGCTTTGCCGACAAGACCAGTCACCAGGTGTTCCTGGAGCCGGAAGGCCTGGACGACGACACCGTCTATCCGAACGGCATCTCGACCTCGGTCTCGGCCGAGACCCAGCTGCTGTTCCTGCGCACCATGCCGGGTCTCGAGAACGTCGAGGTCATCCGGTACGGCTATGCGATCGAGTATGACTACGTCGACCCACGTGAGCTCTACCCGACCCTGGAGACCAAGCGTCTGACCGGGCTCTACCTGGCGGGCCAGATCAACGGCACGACGGGCTACGAGGAGGCCGGCGCCCAGGGCCTGATGGCCGGGCTGAACGCGGCGCTGGCGGCGCAGGGCAGGGAGCCCGCCGTCTTCGCCCGCGACGAGGCCTATATCGGCGTGATGATCGACGACCTGGTCACCCGGGGCGTCACCGAGCCCTATCGGATGTTCACCAGCCGCGCCGAGTTCCGCCTGATCCTACGGGCCGACAACGCCGACCAGCGCCTGACCGACAAGGGTCTGGAGCTGGGCGTGGTGGGTCCGGTCCGCGCCGAGTTCTGGGCGGCCAAGAAGGCCGAGCTGGAAACCGTTCGCGCCTTCGCCCGCTCGGTCACCCTGACCCCGGCCGAAGCCAATCGCGCCGGCTTCAAGGTCAATCACGACGGTCAGCGTCGCGACGTCCTGGCCATGCTGGCCCTGCCCGATGTCACGCTCGACGGCCTGACCGCGGTATGGCCGGAGATTTCCACGTGGAGCCCGATGGCCCGCGAGCAGATCGAGATCGAGGCGGCCTATGCCGGCTATCTCGACCGCCAGCGCAACGACGCCGAGGCCTTCCGCAAGGAAGAGGACCTGCGCCTGCCGGCCGATCTGGACTACGGCCTGGTCGGCAGCCTGTCGAACGAGGTGCGCGAGAAGCTGGCGCGCGTGAAGCCCCTGACCCTGGGCCAGGCGGCCCGGATCGAAGGCGTGACGCCTGGGGCCCTGACCGCGCTGCTGGCCCATGTCCGCCGCGCGAAGGCCGCTTGATGTCGGCTGTCGTTTCGCCCCTGGTCATCGAGGACCTCGATCCCGTCGACGCCGCCGCGTTCCAGCGGCTGACGGGCTGTTCCGACAGCCAACTGGCCGATCTCGTGCGGTTCCAGGTCCTGCTGGCCGAGTGGAACGAAGTGATGAACCTGGTGGGTCCGGCGACGATCGCCACCTACTGGAACCGTCACGCGTGGGACAGCGCCCAGCTGCTGCAGCTGGCGCCGGACGCCAAGACCTGGGCCGACCTCGGAGCCGGCGCCGGCCTGCCCGGCGTCGTGCTGGCGATCCTGCTGAAGGACACGCCGGGGGCCAAGGTCCACCTGGTCGAGAGCATGGCCAAGCGTTGCAAGTTCCTGCGGGTGGTCGTCGACGCGCTGAACCTGCCCGCCGAGATCCACAACACCCGCGCCGAAGAGCTGGACCTGAAGGTCGACATCGTGACCGCGCGGGCCTGCGCGCCGATGGTCAGACTGCTCGGGTACGCCCAGCCCTACCTGAAGCGCGGCGCGGTCGCCTGGTTCCTGAAGGGACAAGATGTCGCTTCGGAGCTGGCCGAGGCCGCTACATATTGGAAATTCGAGTCGACCCTGCGGTCATCCCTGAGCGACCCGCGAGGCCAGATCGTGCAAGTGAAGGGGCTTAAGAGTGTCCGTAAAGTCTGACCAACCGCTGCGCGTCCTCGCCATCGCCAACCAGAAGGGCGGGGTGGGCAAGACCACGACCGCGATCAATCTGGGCACCGCCCTGGCGGCCTGCGGCGAACGCGTGCTGCTGATCGACGCCGACCCGCAGGGCAACTGCTCCACCGGCCTGGGCATCACCCGCATGCAGCGTCGGACCACGCTCTATGACGTGCTGATGGGCGAGAAGCCGGTCGTCGATGCGGCGGTGCCGACCGAGCTGCCAGGCCTGGACGTGATCCCCGCCGACGCCGACCTGTCGGGCGTGGAGATCGAGCTGGGCCAGCAGGCGCGGCGTTCCTACCGCCTGCGCGACGCCCTGGAGCCGCTGCGCGCCAACGGCCCCTACACCTATGTGCTGATCGACTGCCCGCCGTCGCTGAACGTGCTGACCGTCAACGCCATGACCGCCGCCGACGCGGTGTTCGTGCCGCTGCAGTGCGAGTTCTTCGCCCTGGAAGGCCTGACCCAACTGATGCGGACCATCGAGCGGGTGCGCGGCAGCCTCAATCCCAAGCTGGAGATCCAGGGCGTGGTTCTGACCATGTACGATCGCCGCAACAGCTTGTCGGACCAGGTGGCCAAGGATGTCCGGGAGCACTTCGGCGACAAGGTGTATGACGCGGTCATACCGCGCAACGTCCGGGTGTCGGAGGCGCCGTCCTTCGGTAAGCCCGTCTTGCTCTACGACCTCAAATGCGCCGGCAGCCAGGCCTATCTGCGGCTGGCGCGCGAGGTGATCAGCCGCGAGAAGTCGAGGCTCTCCCAGGCGGCCTGAGGTCCGTCTGAGGATAACCATCCAAGTCATTGTCCAAATTGAGTATCGAGCGCGTGAAGGAGTCGGTCGTGGTGGGAGAGCCGGGGATGTCTGAAGGTCGTCGTGGTCTGGGTCGCGGCCTTTCCGCCTTGCTCGGCGAAGTCGATTCCGCGCCCGCCCAAGCCCCGGGCGACACCGGCGCCGGCTCGCGCGAGGCGCCGATCGAACTGATCCGCCGCAATCCCGATCAGCCGCGCCGGACCTTCCGCGAAGAAGACCTGGTGGAACTTTCGGACTCGATCCGCGAGAAGGGCGTCCTGCAGCCGATCCTGGTCCGTCCCGCCCCGGGCGCTCCCGGCGAATACCAGATCGTCGCCGGCGAGCGTCGCTGGCGGGCGGCCCAGCGGGCGGGCCTCAAGACCATCCCGATCATGATCCGCGAGCTGGACGACCTGGCGGTGCTGGAGATCGGCATCATCGAGAACGTCCAGCGCGCCGACCTCAACGCCCTGGAAGAGGCGCTGAGCTACAAGGTGCTGATGGACAAGTTCGGTCGCACCCAGGAGGCGATCGCCCAGACCGTCGGCAAGAGCCGCAGCCACGTGGCCAACACCCTGCGCCTGCTGGCCCTACCCGAAGCTGTGCAGTCATACCTGACCTCGGGCGAGCTGACCGCCGGCCATGCCCGCGCGATCGCCTCGGCGCCGGACCCGACGGTTCTCGCCCGCGAGGTCATCGCCAAGGGCCTGTCGGTGCGCGACGCCGAGGCCCTGGCCCGGCGCACGCCGAACGCCGACGGTGAGGTCCGCGCCAAGTCGAGCGGCGGCCGGCCGCCGAAGTCGAAGGACACCGACACCCAGTCGCTGGAAGCCGACCTGTCGTCGCTGCTCGGCCTCGATGTCGAGATCGACGATCGCGGCGGCGCCGGCGCCCTGACCATCCGCTACGCGACGCTCGAGCAACTGGACGATCTCTGCAACCGTCTGACGCGCGGCGCCTGAGGCCTTCTTCGAGGGTCCTCTGTCGCGCACGGAAGGCGGCTCGACCGTGTCGCTGGTCGAGCTGTTCGCCAGAGTTGGCCCTTCATGAACGCCAATTCTCGTGCAAGCTGCTGAAAAACCAAAGGAAACGGCGTGGTCGGCCGACAATTTGGTCGGGGCCGCCGAAAGCCGGAATCGACAGATTCTTGTGGATGAAGACGCTGATGGTTTGACGAAGCCAGCGACTCGCTGATCGAAGCGAGCGCGTCGGCGCTAGAGCCCCAGCCGCCGAGCCTTGCCGGCGATCTGCATGGCGAGGCGCTCGGAGATCAGCTGGTCGGGCGAGCCGGACGTCTTGCAGGCCTTGTCGGCCGCCAGCACCTCGGCCTGGACCGCCAGCAGCTGATCCAGGGTCCAGGCCCGGGCCTGGCGCAGGAACTCGCGCTCGCTCTTCCAGAACACGCCCGAGGCCTTGGCGGCGGCCGCCAGGTCGACGCCGTTCTTGTGCAGGGTCAGGGTGCGGCGCAGACGGCCCAGGTGATAGCCCATGGCCCGTACGGCCGCGGGTCCGCCTTCGCCCTCGGCGGCGGCGCGGCGCAGGCCGGCCTGGGCGGGGCCCACGCGGCCGCCGAACGCGTCGATGGCCGCGTCGCCCAGCGAAGCCTCGGGCTCGACGCCCAGGAAGTCGGTCAGATCGGCCGGCGTGGCCACGACGCCGCTGCCGGGCTTCAGATAGAGGGCGAGGCGCTCGATCTCGGCGCGGGCCACGCCGCGCTCCTTGGGCAGGCGCGAGACGAACAGGTCCAGGGCCTCGCCGTTCAGGCTGACCTTGTCCTTGGTCAGGGTCTCGCGGGTCAGCCGGGCCAAGTCGCCGGCCTCGTCCTCGTAGCAGGGGATCACCGCCGCGCCGCTGGCCTTCTCGGCGACCTTGCGCAGGGTGGAGTCGCGACCCAGGGCGCCGGCCTCGATCAGGAAGAAGGCGTCCGGGTTCAGCTGGCCTTCGACATGGCGGGTGAGGGCTTCGGCCGCCTGCTTGTCGGGGCCGCCCTTCTCGCCGGTCAGGCGCAGGCGCACCAGGCGCCGGCCGCCCATCATCGACAGGGCCGAGAGCTCGTCCTCCAGCTTGCCGGCCTGGCTGTCCAGGTCGCTCTCGGTCAGCTGGGCGGTGTCGAACGGATCGTCGGGGCGCGCGAACAGCTTGTTGACCAGCTGGTCGGCGCGGTCGCGCACCACGCCGCGATCGCGGCCATAGATGACCACGGCGCGGATGTCGGCGGCCGGATCCCGCAGGAAGCGTTCGATGTCCGGTCGTTTCGACAGGATCATGGCGAAGGGACCTTACGCCTTGGCCTTGCCCGCGAGCCAGGTCGCCAGTTCCAACTGGATCCGGCGCGCCAGTTCGGTGGCGGCGCGTTCCTGGCTGTCTTCCTGGGCGGCGATGGAGGCGTAGGGCTGGTCGGCCGAGTCATAGGTCACGGCGGCGCTTGTGGAGCCCGCGCGGACGGCCAGCCCGGTCTTGGAATCCATCAGGCGCCAGTTGGCCGTGAGGCTCAGCTCATAGCGGTTGGCGACGTTGTCGACCCGGACGCCACGCGCGTAGCGGCGTTCCTCGAGCGTATAGACCAGCCGGTGGGACGGGAGCACGTTGACGTCGCGGGCGAAGGCGTCGTCCAGTTTCTCACGCAGCAGGTAGCCGGCGCGACCTGGGGGCGCGACCACCTCGATGGCGCTGAGCCCCTTGGTGACCGTCTGGGGGCCGTATAGCGGCGTGAAGCCGCAGGCCGACAGGGCGAGGGCCGCGACAGCCAGAACGGCGACGGGAAGGGCCTTGGAGAGCGATTGTGAGAGCGAAAAGCGCTTCATGGATCAGCCGGCCACGATGTTGACGATACGGTCTTTCACCACGATCACCTTGCGAACGGTCAAGCCCTCAAGGTGGCCCAGCACGGCGGCGTCCGCCAGAGCGATTTTCTCGACCTCGGCCTCGGCGGTGCCGGCCTTGACCTTGATCTCGCCGCGGCGCTTGCCGTTGATCTGGATCGGCAGCACGCGCTCGTCGTCGGCGGCCAGGGCGGGATCCGCCTTGGGCCACGGCGCGTCGACCACCATCCCGGCCTTGCCCAGGTGGGCCCAGGCCTCTTCGGCCAGGTGGGGCGTGAAGGGCGAGATCAGGCGGGCCAGAATCTCCAGGGCCTCGGCGCGGGCCGCCAGGACGCCCTGGGACGCGTTCTCGGCCGGCGCGGCCTTCAGCATGTTCAGGAACTCGTACAGGCGCGCCACGCCGCTGTTGAAGCGGAAGCCTTCGATGGAGTCGGTCACGAAGCCGATCAGGCGGTGGGCGCCCTTGCGCAGGGCCACGGCGGCCGCGTCGGCGTCGTCATGGGCGAAATCGCCGGCCGGCTGGCTCTCGAACTCGTTCCAGACCCGGTGGGTGAAGCGCCACGAACCTTCGACGCCGCTGTTGGTCCACTGCACGTCGCGCTCGGGAGGGCTGTCGCTCATCACGAACAGGCGCGCGGCGTCGACGCCGTAGGCCTCGAAGATGTCCTCGGGGGCGACGACGTTCTTCTTGGACTTCGACATCTTCTCGATGTCGCCGATGGTGATCGGCTCACCGGTTGTCGCGTGCTTGGCCGAACGGGCGTTGCCCTCGACGGCGATGACCACGTCCGAGGGTTCGACCCACTCGCCGGCGGTGTTCTTGTAGGCTTCGTGGGTGACCATGCCCTGGGTGAACAGGCCGGCGAACGGCTCCTCCACCGAGACCAGGCCCTCGTCTTTCAGGGCGCGGGTGATGAAGCGGGCGTACAGCAGGTGCAGCACCGCGTGCTCGACGCCGCCGATATACTGGTCGACCGCCATCCAGTGGTCGGCCGCGGCCTTGTCGATCGGCTCGGCGGCGGTCGGATCGGTGAAGCGGGCGAAGTACCAGCTGCTGTCCACGAAGGTGTCCAGCGTGTCGGTCTCGCGCTCGGCCTTGCCGCCGCAGGTCGGGCAGGTGGTGTGGCGCCAGGTCGGGTGGCGCAGCAGCGGGTTGCCCGGCTTGTCGAAGGCGACGTCGTCGGGCAGCACCACCGGCAGCTGGTCTTCCGGCACGCCGACGGGGCCGCAGGCCGCACAGTGGATGACCGGGATCGGGCAGCCCCAGTAGCGCTGGCGCGAGACGCCCCAGTCGCGCAGGCGATAGACCGTGGCGCCCTGGCCCTGGTCCATGGCCTCGATGCGGTTCACGGCCTCGGTCTTGGCGGCCTCGATGTCCAGGCCGTCCAGGAATTCCGAATTGAAGATCGCGCCGGGGCCGACATAGGCCTCCTTGCCGACCTGGAAGGTCGCGGCGTCCTCGCCGGGGGGCAGGACGACGGGCAGCACGGGCAGGTCGTACTTGCGGGCGAAGTCCAGGTCGCGCTGGTCGTGGGCCGGGCAGGCGAAGATCGCGCCGGTGCCGTAGTCCATCAGGATGAAGTTGGCGATCCAGACCGGCAGGGTCAGGGTCGGGTCCAGCGGATGGACGACGCGCAGGCCGGTGTCGCGGCCCAGCTTCTCGGCGCCCTCGATGTCGGCCTCGGACGTGCCGCCCTTGCGGCATTCGGCGACGAAGGCGGCCACGGCCGGATCTGCCGCCGCCAGCTGCTCGGCCAGCGGATGCTCGGGGGCGATCCCGACGAAGCTGGCTCCGAACAGGGTGTCGGGGCGGGTGGTGTAGACTTCCAGGCCGTCGGCGTGGCCGGCGGGCGCGGCTCCATCGAACTTGAACGTGAACCGCAGGCCCTTGGACCGGCCGATCCAGTTCTCCTGCATGATGCGGACCTTCTCGGGCCAGCGATCCAGGGTCTTCAGGCCGTCGATCAGGGCGTCGGCGTAGTCGGTGATGCGCAGGAACCACTGGGTCAGCTTGCGCTTCTCCACGGTCGCGCCTGAGCGCCAGCCCTTGCCGTCGATCACCTGCTCGTTGGCCAGGACGGTCATGTCGACCGGATCCCAGTTGACCGAGGCCTCCTTGCGATAGACCAGGCCGCGCTTCAGCAGGCGCAGGAACCAGGCCTGCTGCTTGCCGTAGTATTCCGGGTCGCAGGTGGCGAACTCGCGCGACCAATCGACCGACAGGCCCAGGGCCTTCAGCTGCTCGCGCATCGCGGCGATGTTGTCGTAGGTCCAGCCCTTGGGGTGGACGCCGCGCTCCATGGCCGCGTTCTCGGCCGGCATGCCGAAGGCGTCCCAGCCCATCGGGTGCAGCACGTTGAAGCCCTGGGCGCGCTTGTAGCGGGCCACGACGTCGCCCATGGCGTAGTTGCGCACATGGCCCATGTGGATGCGCCCCGACGGATAGGGGAACATCTCGAGCACGTAGTACTTCGGACGCGCGTCGGGAGTGATCGGCGTCAGGAAGGTGTTGGCGGTCGCCCAGGCGGCGCGCCACTTCGGCTCGGTGTCTTTGGGATTGTAGCGGGCCATGAAACCAGACTGTAGGTGCGGGGGCTCGCGCCTCAGGCGCGTTCCGCGGAAGTCATAAGCGGTTTCGGCCGGGGCGCGGTTCTAAAAGTGCGAACGGGAGCCGTTTGTCGCCAGGACAAAGGGCTCCCGCGAAGAACCAGGGAAGGCCCTAGTTCTTGATGTTGGAAAGTCGAAGCTGACGGGCGCGGGTCAGGATGGCGTTCTCGACGTCGGTCGCCGTCTGTTCGGTGGCGGCGGTGTCGACCCAGCCGCCGCTGGCGTCCTTGACCTGCTTGAAGATCGTGACGTTCAGGCCGTCGGCCCGCAGGCGGGTGTCCAGGATGTAGACGGTCGCCTTGAAGCGCTCGTCCGGCTTTTCCGGATTGGTGTACCAGTCGGTGACGATCACGCCGCCGTAGGGATCGGCCGAGGCCAGGGGCATGAAGGCCAGGGTGTCCAGGCTCGCGCGCCACAGGAAGCCGTTGACGCCGATCGCGCCGGCTTGCGGAGCCGACTTGGAGCCGCCGCGACCCTTGAAGGGATTGAAACCCGGATCGCTGTCTTGGGTGACAAAGGTTCCGCCGCCCTTATTGCCGCCACAGGCCGAAACGCCCGTCAGAACAGTCAGCGCCAGAACGCCAGCGGCGACGCCGCGCAACACCGACCCACGCTCAAACGCCATAGTACCTCGCTCCAATGTATCAGCCGGCGCTTGCGCGCACCCAGGCGCGCCCCCGCAGCCGGAAGCGGTCTATAGCATGGTCGCGCTGCGTCAAAACAGGAATCGCGTGGCAGGACCGCCACAGGCGCCGCTTGAATCGACTCTTGCGACCCTGAGTCCAATCCAACTGCGGTTGACCGCGTTGTACTAGGGTCTTTAATCGATGTTCAGGGAGCCCGCTCCTATATAGGGTTTGACTCTATGAGGCGCGGGTTGGGGATTGGGTTCGAGTAATATGTTCGCCGCACGGTATTTCATGGCAGGGGCCGCCGCGCTGATCCTGATGGGATCGGCTTCGGGGGTCTATGCCCAAAGCAAGCCGCGCACGAGCTCGCCGGACTTCGCCGTGAAGAGCGACTTCAGCAATTCGACCCCGATCGCGCCGTTCAACCCGCAGCAGGGCCCGAAGAAGTCCCTGAAGTGGGACGACAAGAAGGGCAAGTGGGGCCTGAAGCTCGATCTCGAACAGCCGGTGGGCCGCGAGATGGAGGGACGGGACGTCCAGGCCGGCGCCTACTACAGCGTCACTCCGTCGATCCGCGTCGGCGGCGCCGTGGCCCTGGGCGACCAGAACCCGGCCCTGGCGGCCCGTAAGAACGAGATCCAAGAGCCCGCGCCCCGGGTGAAGCTGGAAACCGCGTTCAAGTTCTAAGACCCGGCTTGGCGCCCAATGAGGCGCTGAGCGCCTCCACCGCCGCGATCCCGACAATTCCCGTGTCCAGCAGCAGCGTCACCGTGTCCGCGCGCACGCCGCCCAGGGCATAGACCGGCGTCTCCACCGCCTCCACGATCCGTTTCAGGCCCTCCACGCCCAGTGGCGCGCCCGCCGAGGGGCTGTTGCTGGGGAAGATGGGCGAAACCACCAGCGCGTCCGCTCCCGCCTCGGCGCCGGCCAGGGCCGCCTCCATGTCATGGGCGGCCAAGGTGATCAGCCAGCCAGGATGGGCCGCGCGCAGGTCGGACAGGGTTGGGACCAGGCGTTCGGGCAGGTGAACGCCGTCGGCTTCGACCTGCAGCGCCAAGGTCTCGTCCGCGCCGACCAGCAGCCTCAGGCCACGCCGCCGGGTGATCTCGCGCAGTCGGGCTCCCCGTTCCGCCGCGTCCGACGCGCCAAAGGCCCGGAACACCACGGCCGCGCCGGCCGGCAGGCGCTCGGCGACCCGCTCGGGATCGGGCGTGCGCTCGGGATCGGTGAAGAACAGCAGGTTCGGCAGCGGCTTTCCGCGCACCGGCCATGGGCGAAGGCGCGCGACCGTTCTAGACAGGGCCTCCATCTGGTCGATCACGTGTTCCGAGCTCATGTCTGACGTCTACGCCTCGATCCAATCCCGCATCCGCGCCGCCGCCGTGGCCGCCGGCCGCCCGGCCGATGCGGTCACCCTGGTGGCGGTGTCCAAGCTGCAGCCCTGGGACCATATCGCGCCCATTCTCGACGCGGGCCAGCGGGTGTTCGGAGAAAATCGCGTCCAGGAGGCCATGGGCCGCTGGAGCGAGCGCCGGGGCGAGATCGAGCTGCGCCTGATCGGGCCCCTGCAGAGCAACAAGGCTCGCGACGCCGTGGCCTTCTTCGACGTGATCGAGAGCCTGGACCGCGAGAAGCTGGCGCGCGTGCTGGCCGACGAGGTCCAGGCCCAGGGCAAGGCGCCTCGGCTGTTCGTCCAGGTCAACACCGGCGAGGAGCCGCAGAAGGCCGGCGTGACGCCCGGCGGGGCCGACGCCTTCATCGCCCTGTGCCGGGGCCTGGACCTGCCCGTGGAGGGCCTGATGTGCATTCCGCCGGCCGACCTGGACCCCGCCCCGCATTTCCGCCTGCTGGGCCAGATCGCGGCCCGCAACGGGCTGGAAAAGCTGTCGATGGGCATGAGCGACGATTTCGAGGCCGCCATCGCCTGCGGCGCGACCTCGGTGCGGGTGGGCTCGGCGCTGTTTGGAAGCCGGATCTAGGTCGCGGCGATCTCGACCGCGTCGCCTGGCTTTGCGATCGCCAGCAGGGCCTCGACATCCTCCCGCGCCAGGGCCACGCAGCCCTCGGTGCCGGGATAGCCGTCGCGCGCCAGGTGCAGGAAGATCGCCGAGCCCAAGCCGGGGACCGGCGGGTCGTCGTTGTGGCCCAGCACCACCACCAGGTCGTAGACGGCGTCGTCGCGCCACAGCCGCTCGGCGCTGGCCGGGCAGGGCAGTTTGACCGGCTGGTTGTAGGCCGGGTCGCCCGGCGCGTCGCACCAGCCGTCGTCCGGCGCGATCGGCCTGGTCTCGAGCGCGGTCGTGGGACCGTCAGGATAGACGTCGGGACGGTAGAGCACGTAGCGGATCGGCCACACGCCCGTCGGGCTGCGATTGTCGCCCTCGCGCTTGTCGGCTCCGGCGATCGTGCCGGCCTTGCCGAGCGCGGCCCGCGTGGACTTGTCGTCCCACTCGATCCGGCCGTCCCAGGGGCTTGAACCATCGGGGCGGGCGCGAAAGATCGTCAAGACGAGGTCTCCAAGGGCGTTGCGTGGCGCCGGGAGCGAGAACCGCCCTTGGCGCCGGGGGCCGCAGCGGTGCATGTTCCCGCTCATGGCGCAACGCAAAACCCTTCTCCTGGTCGACGACGACGATGATCTGCGCGGAGCTCTGGCCGAGCAGCTCGCCCTCCACGAGGAGTTCGCGGTCGCCGAGGCTCCGACGGCCGGCGAGGGCGTGCGGATGGCCAAGGAGCTCAAGCCCGACCTGGTCCTGCTGGACGTCGACCTGCCCGACATGGACGGCCGCGAGGCCTGCCGCCTGATGCGCAAGAACGGCGTCACCGCGCCGGTGATCATGCTGACGGCGGCGGCCAGCGACAGCGACACCATCCTGGGCCTGGAATCCGGCGCCAACGACTATGTGACCAAGCCCTTCCGCTTCGGCGTGCTGCTGGCCCGCATCCGCGCCCAGCTGCGCAGCTACGAGGCCTCGGAAGACGCCCTGTTCCGCATCGGCCCTTACGAGTTCCGGCCGTCGGCCAAGCTGCTGATCGACGAGAAGCAGAAGAAGGTCCGGCTGACCGAGAAGGAAACCAACATCCTCAAGTACCTTTATCGCGCCGGCTCCAAGCCGGTGTCGCGCGAGGAACTGCTGACCGAGGTCTGGGGCTACAACGCCGGGGTCACCACCCACACGCTGGAGACCCACGTCTATCGCCTGCGCCAGAAGATCGAGCCCGACCCGGCCGTGGCGCGGATCCTGATCACCGAAATGGGCGGCTATCGGCTGCAGCCATGATCCACGCTTGGGGACAGTCGCATGCGACTGTCCCCGTCCAGGCAAAGAAAAAGCCCCGGCCGCTTCGAGCGACCGGGGCTTTTGTCTTTCAGCGCTCAGCCCGTTGATCAGGCGTTGCCGACCACCACGCCTTCGGCCTGGGCCTTGCGGGCCGCGTAGACGCCGGCGAAGTCGATCGGGTCGATCAGGAAGGGCGGGAAGCCGCCTTCGGTGGTGACGTCCGAGATCAGGCGGCGGGCGTAGGGGAACAGGAAGCGCGGGCACTCGATCAGCAGCACCGGCTCCAGCTGGTCTTCCGGCACGCCGGCGATGTGGAACAGGCCGCCGTACATCACCTCGACGTGGAACACGGGCTGTTCGTCGCGGGTGGCGCGGGCCGACAGCTTCAGGTCCACTTCGAACAGGCCGTCGGGACGGCCGCGGGCGTTCATCTCGACGCCCATGTCGATGGCCGGCGGAGCGCCGCCGGCGCGCAGGGAGTCGGGGGCGTGCGGGCTCTCGAAAGAGAAGTCGCGCACGAACTGGGCGATGATGCGGATGCCCGTTTCGGTGGCCGCGGAGTCGTCCGAAGCGGCGGGCGGAGCGGCGGTCGTGTCGGTCATGTGCGATAAATCCGTATTCGGCGTCGAAATTGGCCGCTAGGAGAGAGCCGGGCTGCTAACACGCGGGCGGCTGGCGCGCAACGCCAGGCGCCTGACGCGCGAGCCCGTTATCGCCTATATAGGCAATGGGCGGCGCCTTGGCCGAGTGAGCGGAAAATATCGTGTTTGAATGGATTATCCTGGCGGCTCTGGCCGCGGTCATCCTCTACCAGCTCTACGCCACCCTGGGTCGCCGGGTCGGACGTCAGCCGGAGGACGCCCCCGCGGTGGTTCCCGCCAACGCCCCGACGCGTGACCTGAAGGCGCCCGAAGCGCCGCCGGAAGCCCTGTCGGGCCTGGCCGCTCTGCGCGCGCGTCAGGCGGACTTCGACATCGGCCACTTCCTGAGCGGCGCCCGCCAGGCCTACGAGATGATCGTCAAGGCTTTCGCCGCCGGCGAGCGCGAGACGCTGAAGCCGCTGCTGGCGCCGGACGTCATGGCCAATTTCGAGGCCGCCATCGCGGCTCGCGAGGCCCAGAACCGCACCGAGAAGGCCGAATTCCTGGTCACGCCGCGCACCGACCTGGATTCAATCACGGTCGAGGGCGACGTCGCCAAGGCGGTGGTCCGCATCCTGGCCGAGATCCGCACCCGCTCGACCAGCGCCGAAGGCGATGCGGTCGACGATCGTCGCACCGCCGACCTGTGGACATTCCAGCGCGACCTGAAGAGCAAGAACCCGAACTGGACCCTGGTCCGCGTCGACGTCGCGGAGGCGTGATGCGCCAAGGTTTCGTCGCCGCCGCCTTCGCCCTTCTGGCGCTGGCGGCCTGTACGACCGCGCCGGTTACGCCGACGGGACCGGTGATGCCGGGTCCCGGTCCGACCATGCCGCCGGTCACGCCGCCGGGCCCCGGCGCTCTGTCGTTCAACGACCTGGCCGGCTGGTCGCAGGAAGACCATCTCGGGGCCCTGGATGCCTTCCGCCTGGGCTGCGGCGTGGCCAAGGACCGGGCCATGATCGAGGTGTGCCGCAAGGCCCGCGCCGAGCGCCTTAACGGTGATGACGACGCCCGCCGATTCCTCGAAGCCAATTTCCGACCCGAGGCCGTCCCCGGCCAGGGCCTGCTGACCGCCTATTTCGCCCCGGAATACGAGGCGCGGATGTCGCGCTCGGCCGAGTTCAGCGCGCCGATGCGCGGCAAGCCGGCCGATCTGGTCACCCTGGACCTGGCCCAGTTCGATCCGGGCCTGACGGGCAAGAAGGTGGCCGGCGAGATCGAAGGCGGCCAGGTGCTGCCCTATCCGGACCGCGCGACCATCGAGGCGACGCCGGAGACCCGGCCTCTGGCCTGGATGCGGCCGGAGGACCTGTTCTTCCTGCAGATCCAGGGCTCGGGCATCCTGGTGATGCCGGACGGTCGCCGGGTGCGCGCGGCGTTCGCGGCCCATAACGGCCGCCCGTTCGTCGGCATCGCCACGCCGATGCGCGACAAGGGTCTGCTGCCCGACAACAACACCTCCGGCGACGCCATCCGCACCTGGCTGGCCGACCATCGCGGTCCCGAGGCCGATGCGATCATGCAACTGAACCCGCGCTACGTGTTCTTCCAGACCCTGCCCGACGACGGCAAGCAGGCGGTGGGCGCGGCGGGGATCCCGCTGCCGGCCGGCCGGGCCATCGCCGTGGACGCCAGCAAGCACGCCCTGGGCGAGCTCTACTGGCTGGACGCCAGCGCGCCGAAGCTGACGGGCGCCTTCCCGACCTATCGCCGCCTGGCGGTGGCGCTGGACGTCGGCGGGGCGATCAAGGGCGACGTGCGGGCCGACCTCTACACGGGCACGGGCGCGGCGGCCGGGGCCGAGGCGGGGCGCGTGCGCCACGAGCTGCGCCTCTACCGCCTGGTTCCCCGAGGCTAGAGGTCGTGAAGCGCCCCCCGCGCCAGGACGAGATGCGCCTGTGGGGCATGGTCACCGCCACGGTGAAGGCCAAGACGACCCAGAAGGCGGCCGGCTGGACGCCCAAGGCCGAGAAGTCGCTGATCCAGCCGACCACGCTGCAGCCGATGGCGCCCTTGCTGGTCGACCCCAAGACGATCAAGCCGGCGGGCGCCAAGCGTGTTCCGGGACCGCTGGAAGGCATCGAGCCCAACCGCAAGCGCAAGATCGCCCGCGAGCACACGCCGCTGGAGGCTCGGCTGGACCTGCACGGCCTGGACCAGGACCGCGCCCGGCCGGTGCTGGAGGCCTTCCTGCGCCGCGCCTGGGAGGACGGTCACCGCGCCGCCCTGGTGGTCACCGGCAAGGGCAAGCTGGGGGTCGGGGTGCTGAAGGCCCGCACGCCCGAATGGCTGGCCGGCCCGGCGCTGCGGGACATCGTGGCGGGGGTGTCGCCGGCTGATAAGCGGCACGGCGGCGACGGGGCGCTGTACGTGGCGCTGAAGCGTCGGCCGCCGAAGGTTTGATTTAGGTCCTCCCCCTGTGGGGGAGGCGGCCCGAATGGGCCGGAGGGGGGAGTAGACCCACCGCTCCAATATCCCCCCACCGATCGCTTCGCGATCGCCTCCCCCATAGGGGGAGGGCCTAAGAGGGGCGCGAAGCCTTCTCGGCGACGCCCGAAATCCCCTCGCGGGCCTCAAGCTTCTCCGCCACCGCGTCCAGCGAGACGCCCGAAGCCGCCATCAGGGCCAGCCAGTGGTACAGCAAGTCGGCGCTTTCGCTGGCCAGGGCGTCAGGCCCCTGGGCCACCGCGGCGATCACCGTCTCGACGGCTTCCTCGCCCAGCTTCTTGGCGGCCAGGGCGGGGTCGTTCAGCAGCTTGGCGGTGTAGGACGTGGCCGGATCGCCGCCCTTGCGGGCTTCGATCGTCGCGGCCAGGCGCTCCAAAACCTCGAACAGCTTGCTCACGCGGCCCCCTTCAGATCGTCCAGGCGCACGGGGATGCCGGCGTCGGCCATGGCCCGCTTGGCCTCGCCGATGCTGATCTCGCCGAAGTGGAAGATCGAGGCGGCCAGAACGGCGGCGGCATGGCCGTCGCGCGCGGCTTCGACCAGGTGATCGGTCTTGCCCGCGCCGCCCGAGGCGATCACCGGCACGGTCACGGCGCCGGTCACGGCCTTCAGCAGCGGGATGTCGTAGCCGATCTTGGCCCCGTCGCGGTCCATCGAGGTCAGCAGGATCTCGCCCGCGCCGCGTTCGACCACCTTGGCGGCCCACTCGACCACGTCGATGCCGGTGTCCTTGCGGCCGCCATAGGTCCAGACGTTCCAGCCCGAACCGTCCTCGCGCAGCTTGGCGTCGATGGCCACCACCACGCACTGGGCCCCGAACGCGTCGGCGCCGGCGGCCACCAGGTCGGGGTTCTCGACGGCGGCGGTGTTGACCGAGACCTTGTCGGCGCCGGCCAGCAGCAGGCGGCGCATGTCGCTCACCTGGCGCACGCCGCCGCCGACCGAGACCGGCATGAAGCAGACCTCGGCGGTGCGGGAGATCACGTCCAGGATCAGGCCGCGGCCTTCGCTGGAGGCGGTGATGTCCAGGAACATCAGTTCGTCGGCGCCGGCCGCGTCATAGGCGCGGGCCTGCTCCACCGGGTCGCCGGCGTCGCGCAGGGCCACGAAGTTGACCCCCTTGACCACCCGGCCGTCCTTGACGTCCAGGCAAGGAATGATCCGGGTCTTCAGCATCAGGCGGCCGCTATGGTCAGGGCTTCGGCCGGGCGGATGGTGCCGGCGTAGAGCGAGCGGCCCAGGATGGCGCCGGCGATCTCGACGCCCTCGCGGGCCTTCAGCCGCTCGATGTCGGCCACCGAGGCCACGCCGCCCGAGGCGATGACCGGGATCGAGACCGCGTCGGCCAGTTCGCCCACGCCCTCGACATTGACGCCGGTCAGGGCGCCGTCGCGGCTGATGTCGGTGACGATCAGGGCGGCCACGCCCACGTCCTCGAAGCGCTTGCCCAGGGTGATGGCGTCCAGGTCCGACAGGCCGGTCCAGCCGTCGACCGCCACCTTGCCGTCGCGCACGTCGACGGCCACGGCGATCTGCTCGGGCCACAGGCGGGCGGCCTTGCGGACCAGTTCGGGGTCATGGACGGCGATGGTGCCCAGGATCACGCGCGACACGCCGGCCTCGATCCAGCTCTCGATGCCCGCCAGGGTGCGGATGCCGCCGCCCAGCTGCACCGGGATCGAGATCGACTCCAGGATCGACTGCACGGCGGCGGTGTTGACCGACTTGCCCTCGATGGCGCCGTTCAGGTCGACCACGTGCAGCCAGGAGAAGCCGTCCTTGACGAACCGCTCGGCCTGGTCGGCCGGGCTGGTGTTGAAGACCGTGGCCTTTTCCATGTCGCCGTGCAGCAGGCGCACGCACTGGCCGTCCTTCAGGTCGATGGCGGGATAGAGGATCATGGGCGCCATTCCAGGAAGTTGGCGAGCAGGGCGAGCCCCGCGGCTTGGGATTTTTCGGGGTGGAACTGTACGCCCGCCACGTTGCCCTTGGCCACAGCGGCCGTGAAAGGACCGCCGTGGTCGGTCGTGGCCAGCACGTCGGCCGGGTCGGTCGGCGTCAGGGCGAAGGAGTTGGCGTAGTACATGTGGGCGCCGGTCTCGACGCCCTTGAACAGGGCGTGGCCGCGCGCGAAGGCGATCGCGTTCCAGCCCATGTGCGGAATGGTCAGGGCCGGATCGCGGGGCTCCAGCTTCTTCACCTGGCCGCCGATCCAGTCGAGGCCCGGGGTGACGCCGAACTCCAGGCCTTCGGTGGCCAGCAATTGATGTCCGACGCAGATGCCCAGGAACGGCGCGCCCTTGGCGTGCACGGCCTCGTTCATGGCCTCGTAGACGCCCGAGGCGTCCAGGCCGGCGCGGCACGAGGCGAAGGCCCCCACGCCGGGCAGGACCACGCGATGGGCGGCGGCCACGATCCCGGGATCGGCGGTGACAACGATGTCAGCGTCGATCGCGTGGCGGCGGGCCGCCTCGCGCAGGGCTTTTTCGGCCGAGCGCAGGTTGCCCGACCCGTAATCGATCAGGGCGACGGTCTGCATGAAATCAGATTCCCTACAGCACGCCCTTGGTGGAGGGGGCATGGCCGCCGGTCTTGGGGTCGATCTCGACCGCCTGACGCAGCGCCCGGGCCAGGGCCTTGAACCCGCTCTCAGCGACGTGGTGGGTGTTGTCGCCGTAGAGGGTCTCCAGGTGGACGCACGCCCCGCAGTTCATGGCGAACGCGTGGTGGAACTCCTTGAAGAGCTCGGTGTCCATCTCGCCGACCTTGGGCCGCTTGAAGTCGACCTTCCAGATCAGGTAGGGCCGGTTGGACAGGTCGATGGCGCAGCGCGTCAGGGTCTCGTCCATCGGGATATAGGCGTGGCCGAAGCGCCGGATGCCCTTGAAGCCGTCCAGCGCCTTGTTGATCGCCAGGCCCAGCACGATGCCGGTGTCTTCGACCGTGTGGTGCATGTCGATATGCAGGTCGCCCTTGGTCTCGACCTTCAGGTCGAAGCCGCCGTGGCGCGCGAAGCTCTCCAGCATGTGGTCGTAGAAACCGATGCCGGTGGAGATCGTCGAGGCGCCGGTCCCGTCGAGATCGATCCAGACCCGGATCTGGGTCTCCTTCGTCTCGCGGACCACTTCAGCGGTGCGGGCCATGGGCTTCCTTAGAGTCCGTTCTGACCTTAGAGGCCGTTCTTCGCGGCCAGTTCCCGCAGGCTGACCTGCGGACGCGGACCGTAGTGGTCGATCACCTCGGCGGCGGCCAGGGAGCCCAGCTGGCCGCAGACCGGCAGCGGGCGGCCCTGGGACAGGCCGTAGAGGAAACCAGCGGCGTATTGGTCGCCCGCGCCGGTCGTGTCCACGACTTTTTCCACCGGATAGGCCGAGATTTCGTGAAGCTGCCCGTTCGAGGCCACGACCGAGCCCTTTTCGCTGCGGGTGATGGCGGCGATCTCGCAGCGGGCGGCCAGGGCCTGGACGGCGGCGTCGAAGTCGGTGGTCTCGAACAGCGAGCAGACCTCGTCGGCGTTGGCGAAGACGATGTCGCACTGGGTTTCGATGAAGCCCAGCAGGGCGCCGCGGTGGCGGTCGACCATGAAGCTGTCGCTCAGGGTCATGGAGATCTTGCGGCCCGCGCCGTGGCTCAGGGCGGCGGCCTTGGCGAAGGCGCGGCGGGCTTCGGGCGGATCGAACAGATAGCCCTCGAGATACGAGAACTGGGCGGCCTCGATGATCGCCGGGTCGACGTCGGCCGGGTTCAGCTCGACGCAGGCGCCCAGATAGGTCGACATGGTGCGCTGGGCGTCGGCGGTGACGTTGATCAGGCTCTGGGCCGTGGCCGGGCCTTCCGCCAGCGACGGGGTGGTGAAGTCGCAGCCGATGGCCTTCATGTCGTGGCGGAACACGTTGCCCAGCTGGTCGTCGGCGACCTTGCCGATGAAGGCGACCTTGCCGCCGAAGCTGGCGACGCCGGCGGCGGTGTTGGCGGCCGAGCCGCCCGAGGCCTCGATGCCCGCGGCCATCACTTCGTACAGGCTGGCGGCGCGCGCCGGGTCGATCAGGGCCATCGAGCCCTTCACCAGGCCCTCCCGCTCCAGGAAGGCGTCGTCGCACTGGGCGATGACGTCGACGATGGCGTTGCCGATGGCGGCGACGTCGTAGAGAGCGGTCATGAAAGGCCTTTTTCGAAAGAGCGACGCGCGCGAAGTACCGGATCGAAGGCCGCAAGGCAACGCGAGCCTTGCCCGGAGGAGCACGGCGTTCTACCGCCAAGAGTATGACCGACGTCCTTATTCTCACCCCCGCGCCCGACGAACCCCGCTTCGCCAACAGCTGGTCGCGTCTCTTTGAGCGTCTGGCGACGCCGCTGCGGGCGCGAGGTTTGACTGTCGAGGCCGCCAGTTGGGTCGACGCCGACACGGCCGGGGCCAGGGTGGTGCTGCCGCTGCTGGCCTGGGGCTACCACTTGCGGTCCGACGAATGGTTCGCCCGGCTCGACGCCCTGGAAGCGGCCGGCGCTCGCCTGGCCAATCCCGTTTCGGTGCTGCGCTGGAACACGACCAAGACCTATCTGGCCGACCTTGCCGCCAAGGGCGCGCCGGTTGTGCCGACCCATGCGGTCGACCGGTTGACCCAGGAGGCCCTCGACTACGCGCGCGACGTGTTCGGCGTCGACACCCTGGTGACCAAGCCGCAGATCTCGGGCGGCTCGCAGGACACCGTCAAGCTGCGCCACGCCGACGGCATGAGGGGCTGCACGACGGGCCCGGCCCTGATCCAGCCCTTCCTGCCCGCCGTGGGCGAGGAGGGCGAGCTGTCGCTGTTCTATTTCGACGGCGCGTTCAGCCATGCGGTGACCAAGGTGGCCGTGGCCGGCGATTTCCGCGTCCAGCCGCAGTTCGGCGGCCAGGTCAGCGGCGTCGCGCCCGAGCCTGAGGCCCTGCACGCGGCCGAGATGGTGCTGAAGGCGGCCGGCGCGCCCCTGACCTATGCCCGGGTCGACCTGATCCGCGGCCTAGACGGCGCGCCGCAGCTGATGGAGCTGGAGGCCATCGAGCCCGATCTGTTCCTGGAGCACGTGCACGACGACGGGGCGGCGTTCGCTGCAGCTATCTTGAGGGTGCTGTAGCTCTCCCGCTTGCCCCCACCTGGCGGCTCCGCCGCCTGTTCGCCCCCCGTAGGGGGCGGAGGCCGCCCTCTTCCCCCTGTGGGGGAAGACGATCGCGAAGCGATCCGTAGGGGGCAACGTTCGCCGCCTAGGCGCCGAGAAAAAGCTCCCGAGACGGACACAGATCCGAAATCTTGCACACCTCGCACTTCGGCTTCCTCGCCACGCACACATACCGCCCGTGCAGGATCAGCCAGTGGTGCGCCCGGGTCTTGTAGCGGTCCGGCACGATCCGCATCAGGTCGTCCTCGACCGCGTCCGGGGTCTTGCCGGCCGACAGCTTCAGGCGGTGCGAGACGCGGAACACGTGGGTGTCGACGGCGATGGCCGGTTCGATGTCCAGCTCGTTGAGCACCACGCTGGCAGTCTTGCGGCCCACGCCGGGCAGGCTTTCCAGCGCCTGGCGGTTCAGCGGCACTTCGCCGCCGTAGCGGTCGACCAGGATGTGGGCGGCCGCGATGACGTTCTTGGCCTTGGTCCGGTAGAGGCCGATCGAGGCGATGTATCGCGTCAACTCCGCTTCCCCCAGCTCCAGCATCTTGGCGGCGCTGTCGGCGACCTGGAACAGCGGGCCGGTGGCCTTGTTGACCTGGACGTCGGTGGCCTGGGCCGACAGGGCCACGGCGGTCACCAGGGTGTAGGGGTTGGAATAGTGCAGCTCGGTCTTGGGATGATCCTCCAGGCTCTCGAACCGCGAGAACAGCACCTCGACCCGCTCGCGCTCGGCCGGCGAGACGCGCTTTGCGACGGGGCGTTTCTTCGTGAGGGATTTGGCCATGGGCGGCGACCATGCCGTGATGCGCGCCCCTCGCCAAGCCGTCGCGCCGAGCCTAAATCAGCCGTCATGGCTCAGCCGCTGTATATGGACGCCGTGATTAAGCCGAACCGCTCGATGAGCCGGCGGGGGCTCTATGTCGTCCTGGGCGTGATGATCGCCTTCAACCTGATGGTGGCGGCGTTCCTGCTGGTGGTCGGCGCGCCGCCGGTGCTGCCGTTCCTGGGGCTGGACGTCCTGGCCGTCGCCCTGGCTCTGCGCGCCAGCTTCCGGGCCGCCGAGCGGTCCGAGCGGGTGCGGGTCACCGCCGAGGCCGTCACGGTCAGCCGCGAGGACGAGAAGGGCGCGCGGGTGATCTGGACCTCGCCGACCGCCTTCACCCGCGTGGGCGTCGACCAGCCGGGCGAGCACGAGACCCGGGTGCGGCTGATGATGTCGCGCAAGCGCCTGACCCTGGGCCGGGCGCTCAGCCCGCCCGAGCGGGTGGATTTCGCCCGGGCGCTGGAGCGGGCGATCCTGAAGGCTCGGTCGGAACGACATGGCTGAAGGCGCAAGAACCGGGCGGACGGCGTTCTCCCGACGCACTATCTTCTGTCCATGGCCCTCGATATCTCCCCTTCGCAAGCCTTCGCCCACCTGTCCGAGCGGTCGGCCGACTACGACCGCATGGCCAAGGCCCTGGCCTGGCTGGCCGACCGCTGGCAGGAGCGCCCGTCGCTGGACGAGGCCGCCCAGGCCGTCGGCCTGTCGCCGTTCCACTTCCAGCGGGTGTTCAGCCGCTGGGCCGGCGTCAGCCCCAAGACCTTCGTGGCCGCCATCGCCCACGCCGAGGCCCGCAAGTCGCTGGAGGAGGGGGCCAGCGTCCTCGACGCGGCCTATGACGCCGGGCTGTCTGGCCCGTCGCGCCTGCACGACCTGTTCATCGCCCAGGAGGCCGTCACCCCTGGCGACGTGCGCCGGCGCGGCGAGGGGATCAACCTGACCTGGGGCTGGGCGCCCACGCCCTACGGCAAGGGCCTGTTCGTCATGGCTCCGCGCGGCCTGGCGGGCCTGGCCTTCTCGGACGGCGACGACGAGGCGACGTTCGAGGACATGCACCGGAGGTTTCCCGCGGCCGACTGGCATCGGGACGACGCCGTCGCGGCCCAGACCGCCATCCACGCCTTCGCCGGCGGCGACCAGCCCTTGCCGGTGGTGCTGATCGGCTCGCCGTTCAACGTCCAGGTCTGGAAGGCCCTGCTGCGCATTCCACCAGGCCGGACCTCTAGTTATGGCGAGATCGCCGCGTGGGCGGGCAGTCCGCGCGCCTATCAGGCCACCGGCGGGGCGATCGGGGCCAATCCGATCTCGCTGCTGATCCCCTGCCACCGGGCCATCGCCAAGGACGGGCGGCTGACCGGCTATCACTGGGGCCTGGGCCGCAAGGCGGCGATGCTGGGCATGGAAGCGGTGGAGGCCGGCGGCCGGCTTTCGGCCTGAGGCGCCAGGGCCTAGTCTGGGCGCCAATCACCAGCAGGGCCGGGAACAGCGCATGACCGCCTCGATCAAGGCTTCGGCCAAGGCCTACGAGGCCTGGCTGGGCGCAGCGCTCGGCGGCGACCTTGTCGAGGCCGACCTGGCCGAGAAGCACGACAAGATGCGCAAGGGCCCGTTCCCCTTCCTGCGGGCGACCTACTGGCGCTGGGCGGAGACGATCTTCGAGACCTGCCCGGACCTGGCCTCGGCCCCGCCGGTCCTGGCGATCGGCGACACCCACGTCGAGAACTTCGGCTGCTGGCGCGACGCCGAGGGGCGGCTGGTCTGGGGCGCCAACGATTTCGACGACGCGGCGGTCATGCCCTATCCGCTGGACCTTGTCCGCCTGGCCGCCAGCGCGCTGCTAGCTCGCAACGACGAGGACGCCGGGTCGCGCGAGATCTGCGAGGCGATCCTGGCGGGCTACGCCGCCGGCCTGGCCGACCCCCGGCCCTTCATCCTGGAGCGCGATCACAAGTGGCTGCGCAAGGCGGTGATGCTGCCCGAGCCCGAGCGGGCGGCCTATTGGAACAGGTTCGCCGCGCCTCCGTCGCGTCCGATCCCGCCGCGCTACCGCCAGGCCCTGCGCGCGGCCTTGCCGGATCCAGACGAGGCCTTCGAGACCTTCCCGCGCACGGCCGGGGTCGGCAGCCTGGGCCGGCCGCGGTTCGTCGCCCGTGCCGACTGGCGGGGCGGTCCGGTGCTGCGCGAGGTCAAGGCGGTGGTCGTCTCGGCCTGGACGCTGCGGCACGGCGGCGATCCGGCGATCCGCGCCGGCGATGTGGCCGAGGGCGGGTTCCGGGCCGTCGATCCGCACTACCGCGTCGCGGACGGCCTGGTGGTCCGCCGCCTGTCGCCCAACAGCCGCAAGATCGAAGCCAAGGACTCCACCGAAGACCTGCTGTCGCCCGACATGCTGATCGCCATGGGCCGCGAGATCGCCGCCTGCCACGCGGGGGACGGCGAGCGCGCTCAGGCGCTAGGCGCGCACCTGCGAGGCCTGCCGCCCGACTGGCTGCGCGACCACGCCAAGGGGGCCGCGCGCCAGGTCGAGGCGGATCAGGCGGCGTTCGACTAGAGGATGAACCGGCTCAGATCGGCGTTCGCCGCCAGCGCGCCGATCCGCGACTGCACATAATCCGCGTCGATCGTGATCGTTTCGCCCGAACGATCCGCCGCCGAGAAGCTGATCTCCTCGACCACCTTCTCCAGGATGGTCTGCAGCCGGCGGGCGCCGATGTTCTCGACCGAGGCGTTGACCGCCACGGCCGCGTCGGCGACGGCGTCGATGGCCTCTTCCGAGAACACCAGGGTCACGCCCTCGGTCAGCAGCAGCGCCTGGTGCTGGCGGATCAGATTGGCTTCCGGCTCGGTCAGGATGCGGCGCAGGTCGTCGCGCGACAGGCCCTTCAGCTCCACGCGGATCGGCAGGCGGCCCTGCAGTTCGGGCAGCAGGTCCGACGGCTTGGCCACGTGGAAGGCCCCCGAGGCGATGAACAGGATGTGGTCGGTCTTCACCGGCCCGTACTTGGTCGAGACCGTCGTGCCCTCGATCAGCGGCAGCAGGTCGCGCTGCACGCCCTCGCGGGAGACGTCGGCGCCGCCGCGCTGGCTCGAGCTGGCGACCTTGTCGATCTCGTCCAGGAAGACGATGCCGTGGTTCTCGGCCAGTTCCAGGGCTTCCTGGGTCAGGGCCTCCTGGTCCAGCAGCTTGTCGCTTTCCTCGGCGATCAGCGGGGCCCAGGCGCCGGTGACGGTGGTCTTGTGGGTCTTGGTGCGGCCGCCGCCGCCGAACGACTTCATCATTTCCGACAGGTTCAGCACCGAGGCGCCCGGCTGGCCGGGGATCTCGAACATGCCGCCGCCGCCGGTGTCGGCCAGCTGCAGTTCAACCTCCTTGTCGTCCAGTTCGCCGGCCCGCAGCTTCTTGCGGAAGCTGTCGCGGGCGGCGGTCGCGCCGGGACCGGTCAGGGCGTCGAGGATGCGCTCCTCGGCGGCGGCCTCGGCCTTGGCCCGCACGCCGGAGCGGCGCTTGTCGCGGACCATGGACAGGGCGCTCTCCACCAGGTCGCGGACGATCTGGTCGACGTCGCGGCCGACATAGCCGACCTCGGTGAACTTGGTGGCCTCGACCTTGAGGAACGGCGCCTGGGCCAGCTTGGCCAGCCGGCGGGCGATCTCGGTCTTGCCCACGCCCGTGGGGCCGATCAGCAGGATGTTCTTGGGGGTGACCTCGTCACGCAGGTCGGCGGGCACCCGGCGGCGACGCCAGCGGTTGCGCAGGGCCACGGCGACGGCCTTTTTCGCGTCGGTATGGCCGACGATGTAGCGGTCGAGTTCGGAGACGATTTCGCGGGGGGAGAATTCGGTCATGTGTCCGTGTTCAAGGTCTCGAAGATCAGGCGCCACCCTTGGGGGCGCTTTTGCCAGACATGCATATAGTGCGTGTCGATCGGGGTTTCAGAAGGGCCGGTCCAAACGGCCGTCCCGTGGGTCCAGACGAAGTCGCCGGCCGCCGAGGCCCCGCCGCCGTCCATCCTGATCGTCATCCGTGCTGGGCGCAGGCCGATCCGAGCGGCGAGGTCGGCGGGCGTGAGAGCTTCGGTTCCGCCCGGGCCGGTCAGCCAGGCGTCGGACGACAGGGCGGCGCGATAGGCCTGGGGAGCGTCGACGCTCGCGGCCTTGGCCAGATCTGTCTCGGCCGAACGGACGGCGGTCAAGGCTTCGGCGGGCGATCTGGAGCCCTTCGTGGCCGTCGGGCCCTGGATCGCCGGGGTCGAGGCGTCGGGCGCCCTCGCGGCGTCCGCCTCGGCCCCGCCGTCGTAGATCCACTTCCACTGGCCGTCAGGGCCCTTGCGCCAGATCGTGGCGTAGTAGCCGCCGCGCTTGCCGTTGACCGCGGAGGGGCCGACCGACAGGCCAAGGTCGCCGGAGCGGGCGATCACCACCTTCTGCGGCCACCATTCCAGCTTGGGCGTCTTGCTGGACGGGCGCTTCTCGTAGAGCGCCTTGGCGCTGACCGGGCCAGGTCGGAACATGATGGCGTCGTCGGCCATGTGCGCGAGGAACGAGTCCCGGATGCCCAGGGCCAGGCCGTCGGCCGCGAAGGCGCGCTCGGCCTTCTCGATCTCGGCGGGCGATGGTTCGGCGGCAAGGGCCGGCGCGGCCAGCAGCAGTGAAGCGATCAGAACGGTCTTGAGCATCGGGGTCCCTCCCGCCCGCAGCTAAGCGCCGCGCGCGGTCGGTGGCTCGTGAATTCCGCGTAACGCCGCGAAATCAGAGGGTTTCAACCGTCAGGTTGCCGTTGGTGTAGACGCAGATCTCGGCGGCGATGGCCATGGCGCGGCGCGCGATCTCCTCCGCCGTCAGGTCCTGGTCGATCAGGGCCTTGGCCGCGGCCAGGGCGTAGTTGCCGCCCGAGCCGATGGCCGCGACGGAGCCGCCGCCCTGGCTTTCGCCCGGCTCCAGCACGTCGCCGACGCCCGTGACCGTGTAGATCGAGGTCGCGTCGGCCACCAGCAGCATGGCCTCCAGCCGGCGCAGGTAGCGGTCGGTGCGCCAGTCCTTGGCCAGGTCGACGCAGGCCCGGGCCAGCTGGTCGGGATACTGCTCGAGCTTGGCTTCCAGGCGTTCGATCAGGGTGAAGGCGTCGGCCGTGGCCCCGGCGAAGCCGGCCACCACCTTGCCGCCGGCCAGGCGGCGCACCTTGCGGGCGTTGCCCTTGACGACGGTTGGGCCCATGGAGACCTGTCCGTCGCCGGCGATCACGGTCTGACCGTTCTTGCGCACCGCCAGAATGGTCGTGCCGTGCCAGTCGGGGAAGGAATTGCTGTTTTGCATGTCTCGCATCTGGCGAGGCTCAGCACGGATATCAAGCGCCATGAGCTTTTCCGAGGCCGAGGTCGAACGCTACGCCCGCCATCTGGTGCTGCGCGAGATCGGCGGACCGGGCCAGCAGAAGCTGAAGGCGGCGCGGGTCCTGGTGGTCGGGGCCGGGGGCCTGGGCGCCCCGGCCGCCCTCTACCTGGCCGCCGCCGGGGTGGGGACCCTGGGCCTGGTCGACGCCGACACCGTCGCGCTGTCCAACCTGCAGCGCCAGGTGCTGTTCGCCACCGCCGACACGGGCCGGCCGAAGGTCGAGGCGGCCGCCGAACACCTGACCGCCCTGAATCCGCATCTGAGCGTCGAGACCCATCAGGTATGGCTGGGTGAGGCCAACGCCCGCGACCTGATTTCCCGGTATGACCTGGTGCTGGACGGCACGGACGACTTCGCCACCCGCTTCGCCGTCAGCGACGCCTGCCTGGCCGAGGGCAAGACCCTGGTCAGCGGAGCCTTGGGCCGCTGGACCGGCCAGGTCGGGGTGTTCCAGGGCCGGCCCTGCTACCGCTGCCTGGTGCCCGAGACCCCGCCCGACGCCGAGACCTGCGCGATGGTCGGGGTGGTCGGCGCCCTGGCCGGGGTGATCGGCTCGATGATGGCCCTGGAGGCGGTCAAGGCGATCACCGGGGCCGGCCATACCCTGGCCGGCCGCCTGCTGATCTACGACGCCCTGGCGGCCGAGACCCGCACGGTGAGGATCGGCGCCGACCCGGCCTGTCCCAGCTGCGGCGGCTAGGCCTGGTCGAACGCCTTGGCGATGTGCTCGATCGCCTGGTTGAGGATATTGCGGGTGGTGAACCGGTCCCAGCCCCGGTGGCCGATCCAGGCGATCTGGTTGTATTTGACCGAGGCGCCGGCGGCCTTCAGCGCCCTGTTCATGGTCTTGGACTGTTCGACCGGGACGATCGAATCCAGGGTTCCGTGGATCAGCAGCACCGGCGCCTTGATCTCGCGGGCGCGCAGGGCGGGCGAGCTGGCGGCCAGCAGGGCCTTGTCGGCCACGGGATCGCCGATCGTCTTGACCCAGTACTGGTAGGTCGGCGAATCCGCGCCGTCCTCGTCGCGGGCGTTGGCCAGGAAATCGTCGAGGTGGCTGACCCCGGCGATCGAGACCACGGCGCGATAGGCGTCCGGGGTCTTCACCGCGCCCATCAGGGCCGCGTAGCCGCCGTAGCTGGCCCCGCAGATGGCCACGCGGCGGGTGTCGAGCTTGCCCGTGGTCAGCGCCGCCGCCAGGGCGTCCTCGACGTCGTTCTGCATCTCGACGCCCCAGCGCTTGCGGCCGGCGTCGGCGAAGGCGCGGCCATAGCCGCCCGAACCCCGGAAATTGACCTGCAGGACGGCCCAGCCCTTGGCCGCGAAGGCCTGGACGAAGTTGTCGAAGCTGTAGTCGTCCCGCATCTCCGGCCCGCCGTGCGGGACGACGATCAGGGGCCGTGGTCCGGTCGCCTCGCCGATGGGCAGGGTCAGGTAGGCGGTCAGGTCCAGGCCGTCGCGGCTCTTCAGCTTCAGCACGCTCATCGGCGCCAGGCGCCCGTTCAGCCAGGGCTTGGTCTGGCCCAGCAGGTTCAGCGACCCCGCCGCGTCGTAGAACCACAGCGAGCCGGGATCCGTCGGGTTGGTGGTGCTCAGCACGAAGCGCTTGTGGTCGAGGCTGACGTCGACGAACCCGACATTGGCGTCGTTGCGGAACACCGCCGACAGCTGGTCGAACTGGGTCTTCAGACCAGGTTCGAAGAACAGGTAGTCGTTGCGGTCCTCGGTGAACGAGGCGGCGATCAGGTGGCTGCGTTCGTCGATGAACACGCCGGTGATGTCGCGGCCCGGCTTGGCCACGACGGCGTCGCCGAGCTCCAGCTTGTTGAGGTCGAACCGCCGCAGCACCTTGCCGTCGTCGCCGTCGCGTTCCGAAGCGACCAGCAGGACGCCGACGTCCGGCGTCGAGCCGACGACCTCCAGATCGGAAAACTTGCGCATCTCGTCGCGTCGCAGCTTGCGATACAGGGTCCAGTCCGACGCCCCCGGGGCGCGGGTGAACATCGACACCACCGTGCCTCGGCGGTTGGAATCGAAGCGCACGACGGGCACGCCGTTCTGGGTGAACCAGCCGTAGGTCGTCTGCGACCCGCGCTCGAAGAAGGTCGCCGCCCCGGTCCGCACGTCGACCTTGTAGAGGACGTAGCAGAGCTTCTGGCTGTCCCAGGCCTGCATCAGGACCTGGTTGGGATCGTCGGACAGGGTGTCGACGACCGTGGCCAGGTCGAACTCGCGCAGGAGCCGCTCCTCCTGGCCGAACAGCAGGGCGGACTCCGAGCCGTCCAGGTTCATCGACAGGATGCGGCTCTTGGGCACGTCGAAATAGAGGTCGCCGTAGCGGACGCGGGTGGGCCTGCCGTCCAGCTCCTTGTGCACGTCGACCCAGATCAGCAGCCGCTCGTCGTTGGCCCATTCGATCCGCTGGACGTCGTAGTCCCCGATCAGCACCACCGTCGGCGCCGCCTTGGTCTGGTCGGTATGCTGTAACAGGACGTAGGCCTTGAGCTGCTCGCGCTCGTGCTCCACGCGCAGCACCGCCAGCTGGGTCCCGTTCGGCGAGAGCGCCGCGCCCAGAAGGGTGGACGGGGCCAGAAGCTCGTCGAGGGTCGGAGGGATCTGGGCGGCCGGAGCCGCCACGGCCGCGCCCAGCACCGCCGGCGCGACGGCGCCGCCGGCCAACACCCCACGCCGAGAAATCATGTAAGCCCCCGAACACAACTCCGGCGACAGGAGCGCGATTGGCCTACGCGGTCAAGCTTGTGGGATCAGAGCATCGACGGGATGACGCGGTCCGGCGGGCGGTGGCCGTCCATGAAGGTCTTCACGTTGACGATGACCTTCTCGCCCATGTCGACGCGGCCCTCGACGGTGGCCGAGCCCATGTGGGGCAGCAGCACGACATTGGGCAGCTTCAGGAGCTTGGGGTTGATGGCCGGCTCGTGCTCGTAGACGTCCAGGCCCGCCCCGGCGATCTCGCCGCGCGCCAGCATGTTCGCCAGGGCCCCTTCGTCGATCACCTCGCCGCGGGCTGTGTTGACGACGATCGCGTGGGGCCGCAGCAGCTTGAGCCGGCGGGCCGACAGCAGATGGTAGGTCGCGGGAGTGTGCGGGCAGTTGACCGAGATGAAGTCCATCCGGGCCAGCATCTGGTCCAGGCTTTCCCAATAGGTGCAGCCCAGTTCCTCGGCGATGCGCGGGCTGACGGGCTTGCGGTTGTGATAGTGCACCTGCATGCCGAAGGCCTTGGCGCGGCGGGCCACGGCCTGGCCGATGCGGCCCATGCCGATGATGCCCAGGCGCTTGCCCCACAGGCGGCGGCCCAGCATCCAGGTCGGCGACCAGCCGTGGAAGCCGCCGGCCTTGACCACCTCCGCGCCCTCGACGATCCGGCGCGAGGCGGCCATGATCAGGGTCATGGTCAGGTCGGCGGTGTCCTCGGTCAGCACGCCGGGGGTGTTGGTGACGATGATGCCCCGGGCATTGGCCGTGGCGACGTCGATATTGTCCACGCCCGCCCCGAAATTGGCGATCAGCTTGAGGCGGTCGCCGGATCGCGACAGAAGGCGGCTGTCGATGCGGTCGGTGATGGTGGGCACCAGCACGTCGGCCTGGTTCATGGCCTCGACCAGTTCATCGGCCGTCAAGGGTTTGTCGGTGACGTTCAGCTGGGTGTCGAACAGCTCGCACATCCGCGTCTCCACCGGATCGGGGAGTTTGCGGGTGACGATGACTTTGAGCTTGCGAGCTGACATGAGCGGTTCGAAAAGCCTTCCCCAATTGGGCGTTTCCCAAATGGGGCGCCAGGCGGGTGTTTGAAATCAGTAGCAAAGGGGCCGGGTGCGGCCAAGCAACATGCCGACGAATTGCAAACATCGTTCGCTCGGCGCCTTGACGCTCGTCGTGGCCGGACTGGCCGTGCTCGGAGCGGGCGCCGCCTGGGCGCAAGGCCCCAAGGTCACGCCGTCGGGCATGGAGGTGCCGCGCTACGTGTCGCTAAAGTACGGCGAGGTGAACGCGCGCGTCGGGCCGGACGAGGCGCACCGCCTGCTGTGGATCTACAAGGCCAAGGGCATGCCGGTGCAGGTGGTGGCCGAAACCCGCGAGTGGCGCAGGATCTGCGATCCCGAGGGCAACCTGGCCTGGGTGCACAAGCGCACCACCGACGGCCGCCGCACCGCCATGCGCGTCCAGCCCACGCCCCTGGCGCTGCGGGCCCAGCCCAAGCCCGACGCGCGGATCAGCGCCTATCTGGCCGGCCGCTCGACCGCCGGTCTCGACCGTTGCGAAAAGGGCTGGTGCAAGCTGAAGGCCGACGGCGAGTCGGGCTGGGCGCCGCAAAGTGAAATTTGGGGAGCCGCGCCTCAGGTGCAGTGCAAGGAATAGGACGTTTTCGCCCCGTTTCAGCCCTTGGGCAGCGATTGGCGATCACACGCGTTACCGAAAGTAACATTGAGGCGCGGCCCGCCGCCGTGCTAGGGCGAGGCCATGCAACAAAGTTCCTACACCTTCGACGAGCTCCTGGCCTGCGGCCGAGGCGAACTGTTCGGCCCCGGCAACGCCCAGCTGCCGGCGCCGCCGATGCTGATGTTCGATCGCATCGTCCGCATCGAGTCCGAAGGCGGCAAGTACGGCAAGGGTTATGTCGAGGCCGAGTTCGACATCAATCCGGACCTGTGGTTCTTCGCCTGCCACTTCATCGGCGACCCCGTCATGCCCGGCTGCCTGGGCCTGGACGCCCTGTGGCAGCTGGTCGGCTTCTTCCTGGGCTGGTCCGGCGGTCCCGGCCGCGGCCGCGCCCTGGGCGTGGGCGAGGTGAAGTTCACCGGCCAGGTCACGCCGGACATCAAGAAGGTCGTCTACAAGATCGACCTGAAGCGCGTCATCATGCGCAAGCTGGTGATGGGCATCGCGGACGGCGTATTGGAAGCCGACGGCAAGGTCATCTACGAAACCAAGGACCTGAAGGTCGGCCTGTTCACCGCCGAGCAGATGGCGTCTTGATCCAGTCGCAGGGTCGGCCGCTCTAGAGTCGACCCCTTCTGGATCGGGGGAAGAAAAGAGGATTATTCATGCGTCGCGTCGTCGTCACCGGACTGGGGATCGTCTCGTCCATCGGCAACAACGCCAATGAGGTGCTCGCCTCACTGCGTGAAGCCAAGTCCGGCGTGGTTTTCGCGCCGGAGTACGCCGAGTTGGGCTTCCGCTGCCAGGTTCACGCCAGCGTCAAGCTGGACAGCTGGGAAGCCCTGGTCGATCGCCGCGCCGCGCGCTTCCTGGCGCCCGGCACGGCCTATGCGCACATCGCCATGGAACAGGCGATCGCCGACGCCGGCCTGGAGGAGACCGAGGTCTCCAACGAGCGCACGGGGCTGATCGTCGGTTCGGGCGGTCCGTCCACGCGGGTGATCGTCGAGGCGGCGGCCACCACCAAGGAAAAGGGCCCCAAGCGGATCGGTCCGTTCGCGGTGCCCAAGGCCATGAGCTCGGGCCCGTCGGCCGTGCTGTCGACCTGGTTCAAGATCCGCGGCATCAACTATTCGATCAGCTCGGCCTGCGCGACCAGCGCCCACTGCATCGGCGCGGGCGCCGAGCAGATCCAGATGGGCAAGCAGGACATCGTCTTCGCCGGCGGCTGCGAGGAACTGGACTGGACCCTGTCCAGCCTGTTCGACGCCATGGGCGCGATGAGCAGCAACTTCAACGACCGTCCGGCCGTGGCCAGCCGCGCCTACGACAAGGACCGCGACGGCTTCGTGATCGCCGGCGGCGCCGGCATCGTGGTGCTGGAAGAATACGAACACGCCAAGGCGCGCGGGGCCAAGATCTACGGCGAAGTGGTCGGCTACGCGGCCAATTCGGACGGTTTCGACATGGTCGCCCCGTCCGGCGAGGGCGCTGCGCGCTGCATGAAGATCGCCATGGCCGAGGCCGGCGGCCGGACCATCGACTACCTGAACCCGCACGGCACCTCCACGCCGGTCGGCGACAGCAAGGAGATGGGCGCGGTCCGCGACGTGTTCGGCGACAAGGCCCCGCTGATCTCCTCGACCAAGTCGCTGACCGGGCACAGCCTGGGCGCGGCCGGGGCGCAGGAGGCGATCTACTCGATCCTGATGCTCGACAACGGCTTCGCCGCCAAGAGCGCCAACATCGAAAACCTCGATCCCGAGTTCGCCGACCTGCCGATCCTGCTGGAGCGTTCGGACAAGCCGCTGACCACGGTGATGTCCAACAGCTTCGGCTTCGGCGGCACCAACGGCACGCTGATCTTCAGCAAGGCCGACTGATCCGGCGGGGCGGGCGGTTCAGGCCATGACCGCGCGCCAAGCCTTCGACCTCTACCAGACCGGCCGTGCCGCCGAGGCGGCGGCGCTGTGCGAGCGCCTGGTCCGCGACGATCCCGGCGCGACGGCCGCCTGGCACATGCTGGGGGTGTCGCGGCTGGCGCTGGGACGAACGGCGGAGGCCCTGGACGCCCTCGACCGCGCCCTGGCGCTGGATCCCGCCCGGGCCGGCGTGCTGACGGCGCGCGCCGCCGCGCTGGTCTCGCTTGAGCGGTTCGAGGAGGGCCTGTCCGCCTGCGCCGCCGCCCTGGCGGCCGATCCCGCCAATCCGATGGTCCTGAACGCCCAGGGCGTGGCCCTGCGCCGCCTCGGACGGACGGAAGAGGCCTTGGCGGCCTACGACCGCGCCCTGGCGCTGTCGCCGGGCTTCGTGGACGCCCTGTGCAATCGCGGCGGGGCGCTGTCGGACCTCGGCCGGTTCGACCAGGCCCTGGCGGCCCACGACCAGGCCCGCGCCGCCGCGCCCAATCAACCCCAGCCCCTGGCCAACCGCGCCGCCTTGCTGATGCTGCTCGGGCGACCCGCTGAGGCGGCTCTGGACCTGGAGCGGGTGGTCGCCCAGGACCCCCGCCATCCCCGCGCCGTCGGCGACCTGTTGCATGCGCGCCGCCTGGTCTGCGACTGGCGGGACGACGCGGCCCTGTTGGCGGCCATCCGAGCCGAGCTGGAGGCGGGGCGGCCGGCCGTCGGCCCGTTCGCGGCCCTGTCGGCGTTCGACGACCCGGCCCTGCATCGTGTCGTCGCCGGCCTGGCCGCGCCGCCCGTCGCGCCGACCCCCGTCTGGCCGCCGCGCCCGCCGGGCGACCGGATCCGCGTCGCCTATCTGTCGGCCGACCTGCACGACCACGCCACCGCCCGGCTCATGGCCGGCCTGCTGGAGGCCCACGATCGCGAGCGGTTCGAGATTATCGCCCTGTCCTACGGTCCCGACCTGGGCGGCGCCCTGCGCGAGCGGATCGACGCGACGTTCGAGCGCCGGATCGACGTGCGCCGGATGTCCGACGCCGCCGTGGCGTCTCTGGCCCGCGAGTTGGGCGTCGACATCGTGGTGGACCTGAAGGGCTACACCCAGGACGGCCGGCCGGGAATCCTGGCCCATCGCGCCGCGCCGGTTCAGGTCAGCTGGCTGGGCTATCCCGGGACTTTGGCGGCCCCCTATGTCGACTATGCGGTCGCCGACGCGGTGGTGCTGCCGCCGGGGGCGGAAGGTGATTGGAGCGAGGCGGTGGTCCGCCTGCCGCTCTACCAGCCCAATGACGCCCTGGCCGCGCCCGAAGCGACCGCCAGCCGCGCCGACGCCGGACTGCCGGACGACGCCCTCGTGTTCGCCTGCCTGAACAATCCGGCCAAGATCACGCCGGAGACCTTCACCGCCTGGATGACGATCCTGGCCGGCGCGCCCGGCGCGGTGCTGTGGCTCTACGAAGGCTCGCCCGGCGTCGCCGCCAACCTGCGGGCCCGGGCGGAGGAGGCGGGGATCGATCCCGAGCGCCTGATCTTCGCCGCGCCCGCCCCGCACGCCGATCATCTGGCGCGCCAGGGCCTGGCCGACCTGGTGCTCGACACCTGGCCCTACGGCGCCCACACCACGGCCAGCGACGCCCTGCGGATGGGAGTTCCGCTCCTGACCCTTCCAGGCAAGAGCTTCGCCAGCCGGGTCGGCGCCAGCCTGCTGACCGCGCTGGGCCTGCCCGAACTGATCGCGCCGGACGTCCAGGCCTATGTCGCCGCCGCCGTGCGCCTGGCCTCGGATCGAGCGGCGCTCCAAGCGCTGAAAACCCGCCTGGACAAGTCTTTGCGGACCTCGTCGGTGTTCGACCCCGTCGCCTTCGCCCGGCATCTGGAAGCAGCGTTCCAGGCCCTCCACACCCGCGCCCGGGCCGGCCTGTCGCCCGCAGGCCTCGACATTGATCCCGTCTGAAGGGTTCCGCGAACAACGAGCGCCTGCTAGCTAGCGCTCAAGGATTCCAGGAGAGCCAAGCCATGGCCGACGATTACGCATTCCCCAAGGGCGAGCTGATGCGAGGCAAGAAGGGCCTCGTCATGGGCGTCGCGAACCATAATTCGATCGCCTGGGGCATCGCTTCGCAGCTCGCCGCCCAGGGCGCCGAGATGATCTTCACCTACCAGGGCGAAGCGCTCGAGCGCCGCGTGCGGCCGCTGGCCGAGAGCATCGGCGTCACCACCCTGGTCCCGGCCGACGTCACCGACGACGCCTCGATGGACGCGGCCTTCAAGGCAATTGAAGAGAAGTTTGGCGCGATCGACTTCGTGGTCCACTCGGTGGCCTTCGCCAACAAGGACGAGCTGAAGGGCTCGTTCGTCGACAACACCACCCGTGACGGCTTCCTGCTGGCCATGAACATCTCGGCCTTCAGCTTCGTGGACGTCGCCAAGCGCGCCGCGAAGATCATGCCGAACGGCGGCTCGCTGATCACCATGACCTATCTGGGGTCGGAGCGGACCATCCCGAACTACAACACCATGGGCGTGGCCAAGGCCGCCCTGGAAGCGGCGACCCGCTACATCGCCCGCGACCTGGGCCCCAAGGGCATCCGCTGCAACGCCATCTCGGCCGGCGCCATGCGCACCCTGGCCCTGGCCGGCATCGCCGGCGGCCGCGGCATGATCGCCCAGGGCCGGGCGTTCAGCGCCATGAAGGAAGACACCTCGATGGAGGGCGTGGCCGGCGCGGCTCTTTGGCTGGTATCGGACCTGGGTCGCTCGACCACCGGCGAGGTCGTCCACGTCGACGCGGGCTTCCACATGATGGGCATGCCCGACGAAGCCGAAGCCTAGGGCTCGGCGGCATCGCGAAGAAGACAGGGCCCTCGCCATGCGGCGGGGGCCTTTTCTATGGGGCGTAGGCGCGCATGAAGCGCTCGGCGGCCTCGCGCGCGAGACGGCGGTACTCTTCCGGCGTCTTGTCGGACGGCAGGCGCAGCAGCGAGCGCATCTGGCTCTGGCCCATGACCATGCCGGAGAACAGTTCCGCGGCCTGGTCGAAGTCCTCGACCTTCATGCGGCCCAGCTCGGTCTCGGCCTTCAGGAAGGCGGCCAGCTGACGACGGGCGCTCAGGGGGCCGGCCTCGTAGACCTCCTGGGCGACATCGGGCATCTCGCCCGCGCCCAGCATGATCACCCGCATCATCGAATAGCTCTTGTTGGTGATCAGGGTCTCCAGCAGCGAGAGCGCGTAGGCCTCCAGGGTCTGCGTCGGATTGTCGACGGCGCCGGGATCGCGCAGCGGGGCGGTGATGGATTCCACCCGCCGCTGCATCAGGGCCCGCATCAGTTCGGCCTTGGAGCCGTAGTGGTTGTAGACGGTCTGCTTGGAGACGCCCGCCCGCTTGGCGATCGCCTCCATCGGCGCGCCCAGGCCGCGCTGGCCGATCACCTCGACGGCGGCGTCGAGGATGGCTTCGGTCTTGGCGACATCGATCTGGCCAGCGACTCTAGGCATGTCAGTGCGCGTCCGAAGGGGGAGGAGGAGCGTTCCTGGCCGGCTTGGCCAGCAGCGAGACGGCGGCGGCTATGAAGCAGCCATAGGCCAGCAGGGTGAAGCTGTCGCCGAAGGCCAGCACCGTGGCCTGCTGGCTCAACATGCCGCTGATCGCCTTGCGCGCCGCGCCGTCCGGATCGGCCACGCCCAGCTGCTGCATGCGCGCGGCGAGGCCGGTCATCATGCTGGCGATCCGGGCGTCGCCCTGACCCATCTCGTCCGACAGGCCCATATAGTACAGCGCCGTCTGGTTGGTGATCGCCGTGGCCAGCAGGGCCAGGCCGATCGCGCCGCCGGTGTTGCGGGCCAGGTTCACCAGGCCCGAGGCGTTCTTGACCATGTGCTGGGGCAGGGTGCTCATCGTCACCTGCTGGGTGGCGATCATGGCGATCATCACCCCCACGCCCCGGCAAGCCTGGACCCCGGCGAACTCCCAGAAGCCCCAGTCCTTGGTCACGCCATGGGCCATGTACATGCCCCAGCCCGCCAGCAGGAAGCCGATGAACATCGGGATGCGCGGGTCCATCTGGCGCACCAGGCGGCCGGCGATCGGTCCGGTGGCGAACATCGACAGGCCCGAGACCACCATGGTGGTGCCGACTTCCGAGGCCGAATAGTGCCGCACCCGGCCCAGGAACTGCGGCAGCAGGAAGGTGCCGCCGAACAGGCTGGCCCCCGACACGGCCGTCATCATCACGCCGATGCTGAAGTTGCGGTTGGCGAAGGCCCGCAGCTCGACGATCGGGTTGCGATAGCTCAGCGAGCGCCAGACGAAGACCACGCCGGTGACGACGGCCGTCACGGTCAGGGCCAGGATGCCGCTGTCCTCGAACCAGCCGTCCTTGGAGCCTTCCTCCAGCACGAACTGCATGCTCATCAGGAAGATGGCCATGACCGCCAGGCCGAACCAGTCGAAGCCCTTGGCCAGGCTGGGGTCGCCCTTGTCGAACTGGCCCCAGCGGGCCACGCCGAACAGCACGACCAGGCCGGTCGGCACGTTGATGAAGAACAGCCAACGCCAGCTGAGCCACTCGGTCAGGTGGCCGCCCAGGGTGGGGCCGACCGTCGGGGCCAGGGTGACGATCAGGCCCATGATCACGCTGGCCGTCACCCGCCGCTCGGGCGGGAAGGCGGTGAAGGCCACGGCGAACACCGTCGGGATCATCGCCCCGCCGATGAAGCCCTGCAGGGCCCGGGTGATGATCATCATGTCGATCGACGAGGACAGGCCCGTCAGCACGCTCATGACGATGAAGCCGGTGCACGACATCAGGTAGACGCGCTGCGTCCCCCACAGCCGCGACAGATATCCCGACAGCGGGATCATCACGACCTCGGGGATCAGGTAGGCGGTCTGGATCCAGCTGACCTGGTCGGCGCTGGCGCCCACCCCGGCCTGGATCTGCGGCAGCGAAGCCGCCACGATCTGGATGTCGAGGATGGCCATGAACTGGCCGATGACCATGGCCCCGAAGCCGAGCATCAGCCGGCCCCAGTCGATCTCCTGGGCCGGCGCGGCCGGCTTGGGCGCGGCCTGGGCGGGGAGGGCGGCGTCGGTCATGACCGGGCTCCTGGCCTGACGCGCCTAGCGCGCCACGCCGCGCTGGGCCAGTTGCGGCGCGTTCGGCTGGCCGGCCTCGGCGAACGAGGGGCCCGATCGGTCGCGCACGTCGACCTTGACGTCGACCGACAGGCCGGGGCGCAGGGCCGAGCCCAATTCCGACTTCTCGACGACGATCTTCACCGGCAGGCGCTGGGTGATCTTGGTGAAGTTGCCCACGGCGTTCTCGACCGGGATGAGGGCGAACTCCTGGCCGGTGGCCGGGGCGAAGCTGTCCAGCTTGCCGTGGATCACGCTCTTGCCGAAGGCGTCGGCCTTGATCTCGACCGGCTGGCCCACGCGCAGGCGGGCGACCTGGGTCTCCTTGAAATTGGCGACGATATAGCCCTGGCCGACCGGAACGATCGACATCAGGGCCACGCCCGGCGAGACCAGCTGGCCGGGGCGCACGGCGCGGGCCCCGACCACGCCGGAGGCGGGCGCGCGGATCACGGTGCGGTCCAAGTCGATGCGGGCCTGCTCGACGGCGGCGCGGGCGGCGGCGGCCTGGGCCACGGTCTGGGCGCGGGCCGAGCCCAGCGACTCCGCCGTGCGGCGTTCGGCTTCCAGGGCGGCTTGAGCGCTCTGCACGGCGGCGGCCGACTGGGCGGCGCTGGCTTGAGTGGTCTGGACCTTCTGGGTGGACACCCAGCCCTGCTTGGCCAGGGCGTCGTAACGCACCAGGTCGGCCTTGGCGCGGCCTTGGTCGGCCTGGGCGCTGGCGACGCCGGCGGCGCGCTGGGCGATCATCGCCTGTTCGAGGGCGGCCTTGTCGTCGACGCCCTTGATGGCGGCTTCCAGGGCCTGGGCGTTGGCGATGGCCTGGTCCAGCTTGGCCTGCAGGGGTGCGGGGTCGATGCGCGCGACCACCTGGCCGGCCTCGACCCGCTGGTTGTCGGCCACCAGCACCTCGGCGACATAGCCCGAGACCTGCGGACTGACCTGCACGGTGTCGGCCTGGACGAAGGCGTTGTCGGTGGTCTCGTAGCGCTGCTTGTCGACGAACCACAGTCCGCCCCCGACGACCAGCGCCACGACGGCCACGCCGCCGACGATCAGGGGAACAAGCTTCTTGTTGGACGCGGCGGCCATGGACGTGACGATCCTGAAAACAACCCGATGGACCGGGGCGATATATCGGACCTACGTCCCGGGCAAGGGATAAATGGACGCACCCGTCCAAAAATCAACCGGGTCTGGAGCGAAAGCTCAAGCCTGCGTCGTCACGTCGCGCGAACGGTGTGATCCGGCGCGTTCGCATAGCGCCGGAGCGTGTCTTCAGCGCACTTTCTCGCTGCGGGCGAATCACCCATTAATCTTCGAGCGTCGGCAACCGGGGGAGCTGTGCGCGCGTATTTCCAAGGACGGAGCTGTTCGTTCCGTGCTGTCGCCCAGGAAGCGCCCATGAACGCCCCGATGAACGCCCGAAGCGGCCCGCTCTCGATGTTCCGCCCCGTCCTGTGGCTGGCGGCCGCCGCCTTCGCGGCGGGGTTCGGCGGCTATCTGGCGATGTCGCCCGCCCTGCACGGGGGCTGAGAACGCGGCGGCTGGTCGCCGCCGCTCCAGAGTTTAGCGCCCGCCGGTCGAGCCGAAGCCGCCCGCGCCGCGCGCCGTCTCGTCCAGGCTGGTCGTCAGGCCCCACGAAGCCTGGACCACGGGCGCGATCACCAGCTGGGCGATGCGATCGCCCCGGCGGATCGTGAAGTCCTCTTCCCCCAGATTGATCAGGATCACCTTCACCTCGCCGCGATAGTCGCTGTCGATGGTGCCGGGGGTGTTCAGGCAGGTGACGCCGGCCTTGGCGGCCAGGCCCGAGCGCGGCCGCACCTGGGCCTCGAAGCCCAGCGGCACGGCGAAGGCCAGGCCCGTGGGGACCATGAAGCGCGCGCCCGGCTTCAGCACCAGCGGCGCGTCCTCGTCCACCGCGGCCCGCAGGTCCATGCCGGCCGCGCCGTTGGTCTCATAGGCGGGCAGGGGCAGGCCCTCGGCGTGGGCCAGTTGGACGACGGGGATGTGCGGGGTGGTCATGAAAGGCTCGTTTCCAGGGATTGGGCTATGCGTTGGGCGAGGTCGTGGGCCACGGAATTCTTGGCGGCCCGCGTCCAGCGTTCGGTCTTGTCCTTGGAGATCAGCAGGACGGCGTTCTCGTCGCCGCCCATCACCCCGGGCTCGGTGACGTCGTTGGCGATGATCCAGTCGCAGCCCTTGCGCGCCAGCTTGGCGCGGGCGTGCATCTCGACATCGTTGGTCTCGGCCGCGAAGCCGATCACCAGCTTCGGGCGCTTCGGTCCGGAGGCCGAAAGCGTCGCCAGGATGTCGGGGTTCTCGACGAAGGTCAGGGCGGGCGGGCCGCCCTTGTCCTTCTTCAGCTTGACGCCGAACACCTCGTCGATGCGCCAGTCGGCGACAGCGGCCACGAACACCCCGACATCGGCGGGCAGGGCGGCCTGGCAGGCGGCCAGCATGTCGCGCGCGGTCTCGACGTCGACGCGGTCGACGCCCAGCGGGGTGGGCAGGGCCACGGGGCCGCTGACCAGCGTCACCCGCGCGCCCAGCTTGGCCAGGGCGCCGGCGATGGCGTAGCCCTGCCGGCCGCTGGAGCGGTTGGTGATGCCGCGCACCGGGTCGATCGGCTCGAAGGTCGGGCCGGCGGTGACCAGGGCGTGTTTGCCGACCAGCGGCCGGGCGGCGGGTCCGGCGAGCGCGGCCATGATCGCCTCGAAGATCACCGGCGGCTCGGCCAGACGTCCGGGGCCGAACTCGCCGCAGGCCATGGCGCCCTCGTCGGGACCGACGAACGTCACGCCGTCGGCCTTCAGGGTCGCCAGGTTGCGCTGGGTCGCCGGGTGCAGCCACATCCGCACGTTCATGGCCGGGGCCATCAGCACCGGCTTGTCGGTGGCCAGCAGGGTCGTGGAGGCCAGGTCGCCGGCCAGGCCGTGGGCGGCCTTGGCGATCAGGTCGGCGGTCGCCGGCGCCACCACCACCAGGTCGGCCGAGCGCGACAGCTCGATATGGCCCATCTCGGCCTCGTCGGTCAGCGAGAACAGCTCGCTATAGACCTTGTCCTCGGCGAGGGCGGAAAGGGAGAGGGGAGTGACGAACTCGGCGCCCGACTTGGTCAGGATCGGCCGCACGCCGACGCCGGCCTTGCGCAGCAGCCGCGTCAGTTCCAGCGCCTTGTAGGCGGCGATGCCGCCGCCCACGATCAGAAGAACCCGCTTCTCGGTCATGTCATCGGCCTCCGGCGCGTCTCGCCTCCAGGCGCATAGAGCGACGCGCGCTCCAGCGTAAGCCCCTTCGCGCAAAAACCTTAACAGGGACTCGACATCCGTTCTTTCTTCGTTCTTAATCGTAAAAGTAGAGGAAACACCTGGAGATCGATCATGACGGTACGGTGCGCGTCCTGGCTTTCCGCGTTCGCGATTGTCGCCGTGGCCTTGAGCGTCGGGGCCTGCGACGGCGGCGCTTCAGCGGTGAAGGCGCCCAAGGCCGGCGACGTCGCTTCGGCGGCCGAGCCGGCGTCCGATCGCGACGCGCCGTCCTATGACAGCGCGCCCACCCGGCCCGACCCGCGCGACGCGCCGGTGCGCAAGGTGGCGGGCAAGCCGATGTGGGCGGCCAACCGCACGCGCACGGCCGAGGAGAACGCCCAGCGGGGCTTCGAGCGCTACGGCGCCGAGTTCGCCGCCGCCGATGTCGATGACTATGTCCGCAAGACCCACGCCTTCGTCGGCCACCCGCCGGCCGGCGCCGAAACCCTGAAGCGCGCCAATGGCGACACCCTGATCTACGACCCCAAGGACAACGTCTTCGCGGTGGTCACCAAGACGGGGGCGCCGCGCACCATGTTCAAGCCCGACGACGGCGCGGTCTATTGGGCGACGCAGAAGGCGGGCCAGGGTCGGCGAACCACCGCGTCCCGCGATCGGACCTCCGTCGCCGGCGACAGCTAAGCCGCCGTTCCAGCGCGCCCAGGGGGAGGCGCCGAAGGGAAGGCGAGCGGCCCCACCGCGCCCTCCCTTCGTTTCCCGGCTCGCCTGGCGGGCGACCGGGACCCAGGGGGGCGGACCACGCCGCTCCCCTGGACTTGATGAAGACCAGAGCGTGTCCGAACCCCTCTCCCGGAGGGGAGAGGGAGGGGCCCGCGCGAAGCGTGGGAGGGTGAGGGGTGAAGGCGTTTGCCGGCGCGCCGGCAGAGCGCCCGCTTGAGCAGTGGCCGCGAGCAAGCGTCGAGAACGGGGCGCGGGCTCCTAAACCAGCCAAGCGCCCGTGGCGAAGGCCAGGCCCGCCACCGCCGCGCCGGCCAGGAACCACAGCAGCGGCCGGGCAGGGCGCTGCTCGACCACGACGGCCGGAACGGTCGGCGTCTCGGCCAGGCGGGCCAGGGCGCGGATCGCCCGCACGGCCTCGTCGGCGAAGTCGCGGACCTTGGCGGTCGGCGACAGCTCGCGGGCGATCCAGCGGCGCACCACCGGGTCGGCGGCGGCCCACAGGTCGTGGGTCGGGTCGATGCGGCGGGCCACGCCCTCGACCGTGACCATGGTCTTCTGCAGCAGCACCAGTTCCGGGCGCAGGGCCATGTCGAACAGGGCGGTGATCTCGAACAGCTGGGCCAAGAGCTTGCCCATCGAGACGCCTTGGGCGTCGCGGCCGAACACCGGCTCGCCCACCGCCCGCAGGGCCTGGGCGAAGGCGTCGCGATCCTGGTGGGCGGGCACGTAGCCGGCGTCGAAATGCACCGCCGCCACGCGCGGATAGTCGCGATTGAGGAAGCCGTACAGGATCTCGGCCAGGTACTTGCGCTCGGCTTGGCCCAGGCGGCCCAGGATGCCGTAGTCGACCGCCACGATCGAGGCCGGGGCGCTGACGAACAGGTTGCCTTCGTGCAGGTCGGCGTGGAACAGCCCGTGGTCCAGGGCCTGGGCCAGGAAGCCGCGCGTCACGGCCTCGGCCAGGGCCTTACGGTCCAGACCCGGCTGCTCCAGGGCGGCGGGGTCCGACAGGGCCAGGCCCGTGGCCCAGGTCAGGGTCAGGAACCGCTTGCCGACCCCGTCCCACACGACCTGCGGCGCGCGCATGTAGGGGTCCAGCTTCATGGCCTCGCCCAACTCGGCGCAGCCGGCGGCCTCGAAGCGCAGGTCCAGCTCCAGGTCCAGGGCCCGGATCACCACCTCGACGAACTCGCGCGGCCGCAGGCGGCGGGCGGCGGGAACCAGACGCTCGGCCAGGTCGGCGGCCAGGCGCAGGGCGGCGCTGTCACGGGCGACCTGGCGCTCGATGCCCGGCCGCAGGACCTTCACCGCCACCCGGGTCCCGTCCAGCAAGGTCGCCGAATGGGCCTGGGCCAGCGAGGCGGCGGCGATCGAGGTCTCGAAACTGGCGTAGAGCGTGTCGAGCGGCCGGCCAAGGCCGCGCTCGATCTCGGCCTTGGCGATCTCCAGCGGGAAGGCGGGCAGGCGATCCTTCAGGTGCGACAGGTCCTCGGCGAACTGGCTTCCGAAGATGTCGGCCCGGGTCGACAGGAACTGGCCCATCTTGATCGCGGCGGGACCCTCGTGCTCCAGCACCCGCGCCAGGCGCTCGCCGGGCCGGCCCTTGCACGCGGCGCCGCCGGCGAACAGCCGCAGGGCGCGACCCGCCCAGAGCGCCGACGGCGGAAGGACCGGCTCCAGCTCGCGCGGAACCAGGGCGTCGGCCCGGACCAGGGCCCAGCCGGCGGCGATCAGGCGCAGAAGGGCGGCGACGCGGCTCATGCGGCGACGAACGGGAAGGCGCCGGGCGCGAGGTCGAAGCGGGAGGGCTCTGTCATGCTCAGGCCTCAAAGCCCGCTCCGGGCCTTCCGGTCAAGGGCGGAACACCAAAGGCGGGTTGCGAAGAGGCGCGGCGCGCGCCAAACGTTCGAGGCGGTCAGGCGCGATGTGGGGGCTTGACGGGTGTGCTCAGTACGCAGGATTTCATCGCCAATGACCTATGCCGTTTTCCTTCATGTGCCCAAGACCGCCGGCATGAGCCTGCACGACACCTTGCGACGCCAGGTGGGCGACGAGGCCGTGAGCCCGTCCGTCAACGCCTCGGTCATGACCCAGGCCGAGGCTGACGCGCTGGCGCACTACGACGTCGTCGTCGGGCATATCAGCGTGACCGACGCCCGGCGGTTCTTTCCCGGCGCGGCGCTGCTGACCGTCCTGCGCGACCCGATCGAACGCTCGCTGTCCTGGTACTATTACGCGCGCAACTTCCCTTGGGCGCCGCATGAGGACGTGGCGGCCGCCCAGGCCCATCCGGTCGAGGAATTCTTCGACCTGCCCACGGACGTGGTCTTCGAGAACATCCACAACCGCCAGGTCCGCCAGCTGGGCGACCACGTCTACAACTACACGGTCGACCTGGACCAGGCCCTGGAAAACGCCAAGGCGACCCTGGACGCCTGCGCCTGGGTGGGGCGGCAGGAAACGCTGGACGCGGACCTGGCGCGGCTGGCCGACGTCCTGCCGGCGGTGAAGGGCGCGAGCCTGGACCAGCTGAACGTCACGACGACAAGGCCGAGCGATCGCGCGATCAGCCCATCCCTGCGCGAGTCGATCATGCGCCACAACGCCTTCGACCAGCGGCTCTACGACTACGCCGCGAGCATCGCGCCCTGAATTCCGGGCGCCGCGGGATACGGCGCTACAGCGCCCAGCCCTGGTGCATCGCCGCGACGCCGCCGGTGAAGTTGGTGATCGTCACCCGCTTGAAGCCGGCGTTCTCCATCATCCCCGCGAAGGTCTTCTGGTCGGGGAAGCGGCGGATGCTCTCGACCAGGTACTGGTAGGCGTCGCGATCCTTGGCCAGCCACTCGCCGAACTGCGGGATCAGCTTGAAGGAATAGGCGTCGTAGGCCTTGGACAGGGCCTCGGTCACCGGCTTGGAGAATTCCAGGCAGATGAAGCGGCCGCCGGGCTTCAGCACCCGGCGCGCCTCGCGCAGGGCCGCGTCGATGTCGGTGACGTTGCGGATGCCGAACGAGATCACATAGGCGTCGGCATAGGCGTCGGGCAGCGGCAGGCGCTGGGCGTCGCCGACCGTCCAGGTGATCTCCGGCGCGCCGCCCTTCTCGATCCCCGCGCCGATCATCTCGGCGTTGTAGTCGATGATGTTGATCACGGCGTCCGGCCCGCCGCGCCGCTCCTGCGCTGAACGAGCAAGCTTGGCGAAGCGGCGGGCCATGTCGCCGGTGCCGCCGGCGCAGTCGATGATGATCTCGCCCGGCTGGGGGTTGAGGCGCGCGGCGACCGCGTCCTTCCAGAGCCGGTGCACGCCGCCGCTCATCACGTCGTTCATCAGGTCGTAGTTCTTGGCGACCCGGTCGAACACGCCGCGCACCAGGCCGGCCTTGGCCGAGGCGTCGACGTCCTTGAATCCGAAGGTGGCGGAGGCCTTGGTCATGTCATTGCTCGAATTTGGCGCTCGAAATCGTCCGGGGCCAGCCCGTGGCGCCCGATGGGGTATGGGGCTCTTATAACCGCCCGTGCTTGTCCGTCACCGGTTTTGCGTGTCCCGCTCTAGGAACGGCGCGCGGTATGCCCGATATCTGGCGACCCGCCATCCTCCGAGGTCCGCCTTGCCCGAATTGCCTGAAGTCGAGACCGTGCGCCGCGGCCTGGAGCCGGTGCTGAGCGGCGCGCGCCTGGCCCGCGTGCGCGCCAACCGTCCCGACCTGCGCTTCCCCCTGCCCGACGGCTTCGTCCAGCGGCTGACGGGCGCGAAGATCCTGCGGCTGGACCGCCGGGCCAAGTACCTGCTGGCCCCGCTCGACCGCGGCGACACCCTGGTGATGCACCTGGGCATGACCGGGCGTTTCGAGATCGCCGCTCCGGAGGGCTCGACGAGGCCCGGCGACTTCGCCCGCGAAGTCACGCCCGACGACAAGCACGCCCACGTGGTCTTCGAGACCGAACCCGGCGCCGTCGTCACCTATTACGACCCGCGCCGGTTCGGCTTCATGGACCTGATCGCCACCGACCGCCTCGACCGCCACCCCTGGTTCGCGACCATGGGGCCGGAGCCGCTCAGCGACGCCTTCGACGCCAAGACCCTGGTCGCGGGGTTCAACGGTCGCAAGCAGGGGCCCAAGACCCTGCTGCTGGACCAGAAGACCGTCGCGGGCCTGGGCAACATCTATGTGTGCGAGGCCCTGCACCGGGCCCACATCTCGCCGTTCAAGCCGGCGGGGATGATCGCCGGCAAGCGGCTGGGGCCCCTGACCACGGCGATTAAGGACGTGCTGGCCGAGGCCGTCGAGGTGGGCGGCTCGTCCCTGAAGGACTTCGCCGCGGCCGACGGGGCCCTGGGCTACTTCCAGCACCGCTTCCGGGTCTACGACCGCGAAGGCCAGCCCTGCCCCACGCCCGGCTGCAAGGGCGTGATCGCCCGCGAGGTCCAGGCCGGCCGCTCGACCTTCTTCTGCCCGGTCTGCCAGGTCTAGGCGGGACCGCCTCCAGGGAGACGGTCCCTCACCTGGGCTCAGGCCTGGAGCTGGCCCGCCGCGAGCAGTTCGCGGGTGCGCTTCAGCGTCGACAGCAGCGCGGCCCGGTAGCCCGTGTCGCCGTCGAACTGCGCCTGTTCTGCCTGCTCCTCCGGACCGTTCGGCGTTTTGTCGCGCAGGCCGAGATAGCAGTAGAAGCGCAGCTGCAGCGCCCCGGCCTCGTCCTCGAAGAGTTCGTTGACGATGGCGCCTTCGCGCGGTCCCGCGGCTTGGAAGAAGGTGACCTTGCTCCGCGGTTCCAAAACGACGATCTCCCGCAGGTCGACGCCGCCGATCGTGGCGTCACGGACGAAATGGCTCGCGCTTTCCTCGACGACGTCGCAGCGGGTGCAGAGGCCAGGCGGCAGGAACAGCCGGGCGTCGCGGGCCTTGAGCTCCAGGCCCGCCCACGCCTGCGCGCGGGTCAGCCTGGTCTCGCCTTCCGGATTCACCGGGATGGTGGCGGTCGAATAAATCATGGCCTCAGTCCTTGGCGGCGGTCGCGGCGATCTGGGCCGCGAACTCGCGATAGGTGTGCAGCGGGCGGCCCAGGATCTTGGTCAGACGCTCGACGTCGCCGGCCTCGGGGAGCATGCCGTCGCCGACGAAGCGCTCGGCCATCAGACGCATCTCATAGGCCATCCACTTGGGCATGAAGTTGGCCAGGTTCCGCTCGAACCCCGTGGGATCGTCGCCGCCATAGGCGACCGGACGGCCCAGGACGTCGGACCAGATCGTCGCCACGTCCGACCCGGTCAGGGTGTCGGGGCCCACCAGGTTGAGGGTCTCGGTGGGCAGCTTGCCGGGCGCCTGGTCGCGACGGATCAGCTCGATCGCGGCGACCTCGGCGATGTCGCGGGCGTCGACCATGGCCAGGCCCTTGCCGCCGATCGGCATCGGATAGAGGCCGTGGTTCAGGACCACGTCCTTGATCGTCAGTTCGTTGTCGATGAAGTAGGCCGGGCGCAGGATCGTGGCGGAAAAGCCCATCTGCTGGATCATCCGCTCGGCGCCCGACTTCACCGCGAAGTGCGGCACGTTCACGAAGCGGTCGGCGTGGATCACCGACAGGTAGACGACGCGCTCGACGCCGGACTCGCGGGCGATGTTCAGGGCGATCAGCGCCTGGGTGAATTCGTCGGCCGCCACGGCGTTGAGTAGGAACAGCGTGCGCACGCCATTGAAGGCGGCGCGCACGGCGTCGACGTCGAGCAGGTCGCCCTGGACGACCTCCACGCCGGCCGGGAAGTCGGCCTTGGCGGGATCGCGGACGAGCACGCGCACGTCGGCGCCGCGCTGGACCAGTTGCTGGACGACGTGGCCGCCGACACGGCCGGTGGCGCCGGTAACGAGGATGGTCATGGGAAAATCTCCGGGGTTCAAGTGACACCCGGCAAATTAGTGATCCACAGTTGGCCCAATAGCCGTTAGATTTGGACACTCCGTCCCACAGGTGGAACACATGGACTGGCTGGCCCTCGCCGATTTCAACCTGGTCGCCCGGCATGGCGGGGTCGGCCGCGCCGCCCGCGCCGCCGGGCGGCCCAAGGCGACCCTGTCGCGCCGGGTCGCGGAGCTCGAGGCCAGCCTCGGCCTGCGCCTGTTCGAGCGGGGCGGGCGAACCCTGAAGCTCACGCAGGAGGGACGGACGCTCCACGAGCGGACATCCGCCCTGCTCACGGAACTCGACGAGACCGCGGCCGGGATCGCGTCCGGCGGAAGCACCCCGCGCGGCTTGCTCCGGGTCAGCGCGCCCTTGCTGTTCTCGCAGATCGCGATGGGGAGGCTGGCCGCCGAGTTCGCCCTGAAACATCCGGAGGTCCGCCTGGAGGTGACGACGGAAGACCGGGCCGTCGACATGGTCGAGGAAGGCTACGACCTGGTGATCCGTGTGAATCCGCATCCCGACGAGACCCTGGTCGGACGGGCCTTCATGCGCGACCGCCTGGTGGTGGTGGCCAGCCCCGACCTTGTCCGGCCCGCGGACGGCTCGGCCGTCCCCGCCGTCGTCCGCGGGACAGGGTCTGGAACCGAGGCCTGGAGGGTGGCGAGCGCGACTGGACGTTCGACCCTGATGGTCGATCCCGTCCTGGGCCTGTCGTCGATGATCATGGTCCGCGATGCGGTCCGGACCGGCGTCGGCGTCGCGCGGCTTCCGGTGTCGCTGGTCAGCCACGACCTGGCGGCGGGTCGCCTGGCCCATTGGGGCGACGTCGACGGGCCGGAAATCCACCTGTGGACGCTCTACCCGTCGCGCCGCCTGCTCAGCGCGCGGGTCTCGGCCTTTCTCGAGCACCTCAAGGCCGCCTTCCCCACCGGCGAACCGCACGAGTTGGCCGCGTTCATCGCGATGTAAGGAACGGCCGAGGCGACGCCCGCTCCCCGGGGGGGCTCCCCAACCTCGCCTGGCCCTCTATAACGGCGGCGCTCAACAGGAGACCCGTCGATGGCCGCGTACCAGACCCTGATCGTCGAGACCCCCGAGGCCGCGCCCGGCGTGACCCTGATCCGGCTGAACCGGCCCGAGGCGCTGAACGCGCTGAACACCGCCTTGCTGACCGAGCTGGGCCAGGCCCTGGCGGCGGCCCAGGCCGATGACGCGATCGGCTGCATCGTGATCACCGGCTCGGCCAAGGCCTTCGCGGCCGGGGCCGACATCAAGGAGATGTCGGACAAGTCCTACGCCCAGATGTTCAAGGACGACTTCTTCGCCGCCGGGGCCCGGGCCATCGAGGGGACCCGCAAGCCGATCATCGCCGCGGTGGCCGGCTACGCCCTGGGCGGCGGCTGCGAGCTGGCGATGATGTGCGACTTCATCCTGGCCGCCGACACGGCCAAGTTCGGCCAGCCCGAGATCAATCTCGGCGTCGCCCCCGGCATCGGCGGCACCCAGCGTCTGACGCGCCTGGTGGGCAAGTCCAAGGCCATGGACATGATCCTGACCGGCCGGATGATGGGCGCCGAGGAGGCCGAGCGCGCGGGCCTGGCGTCGCGGATCTTCCCGGCCGACACCTTGGTCGACGAGGCCCTGTCGGTGGCGGCCAAGATCGCCGCCCAGTCGCCGCTGGCCACGGCGATGAACAAGGAGCTGGTCAACGCCGCCTACGAGACCACGCTCAGCACGGGCGTGCAGCTGGAACGGCGGTTGTTCCACTCGCTGTTCGCCTTCGACGACCAGAAGGAAGGCATGGCGGCCTTCGTCGAGAAGCGCAAACCGGCGTTCAAGGGGTCGTGAACGGCCGTTTGCCAAGGACGCGGGATGGCGGGAGAGATTCTGGCGCCTCGGTGGATTGACCCCGGGCGGTCGTTCCCGTATATCCGCGCGCTCTTGATTTCTCCTGCTTCGCGGCCGCCCGCGCGGCTGTCCGTTTGAAGGTCCGAACTAATGGCCAATAATCCCGGCGCCAAGAAAGCGATCCGCAAGATCGCTCGTCGCACCGAAGTGAACACCGCTCGCCGCTCGCGCGTGCGCACCTTCCTGCGCAAGTTTGAAGACGCCCTGGCCGCCGGCGACGCCGCCGTCGCCAAGGCCGCTTTCATCGAAGCGCAATCGGAACTGATGCGCGCCGTCTCCAAGGGCGTCGTCCACCCCAACACCGGCTCGCGCAAGGTTTCGCGCCTGGCGGCTCGCTTGAAGAAGCTTGATCAGGCTGCTGCCTAAATCAAGATTCTCGCCGAACGCCGTTCGGCTAGCGAAATCAAAGACTTAGAAAAGCCGGTCGAGGAAACTCGGCCGGCTTTTTCTATTGCCTTTTTTCGAACTCAAGATTGTCCTCAGGACATTCCGGTGGGTGAACGCGGGGCTCCGAAATAGCATTCCCTTGGCGGGCGAGGACGTCTGTCGAGTCAACAGAAATATCCGCCGACGGACGCAAGTTTTCCGTTTGACCGGCGGGGGCCGCTGGCTAGTTTAAGCGTCTCAACGCTCTTCCAGTCCATGGAGATCACTGGCGGCGGTCGAACCCTTGCGTTCGCCGATCAACCCCCTGTGTCTGCTGGACAGAGAAGGCTTGAGGCACGGTCGTGCGCCATGGGGGGCGGCGATCGGGGATGACACGACATATCGAGGCGGTGACCGATGACGACCAAAGGCGGGGTAGTGACCCAAGAGTTTTCGGCTGCGTTCTCGACGGTTGCCTGCGAGCCTGCGGGCGTCGTCTGGGGCAAGGTCTGCACGGTGCTGAAACGCGAGCTGGGCGACGCCGCTTTCGGGTCGTGGATCGCGCCCGCCGTGCTGCGTGAAGGCCAGGCCGGCGATGTGGTGGTGGTGACGCCGACCGGCATCGCGCGCGACTGGATTCGTCGCAGCGCCTGGCGTCGCGTCAGCGAGCTGTGGGCGGCCAACGATCCGACCTCGCGCCGACTGGATCTCAAGTCGCGTCTGGAATTCGAAGCCGCCAACGGCGTTTCGGGCGGCGTGACCGCCGGCCACGACGCCAAGGCCGAACCGATCGAGATCGTGCTGCCGGTGTCCAGCGACGTCCCGGCCCTGGCCCCGACCAACGGCGCCAAGCCCTCGCCCGTCCAGGGTCTGCAGGAACGCTTCACGTTCGACACCTTCGTGCCGGGTCCGGCCAACGAATTCGCCCACGCCGTGGCGCGCCGCGTGGCGAGCTGGGCCGACGGCCACTTCAACCCGGTGCTGTTCCACGGCCCCTACGGCTTCGGCAAGACCCACCTGCTGAACGCCCTGGCCTGGGAGGCCATGCGCCAGGCTCCGACCAAGCGCGTGGTCTATCTGACCGCCGAGCGTTTCCTGTCGACCTTCGTGCGGGCGGTGATGGATCGCCAGACCGCGGCCTTCAAGGAAGAGCTGCGCGGCGCCGACCTGCTGATCATCGACGACGTGCACTTCATCGCCGGCAAGCAGTCGAGCCAGGAAGAGCTGTTCCACACCCTGACCGCCCTCGTCGAGGACGGCCGCCGGGTGGTGTTCTCCTCGGACCGCGCCCCCGCGGCGATGACCGAGATGGACGCCCGCCTGCGCTCGCACCTGTCGGCGGGCCTGGTCTGCGGCCTGGAGCCGGCCGACCGCGCCCTGCGCCTGGGCATCCTGGACCGCAAGCTGCAGGCGCTGTCGCGCCAGCACGGCTTCGAGCCGACCCTGCGCACCGAGGTCCTGCACTTCCTGGCCGACCGCTTCACCGACAGCGTCCGCGAGCTGGAAGGCGCGCTGAACACCCTGTCGGCCCGGGCCGGCGAAGGCGTCTCGCGCCTGACCCTGGACGAGGTCCAGGCGATCCTGCGTCCGCACCTGCGGGCCGGCGAGAAGCGCATCACCATCGACGACATCCAGAAGGCGACGTCCGAGCACTACGGCATGAAACAGGCCGACCTGCTCAGCGAGCGCCGCAACCGCGCCATCGCCCGCCCGCGCCAGGCGGCCATGTGGCTGGCCAAGCAGCTGACCACCCGCTCGCTGCCCGACATCGGCCGGCGCTTCGGCGGCCGCGACCACACCACCGTCCTGCACGCCGTGCGCCGCATCGAGGCCCTGCGCGCCGAGGATCCGGTCCTGAGCCAGGACCTGGAGACGATCACCCGCAAGCTGCGCGGGTAGGGTTTCGGGGTTTTGAGATGATGAAGGGCCGTCCCGATGGGGCGGCCCTTTTTCGTGCGGCGAACACTTGCCCCCTACGGGCCTTCGGCCGTCTTCCCCCAGAGGGGGAAGAGGACGTCCTCCGCCCCCTATGGGGGGCGGACAGACCGCGCAGCGGTCAAGTGGGGGCAAGGGGGTGAGCCGCCGAGGCTCTCCGCAAGGTGATGTTGATCCGCCCTCCCCCCGGCACGAGCCCCGAAGACCCCGGCAAAATCCGGTCAACCCCGTGGAACGCCAGCCGCGCCGGCCCCGACAGGCGGCACACATCCCCCGACGACAGCTTCAGCGACTTCGTCGGGTCCTTGCGCGAGGTTCCGCCGATCCGGAACACCGCGGTGTCGCCCAGCGAGATCGACAGCACCGGAAAGCGCGGATCGGCCTCGTCGCGGTCCTGGTGCAGGCCCATGCGGGCGTCGCCGCGATAGAGGTTGATCAGGGCCGAGTCCGGCGGGGTCTCCGGATCGCCCAGGTCCGCCCAGAGATCGAGCAGGGCCTGGGGCATCTCCGGCCAGGGCTCGCCGGTCCCGGGGTGGCGGTCGGCGTAGCGGTAGCCGGTCTTGTCGCTGGTCCAGCCCAGAGGGCCGAAGCTGGTCATGGCCACGCTCATCGCCTTGCCGTAGGCGGTCTCGTAATTCGCGGGCGGCGCGGTCTCGAAGGCGGCGAGGGTCAGGCGCGTCAAATCGTTCTGGGCCTTGGGGTCCAGCAATCCGGGCCATAGGTCGAAACCTGGCAGAACACTGATCGGTTTAATCATTACGGAGATTTAATGCGCCAGACGCGTTGCGACAGTGTTGGTTTGCGCCCGCCGGACCCTCCGGCCGAACAAATCTTGCAAATCCAGGGCCGTTCATGCGTCGACTTCTCTCTTCCGCGGCTGCCGCCGTGCTCGTTTTTGCCGCCGGTTCCGCCCTGGCCGCGCCAGCCGCCCCCGCCAAGTCCGCGATCACCGCCGCCACCGTCACGACCCAGCTGCCGCGCGGCGTGGTCCCGACCCACTATGATCTGGCCTTCACGCCCGACGCCGACAAGCTGACCTTCACCGCCTCGGTGAAGATCGCCATCGACGTCGCCGCCCCGACCAACACCATCACCCTGCAGGCCGCCGACCTCGAGTTCACCAAGGCCGAGATGGCTGGCGTGGGCGTCGCCAAGATCACCGTCGACGCCGAGGCCCAGACCGCCACCTTCACCTTCGACAAGCCGGTCGCCAAGGGCGCGCACGTCCTGGCCCTCGACTACAGCGGCAAGATCTACAAGCAGGCCGCGGGCCTGTTCGCCCTGGACTACGACACCGACCAGGGCAAGAAGCGCGCGCTCTACACCCAGTTCGAGAACAGCGACGCCCGCCGCTTCATCCCCTCGTGGGACGAGCCGTTCTTCAAGGCCACCTACGACGTCCAGGTGACCGTCCCGACCGGCCAGATGGCCATCGGCAACATGCCGATCGCCAAGACCGAGGACCTCGGCGGCGGCAAGTCCAAGGTGACCTTCGCCACTTCGCCCAAGATGTCGACCTACCTGCTGTTCTTCGGCCTGGGCGACTTCGATCGCGCCACCGCCAAGGTCGGCGACGTCGAGATGGGCGTGATCACCAAGAAGGGCGACCTGGCCAAGGCCGACTTCGCCCTGAAGTCCTCGGGCCCGATCCTGCAGTGGTACAACGACTATTTCGGCGCCCCCTACCCGCTGCCGAAGCTGGATCACATCGCCGCTCCCGGCCAGAGCCAGTTCTTCAGCGCCATGGAGAACTGGGGCGCGATCTTCTACTTCGAATACGCCCTGCTGGACGACCCGGCGATCTCGACCCAGAACGACCGCGAGAACATCTACACCACCGTGGCCCACGAAATGGCCCACCAGTGGTTCGGCGACCTGGTCACCATGTCGTGGTGGGACGACCTCTGGCTCAATGAAGGGTTCGCGTCCTGGATGGAGGGCCGGGCCACCGAGCACTTCCACCCCGAGTGGAACAGCCAGCTGAGCGCCGTCGGCAATCGCGAATACGCCATGGGCCTGGACTCGCTGGCCACCACCCACCCGGTGGTCCAGCACGTCGAGACCGTCGACCAGGCCAGCCAGGCCTTCGACGCCATCACCTACCAGAAGGGCGAGGCGGTCATCCGCATGCTCGAGGCCTATGTCGGCCATGAGGCCTGGCGCACGGGCGTTCGGTCCTACATCAAGGCCAACGCCCACGGCAGCACCCAGACCGACGACCTGTGGCGCGAGGTCGAGAAGGCAGCCGGCAAGCCGATTACCGCCATCGCCCACGACTTCACCCTGCAACCGGGCATCCCGCTGATCACGGTCGACACCGGCGCCTGCGTGGCCGGCAAGACCCCGGTCACCCTGACCCAGGGCGAGTTCAGCCGCGACAAGCCGACCAAGACCCCCCTGGCCTGGCGCGTGCCGGTCTCGGCCCAGGTCGCCGGCTCCAGCAGCGTCGCCAAGACCCTGGTGGTCGGCGGCAAGGGTTCGCTCAGCGTCGACGGCTGCGGCCCGGTGGTCGTCAACGCCGGCCAGGCCGGTTATTTCCGCACCCTCTACACGCCCAAGGCCTTCGCCGGCGTCTCGGCCGGCTTCGCCAAGCTGCCGGCCATCGACCAGCTGGGCGTGATCTCCGACGCCTGGGCCCTGGGCCTGAACGGCCAGCAGGCCGTCACCGACGCCCTGGACCTGGTCATGGCCACCCCGGCCGACGCCGATCCGCAGGTCTGGGGCAAGGTCGCCACCGTCCTGACCACCGTCGACGGCATGTACGACGGCGCGCCGGCCGAGCAGGCCGCGTTCCGCAAGCTGGCCGTCGCCCGCCTGTCGCCGGTGTTCCAGCAAGTGGGCTGGACCGCCAAGGCCGGCGAGACCGGCCCCGTCGCCACCCTGCGCGCCAGCCTGATCGGCGCGCTCAGCACCCTGGGCGATCCGGCGGTGATCGCCGAGGCCAAGCGCCGCTACGCCGCCGACAAGACCGATCCGACCGCCGTGCCCGGCCCGCTGCGCAAGGCGATCCTGGCCTCGGTCGGCCGCCACGCCGACGCGGCCGCCTGGGACGCCCTGCGCGCCCAGGCCAAGGCCGAGAAGACCCCGCTGATCCACGACCAGCTGTACACCCAGCTGGCCTCGGCCGAGGATCCGGCCCTGGCCGCCAAGGCCCTGGACCTGGCCCTGACCGACGAGCCGGGCGAAACCCTGTCGGCCAACATGATCTCGACGGTGGCCAAGCTGCACCCTGACCTGGCCTTCGACTTCGCCGTCGCCCACAAGGACGCGGTGAACGGCAAGGTCGACGCGGCCTCCAGCACCAAGTTCATCCCGGGCCTGGCCAAGGCCTCGGCCGATCCGGCGATGATCGGCAAGGTGACGGCCTACGCCGCCGCCAACCTGCCGGCCGGTTCGCGCGGCGAGGCCGACAAATCGGTGGCCTCGATCACCGACCGCATCAAGTCCCGCAAGGCCGCGTTGCCGCAGATCTCGGCCTGGGTCGCTAAAAAGGGCTGAGGCGAACTTATCCCTAGGCCCGCTCGAAGAGCGGATTCAGCGAACGCGAGTTGAGGCTTTCGGGCCGCTCTCGCCGCCTATCTGACGGAAGGGCCGCGCTTTTTCGAGCGCGGCCTATTTCGTCGCAGGTCACGATTCCCCTTCATTCCATGCGGGATTGGGCTTGCAGGCTGGCGCCCATCCCCCATATCGGGCATCGAAGCGGGGTTGACGGGCTCGTCAACTTCGATTGAACGAACGCTTTCCCTTCGAACGTCGTTTGGGGGGTAAGGATTTGGATCAACCGTTAGAACGCGACCAGACGGGGACGGCTCGAGAAAAACCGGGGCGCTTGCCTTAAGGCCCTTGTCACCGCCGTCCGCCAATCAGGAGCTGCAGGTCTCAACATGAGCAAGATTATCGGTATCGACCTTGGCACCACGAACTCGTGCGTGGCCATCATGGACGGTAAGACCCCGAAGGTGATCGAGAACGCCGAAGGCGCTCGCACCACCCCCTCGGTCGTCGCCTTCCTCGAGGACGGCGAGCGCCTTGTCGGCCAACCCGCCAAGCGCCAGGCCGTCACCAACCCGACCAACACCCTTTTCGCGATCAAGCGCCTGATCGGCCGCAACTTCGCCGATCCCGTCGTGGCCAAGGACAAGGCCATGGTCCCCTACGAGATCGTCAAGGGTTCGACCGGCGACGCCTGGGTCAAGGCCCACGGCAAGGACTACAGCCCGCAGGAAGTGTCGGCCTTCATCCTTCAGAAGATGAAGGAAGCCGCCGAGAGCCATCTGGGCGAGCCGGTGACCAAGGCGGTCATCACCGTTCCGGCCTACTTCAACGACGCCCAGCGTCAGGCGACCAAGGACGCCGGCAAGATCGCCGGCCTGGAAGTCCTGCGCATCATCAACGAGCCGACCGCGGCCGCCCTGGCCTACGGCCTGGAGATGAACGAAGGCAAGAAGATCGCCGTCTACGACCTGGGCGGCGGCACGTTCGACGTCTCGGTCCTGGAAATCGGCGACGGCGTCTTCGAAGTGAAGTCGACCAACGGCGACACCTTCCTGGGCGGCGAGGACTTCGACCTTCGGATCGTCGACTACCTGGCCGACGAGTTCAAGAAGGAGCAGGGCGTCGACCTGCGCAAGGACAAGCTGGCCCTCCAGCGTCTGCGCGAAGAGGCCGAAAAGGCCAAGAAGGAGCTGTCCTCGACGGCTCAGTACGAAGTGAACCTGCCCTTCATCTCGATGAACGCGTCGGGCCCGCTGCACCTGAACATCAAGCTGTCGCGCTCCAAGCTCGAAGCCCTGGTGGAAGACCTGATCACCCGGACCATCGGTCCGTGCGAACAGGCCCTCAAGGACGCCGGCCTGAAGAAGAGCGACATCGACGAGGTGATCCTGGTCGGCGGCATGAGCCGCATGCCCAAGGTCCAGCAAGCCGTGCAGGACTTCTTCGGCCGCGAACCCCACAAGGGCGTGAACCCCGATGAAGTCGTCGCCCTGGGCGCCGCCGTTCAGGCCGGCGTCCTGCAAGGCGACGTCAAGGACGTGCTGCTGCTGGACGTGACCCCGCTGACCCTGGGCATCGAAACCCTGGGCGGCGTGTTCACCCCGCTGATCGAGCGCAACACCACCATCCCGACCAAGCGCTCGCAGACCTTCTCGACCGCCGACGACAACCAGTCGGCCGTGACGATCCGCGCCTTCCAGGGCGAGCGTCCGATGGCCGTCGACAACAAGTTCCTGGGTCAGTTCGACCTGCAGGGCATTCCGCCGGCGCCGCGCGGCGTGCCGCAGATCGAGGTCACCTTCGACATCGACGCCAACGGCATCGTCAACGTCCACGCCAAGGATAAGGCGACCAACAAGGAGCACTCGATCCGCATCCAGGCCAACGGCGGCCTCTCCGACGCGGACATCGAGCGCATGGTCAAGGAAGCCGAGGCCAACAAGGCTTCGGACGAGAAGAAGAAGGCGCTGGTCGAGGCCAAGAACCAGGGCGAGGCCATCGTGCACTCGACCGAGAAGGCCCTGGCCGAGCACGGCGACAAGGTCGGCGCTCCCGAGAAGGAAGCGATCGAGACCGGCCTGACCGACCTGAAGTCGGCGCTGGAAGGCGAGGACGTCGAGGCCATCCAGGCCAAGACCCAAGCCCTGATCCAGGCGTCGATGAAGCTCGGCGAAGCGATGTACAGCGCCCAGCAAGGCGCTGAAGGCGGCGACGAAGCCGCCGCCGATGACGGCGTCGTCGACGCCGAATTCGAAGAAGTCGACGACTCCAAGCCGTCGGCGTGACCATGGGTCGCGGGGCGAAACCCTTAACGGCTGTTTCGCCCACGCCGCCTTTCGGGAACAAGGCTCCTGCCCGCCGCTTGCGGCTGGGCGGGAGCGCTCCCACCTCCTTATCCAACATGGCTAGTGATCGACCCTGACGATGCGCGACTATTACGAAGTCCTGGGCGTCGCCCGAGGCTGCGATGACGCCGCCCTCAAGGCCGCGTTCCGCAAGATGGCGATGGAGCACCATCCCGACCGCAACGGCGGTTGCGAGAACGCTTCCTCGCGCTTCAAGGAAATCAACGAAGCCTATTCGGTGCTGTCCGACGCCCAGAAGCGCGCGGCCTACGACCGCTTCGGCCATGCCGGGGTGAACGGCCAGCAGGGCGGACCGGGCGGCTTCGGCGGCGCCGACGCCGGCGACATCTTCAACGACGTCTTTGGCGACGTGTTCGGCGAGATGTTCGGCGGCGGCCGTCGCCAGTCGAACGGTCCCCAGCGCGGCCAGGACCTGCGCTACGACCTGGAGATCACCCTCGAGCAGGCCTATGCCGGCGCCGAGGTCGAGATCAAGGTTCCCGCCGCCATCACCTGCGAGGTCTGCGACGGCTCGGGCGCCAAGCCCGGCACCAGCCCGACGGTCTGCGGCACCTGCGGCGGCGCCGGCCGCGTGCGGGCCACCCAAGGTTTCTTCGCGGTCGAACGCGCCTGCCCCCGCTGCAGCGGCACGGGCCGCCTGGTGCTCGACCCCTGCACCACCTGCCATGGCCACGGCCAGGTGCGCCGCGAGCGCATCCTGTCGGTGCGCATCCCGGCCGGCGTCGATGACGGCGCCCGCATCCGCCTGGCCGGCGAAGGCGACGCCGGAGCCCGCGGCGGCCCGCGCGGCGACCTCTACCTGTTCCTGTCGGTGATCCCGCACGAGCTGTTCGAGCGCGACGGCCTGGACCTGCTGTGCACCGTGCCGGTGCCGATGACCGTGGCCGCCCTGGGCGGAGAGATCGAGGCCCCCTGCCTGCTGGGCGGCGAGAACTGCGACGGTTCCAACCGCCAGACCGTCAAGGTCCCGGAAGGCTCGCAGACCGGCAAGACCGTCCGCCTGAAGGGCCGGGGCATGCCGTCCCTGCGCAGCCGCCAGCGCGGCGACCTGGTGGTCGAGCTGTTCGTGGAAACCCCGACCCACCTTTCCGCACGGCAAAAGGAGCTCCTGCAGGAGCTGGCCGGCCTGTGCAGCGAGAAGCAGAACCCCAAGTCGGCCAACTTCGTCGGCAAGGCCAAGCGCTTCTGGGAAGAAGTCACCGGCAGCTAGGCGGCGACGCCCGCGAAACATGGCAAGGGCCCGGAGCGGCGTCGCTCCGGGCCCTTGTTCGTTTCCGGCGTCTAGCGGCGTTCGCTGTTGGGTCCCGAAAGATCCCTGCCGTCGGCGCGCCGCGACCAGCGGCGAAGGGCGACGCCGACCAGAATGACCAGGATCACGCCCCCGCCGATCCCCATTAGCAGGCCCGACTGCGACTTGGCGTGATCGGCGACCCAATCCCATCCGCGCGAGACGACCACGCCCAGCGGCGAAGGCGTCGCGGGCCGTGGCGGCGCGGCGTCGGCATCCGGCGCCGACGACCTGGAGCCGGGCGTCAGAAAACTGATCGGAATGGTGACTTCCGAGGGGTTCCTGGCGTCGCTGGGCGGCCGCGTCATCTGGAACTGCGGCGCCAGGGCCAGGGCGGCGGCGCCGAAGCCGTAGTCGGCCGGCGCCTCGCTGGCCACCTCGCAGCGCATCAGCCCGCCGTCCGGCGCCACCAGGCAATGGAGCACGGCCTTGCCGCCGACCTCTTCCCGCTGCGCGCGCTGGGGATAGGCCCACGCCATGTCCTCGCTGGACGGCTTGCGCAGCCAGTCGGGCTTGTAGCGCGGGGCCGGTTCGACGTCCGCGTCCGCTTTCTGCAACGTCTGCGCCGCCATTCAATCCCCCGATCAAGCTTGAGTGGAACTAAGCGGCTCTTTGGCGTCGTGGCAATGTCGCTTTCTCTTAACGCGGCGCCCGACGCACTGTAGTTTCCGGCCGGATGAACGCCCCCGCCTCCCCCACCGTCCAGACCTATGACGCCACCGGCGCGACCCCGGTGATGCAGCAGTTCTTCGAGATGAAGACGCGGCAGCCCGACGCCCTGATCTTCTTCCGGATGGGCGACTTCTACGAGCTGTTCTTCGACGACGCCTACAAGGCCGCCGCCGCCCTGGGCATCTCGCAGACCTTCCGGGGCACCCACAACGGCCAGCCGATCCCGATGGCCGGCGTGCCGCAGCACGCGGCCGAGGCCTATCTGTCCAAGCTGATCCGCATGGGCTTCAAGGTCGCCGTCTGCGAGCAGATGGAAGACCCGGCCGAGGCCAAGAAGCGCGGCTCCAAGTCGGTGGTCCGTCGCGACATCGTCCGCGTCGTCACGCCCGGCACTCTCACCGAGGACGGCCTGCTGGACGCCCGGGGCGCCAACCGCCTGGCCGCCGTGGCCGTGCGGGCCGGCCAGGCGGCCGTGGCGGCCGTGGAGCTGTCCACGGGCGAGGTGGAGTGCTTCCTGGTCGCCAAGGACGCCGTGGCGGCGATCCTGGCCGCCCTGGCCCCGTCCGAGACGCTGGTTGCCGATCGCCTGCTGTCGGACGAGCAGCTGTCCCAGACCCTGAAGATCTGCGGCGGGCTGATCCAGCCCATGCCGTCGGCCCTGTCCGAGCCCCAGGCCTCGGAGACCCGGGTGAAGCGGCTCTACGGCGTCGACACCCTGGACGGCTTCGGCGGTCTCTCGTCGGCCGAGATCGGGGCCCTGGGCCTGATCGCCGCCCACCTGGAGATGACCCAGGCCGGCAAGCTGCCGGCCCTGCGCGCCCCACGCCGCGCCGCCGAGGCCGACGTCATGGCCATCGACCCGGCCACCCGTTCCAGCCTGGAGATCGACCGCACCCAAGGCGGCGACCGCAACGGTTCGCTGCTGGCCGTCATCGACCGCACCGTCACCGCCGGCGGCGCCCGGATGCTGGCCTCGCGCCTGGCCCGGCCGCTGCTGGACCCCCACGCCATCGACGCCCGCCTGGACGCGGTGGAATGGTTCGTCGACCACAGGACCCTGCGCGAACGCCTGCGCGAGGTGCTCAAGGGCGCCGGCGACATGGCCCGCGCTCTGTCGCGCCTGGCCCTGGGCCGGGGCGGCCCGCGAGACCTGGGCTGCATCAAGGACGGGCTGAAGACCGGCGAGAAGCTGGCCGGCATGGTCGGCGGCTCGGGCGACCCGCTGTCGCCGCCGCCCGCCGAGCTGGAAAGCGCCCTGAAGGCCCTGACCCCGTCGCTGCAGGAGGGCCTGTCGCGCCTGCTGGCCCAGCTGGAAGTCGGCCTCGGCCCCGACCTGCCGGCCCTGGCCCGCGACGGCGGCTACGTGGCCGCCGGGGTGCGTCCCGAGTTGGACCAAGCCCGCGCCCTGCGCGACGACAGCCGCCGGGTGGTCATCGCCCTGGAAACCCGTCTGTGCCAGGAAAGCGGCGTGCCGCTGAAGATCCGCCACAACGGCGTGCTCGGCTATTTCGTCGAGGCCACGGCCGGCAAGGCCGACCCGCTCTTTCAACCCCCGCTGAATGCTGTCTTCATCCACCGCCAGACCCTGGCCAACCAGGTGCGGTTCACCACCGTCGAGCTGGCCGATCTGGACGCCCGCATCGCCCAGGCCGCCGAGCGGGCCCTGGCCATGGAGGTCGCGGCCTTCGAGGACTGGCGCGCCGAAGCGGTCGCCCTGGCCGAGCCGATCCAGCTGGCCGCCGAGGCCCTGGCCAAGCTGGACGTCGCCGCCGCCCTGGCCGAGTGGGCCGAGGACGCCGGGGCCGTGCGCCCCACCGTCGACAAGTCCCTGGCCTTCGACGCCCGCGCCGCCCGCCACCCGGTGGTCGAGGCCGCGGTCAAGCGGGCCGGCGACCCCTACACCCCCAATGACTGCCGCCTGGACGCGGCCGGCGAGGCCGGAGCGCGGCTGTCGATCGTCACCGGCCCGAACATGGCCGGTAAGTCGACCTTCCTGCGTCAGAACGCACTGCTGGCGATCCTCGCCCAGTCGGGCTGCTACGTGCCCGCCAAGTCCCTGCGCCTGGGTGTCGTGGACCGCCTGTTCAGCCGCGTCGGGGCCGGCGACGACCTGGCTCGGGGCCGCTCGACCTTCATGATGGAGATGGTCGAGACCGCCGCCATCCTGACCCAGGCCAGCCCGCGCAGCCTGGTGATCCTGGACGAGATCGGCCGGGGCACGGCCACCTATGACGGCCTGGCCATCGCCTGGGCCTGCGCCGAGGCCCTGCACGACGTCAACCGCTGCCGGGCGCTGTTCGCCACCCACTATCACGAGCTGGCCACGCTGGAGACGCGGCTGGCCCACGTGTCGAACCTCAGCCTGCGCGCCAAGGAGTGGAACGGCGACCTGGTGTTCCTGCACGAGGCCGCCGCCGGACCGGCCGACCGCTCGTACGGGGTGCAGGTGGCCAAGCTGGCCGGCGTGCCGCCCCAGGTGGTGGCCCGCGCCAAGGAGGTGCTGGACCGCCTGGAGAGCAAGACCGAGTCGCCGGCCAAGCTGGACGAATTGCCGCTGTTCGCCGCCTCCGCGCCCGTCTCGGCGCCCGTCATGGCGGCGCCCAGCCGCACCGACGCGGCGCTGGACGAGCTGGATGTCGACGGCATGAGCCCCCGCGAGGCCCTGGACGCGCTCTATCGCCTTAAAGCTCTGCTCAAGACCTGAGATCCTATAGAGAGGGCGCGCGGGTCGCCTAACCGTTCGGCGAACACGCTTTGGAACACCATATAGCCGTCATGCCCCGCCGCCTTCGCCCCACGCCTCTGGAACACGTCGTCGACGGCCACGCCCTGCGCGCCCGGCTGTCGGCCGCCGCCCTCGACCTGATCGGCGACGAGGCCGGCCAGCGGGCCCGCGCCATCGAGATCTTGAAACAGGCGCTGTTTCGCGGCCGGATGATCGCCAAGGAGCGGCTGGAGAACGGGGCCGGCGGCCTGGAGACGGCCCGCCTGCTCAGCGGCGTCACCGACGAGGTGATCACCGCCCTCTACGACTTCACCACCGTCCACGTGTTCCGGGCCCGCAACCCGACCGAGGGCGAGCGCCTGTGCCTGCTGGCGGTGGGCGGCTACGGTCGGCGCACCCTGGCGCCGTTCTCCGACATCGATCTGCTGTTCCTGCGGCCCTACAAGCAGACGCCGCACGCCGAGAGCGTGATCGAGTTCATGCTGTATGCGCTGTGGGACCTGGGCTTCAAGGTCGGCCACGCCTCGCGGACCATCGAGGAGTGCGTCAAGCTCTCCAAGGAAGACTACACGATCCGCACCTCGATCCTGGAGGCCCGCCGCCTGACCGGCGACGAGCGCCTGGGCGACGAGCTGACCCGCCGTTTCCGCGACGACGTCATGAAGGGCACCGGCGCCCAGTTCGTGGCCGCCAAGCTCAAGGAGCGCGACGACCGCCAGGCCCGGGCCGGCGCCAGCCGTTACATGGTCGAGCCCAACGTCAAGGAAGGGAAGGGCGGTCTGCGCGACCTGCACACCCTGATGTGGATCGCCGAGTACCTGCATCCGGTCGACCGGCCGGAAGACGTGTTCAAGCTGGAGGTGTTCGATCGGCGCGAGGCCAAGGGCTTCATCCGCGCCTTCGACTTCCTGCACGCCGTGCGCGCCCACCTGCACTTCGCCACCGGCCGTCCGGAAGAGCGCCTGACCTTCGACCTGCAACCCGAGATCGCCCGCCGCATGGGCTACGGCGACCGCGGCGACGCCCCGGCGGTGGAGCGCTTCATGCGCCGCTACTTCCTGGTGGCCAAGGAGGTCGGGGCCCTGACCCGCGCCTTCTCGGCCAAGCTGGAGGCCGAGCACTTCAAGCACGAGCCCAAGGGCATCTCCCGCTTCCTGCCCGGCGGCGGCCGACCCAAGCGCAAGGCGCTGGACGTGGCCGGCTTCTACGAGGACGGCGGCCGGCTGAACATCGACGGCCCGCAGGTGTTCGAGGCCGATCCGGTCAACCTGATCCGCCTGTTCAGGACCGCCGACGAGCGGGACCTGGACCTTCACCCCGACGCCTTCACGGCGGTGACCCGCAACCTGCACCTGATCACGTCCAAGGTCCGTCGCGACCCGCAGGCGACCGGGGCGTTCCTGGACCTGCTGGCCCGGGGCAAGCGGTCCTACCGCACCCTGACCCTGATGAACGACGCCGGGGTGCTGGGACGGTTCATCCCGGAATTTGGCCGCATCGTCGCCCAGATGCAGTTCAACATGTACCACTCGTACACGGTGGACGAGCACACCCTGCGGGCGGTCGGCATCATCGGCGACATGGCCGCCGGACGGCTGGTCGACGACCACCCGCTGGCCGTGTCGATCATGCCGCTGATCGAGGACCGCGAAGCCCTGTTCCTGGCCATGCTGCTGCACGACACCGGCAAGGGCGGGGTGGGAGGCCAGGAAAAGGCCGGCGCCCGCAGCGCCCGCAGCGCCTGCGAACGGCTGGGCGTCGACCGGCTGAAGGTCGAGCTGGTGGCCTGGCTGGTCGAGAACCACCTGGTCATGAGCGACTTCGCCCAGAAGCGCGACGTGGCCGATCCCAGCACCGTCGCCGCCTTCGCCCGCATCGTCGAGAATCCCGAGCGCTTGCGCCTGCTGCTGGTGATCACCGTGGCCGACATCCGGGCCGTCGGTCCGGGCGTCTGGAACGGCTGGAAGGGCCAGCTGCTGCGCGAGCTCTACAACGCCACCGAGGCGGTGTTCCGGGGCGGGCGCGGCAGCGACGCCGCCGCCAGCGTCCAGCGCCATCAGGAAGCCGCCGCCGAGGCCGCGCGCGAGGCCCTGGTCCAGGCCGACCCCGCCGCCAAGGGCTGGGCCCAGGCCATGGAGGCCGCCTATTTCGGCGCCTTCTCGCAGGACGACCTCAAGGCCCACGCCGAACTGGCCCGCCGCGCGGCGATCCAGGGCGGGGCCGCCGCCGAGGGCCGGGTGCCGGTCGGCGCCAACGCCGCCGAGATCGTGATCGCCGCCAAGGATCGTCGCGGCCTGTTCGCCGACCTGGCTCTCGCCATCTCCTCCTTGGGCGGCAACGTGGTCGGGGCCCGCGTCTTCACCTCGCGCCAGGGCCAGGCCCTGGACGTCTTCCATGTGCAGGACGTGACCGGCGCGGCCCTGGGCTGCGAGAACCCGCGCGCCCTGCGCCGCCTGGCCGACGCCCTGGAGGCCGCCGGCCGCGGCGAGCCGATCGCTGTCGAGCCCCGGCGCGGCGCGGAGCTGTCGCGCACCGCCGCCTTCTCGATCGCGCCCACGGTGGTGATCGACAACGAGGCGTCCAACGAGGCCACGGTGGTCGAGGCCTCGGGCCGCGACCGGCCTGGCCTGCTGCAGGCCCTGGCCCGCACCCTGGCCGACAACGGCCTGTCCATCCAGTCGGCCCACATCGACGGCTACGGCGAGCGGGCGGTCGACGCCTTCTACGTCCAGACGTCCGAGGGCGGGAAGGTGGCCGACGCCAAGAAGGTCACGGCGCTCAAGGCCGACCTGCTGGCGGCGCTGGAGCAGAACGAGGCGGGGGCGCCGAACACGCGTCCGGGCCTGAAGCGGGCGCGGGCCAGCGTGGCGCGGTAGGGGGCTTTGGGGCCGGGCGCCGAAGTCGGCTTTCGACCCTGAGCGGACCTTCAGCAGCGGGAACTATTTCACGGAAGTCTGACACCTCGATAGGTCGGGTCGCCTCGTGAACACCGGTCAAAAGCAATGTCGTAAAGCCAACCATCTTCTCTGCAAATTCGACACACGCCATTCTTGTCTCGACGCACTTGAGCGCCGGAATAAGCCTTCGCATGCCTAACTTGCTGAACACACGAAGTTTCCCGGTGTGCAAACCACGCTCCTGTCATTATCAGCAAAGCGCCGATAACTAACGGCAGTGCGACCAGGCGTGGTTTCCGAACAAGCATCTGCCCAGCTTACCGCTTTAGCTTCCGACAACCACCCTTAGCTGCCGTTCGGAAGGTCTGGTTATTGGCGCTCCGGCCGAAGGTCCGCTTTGAGCGCCGAGGCCAGTTCCGCTTTCGACCCTTAGCGGGAGTTCGCGGCGTCCGCTAAGAGATGATATCGGCCTAGGGAGTTCGCATGATCCTAGCTATCGAAGGTGCCCCGGGTGTTGGGAAGTCAACAACAGCTGCCGCTCTTCGGGACGCCGGCGCCTACGTCGTTCCGGAGGTGAATCTGCTCTTCGCAAGGCCCATTCCGGAGCCAACGGGCTGGTATCACGACAGACAGGCCGCCCGTTGGGAAATGGCGAGGCTGAAAGCATCGCAGGGCGCTCTATCTGTCCTGGACGGAGATCCTCTGCAGCCAATCTGGTTCGGTTGGATCTTCGACAATGAGGCTTGGTCCCTTCCAGCAGAGTCGATCGCGTTTTACCGTAGCAAGTTTGCCGAACGAGGGATGGAGGTCCCTGATCGATACGTGCTCCTGCACATCGCGGAGGAGGAGCGCCGCGAGCGGATGCTGAAGCGCGAGCGCGCAAGGGGTTTGGGCGAGGAAAGGGCGCAACTGAAGGTCGCGCGCTACGCCCGGATGGTCCAACCTCAAATGGCCTTCTTCAACGCCCTGTCAGAACGCTTTTCAGGCTGGGTCACTTTTGTCGAAACCACGTCAGTCGACGAGACCGTGTCGGCCATCATGTCCCTTGGCGCACCAAGCGCCGCCCCGGACAGTATTGAGGCCATCGACTTCATCGCGGAGTGGGTCGCCACCCACTCTGCCGCTCAGGCATGAGATCGGGTCACGCCCGACAACCACCCTTAGCTGACGCTCGGAAGGTCTGCTTGTTGGCGCCGAGGTCGAAGGTCCGCTTTCAGGGCCGGCGCCAATTTCCGACACCGTCCTACGCGCCGCGATCCCCGACGCCGACCGCCACGTGATGGTCGACCAGCCTTTGGCCTTCGTGGCTGGACTACGCGGGCCGCTGGCGGGGTGGCGCTCCAGGAGCTCGGCGGTCGGCCATGGCCCCGGGGCGTTGTTCGTCGACAGTGCGTTGGCTAGGATACGACGGGTCGGGCGGGAACGAGCAATGGCCAAACCAGTGGATGTCGGCGTGGACACGCGCGTCGGGCCTCGAACCATCAAGGCGTCACGCTTCAAGGCGTCGCTGCAATTGGTGATGAGCCTCGTCTTCGTCGCGGTGGGCTTAATGATGGTTCGGATTAATCCGGTCGGCTTGATCGGCTTGGCGGGCTGGCTCGTGCTGCTCTTCTTTGGACTGAGCGCCGCGATACTCGTTGTGTTGTTGGTGCGTCGCCGCTCCCTGGAATTGGACGCCAAGGGCTTCACGCTCCGGGGCGGTTTGATCCGCCTTCCCAGAAAGGTGCTCTGGCGCGATATCGAGCCGTTTTTCCTCTATCGTCTACCCAAGGGGGGCAAGATGATCGGCTACAAATTCGTGCCCGCCTCAAGGAAGGAAATGGCGCTGGAACGGGCGGACAGCCTCGAAGCTGACGACGCCATGATCGATGAATGGCCCCGTTCGCCGGAAAAGATGGTCGAGGACCTGAACGCCTACCGACACTGGGCGCTCGGGACCGTCTAGCTCCTGTCTGGTCGCCATCTCGGTGCGTGAGTGCGCCTCTCAGTGAAACACTCCTTCGCCCTATGGCGATCGTGGGGGGCGGCTTCCCACCCTAAGCTAACGTTCGGAACGTCGGCTTGTGGAATCGTCCCATCCGCCCCGGATGGGGCCGCGCCTTAAAGCCTTGGTGGATCGGAGCTCTGGCGTCTGGCCGTGTCAAGGACCGCCCCTGGCGGCCGCGTCGCGGCGACGCTCCGCGTCGTCCTTGACACGGCCAGACGCCAGAGCAGGCTCGCCATCAAGGCTTCAAGGCGCGGCCTCGCCGTTAGCGGATGACGTCAGGGGCGTCTCCGGAAAGGGCGCATTCTGAACCCTCTCCCGGAGGGGAGAGGGAGGGACCCGCGCCGAAGGCGTGGGAGGGAGAGGGGTGACGCCCTGTCCGGTTTCACGCGAACGCCCTGCCGGCACGCCGTTGAACTCAGTAGCCCCTCACCCTCCCACCGCTGCGCGGCGGGCCCCCTCTCCCTCTGGGAGAGGGTTCAAGAGCGTCCATGCTCGGCGTTCAGCGAATGAAGCTTAGCGATTTCAACGGCCTAATTTTTCTCGACCAAACTTATCCTCACCCCTTCGAACCACCCCCATACTGCTTGCACCTGAAGGCATGGGGAGGGCGCACGTACGGCGACCGATGCGGCTTTTGGGGGTGGTCGAGCGGGAAGTGCTCGCTGGTGGTCTTCAGTGACGCTTCGGACGTCCAGGTCAGGTTCCTTGCAACACAGGACAAAGCCCTGGCGACGAAGGATCGGCGGACGCAACAGGCCTGGGCTGAAATCGCCCAGGCGGTCCGGAGCAAGCCAATGCTCCGCCCGTCGGGGGCCTCTATCGGAGCGGGTTAAAAATCCGCGATCCGAAGGCTTCCGGATAACGGCCACGCGAAGCGCTCGTCTTCGTCGAAACGGTACTCAAACTGCAAATCATCCGGGCGAGGCCCGGGCGCTTCGCACCCTTCCCATTCAGCTCATGGCCTTTGGCGTGAGATCACACCGACTTGCCCCCACCTGGCGGCTTCGCCCGCCTGTCCGCCCCCACAGGGGGCGGAGGATACGCGCACGGCTCCTCTTCCCCCTGTGGGGGAAGACGACCGCGAAGCGGTCCGTAGGGGGCAAGGGGGCGGTGCACTGAAAACCCTCCGGAAATCCCGAAGCCCTCGCTTGACGGCCCTTCGCCCAGCCCCCAGAAGCCATGCGTGTCCGACATCGCGCCCCCCGAACAAGCCCCGACCGATCCGGCCCCCGCCAAGAAGCCCGGCGGGCTGCTGAAGTCGTCGATGATCTATTCCGGCCTGACCCTGGTCAGCCGGTTCATGGGTTTCGCCCGCGACCTTGCGGTCTCGTCCCGGATGGGGGCCAGCGCCACCCCGGCGGCCGACGCCTACAACGCGGCTCTCGCCTTCCCGAACCTGTTCCGCCGGTTCTTCGCCGAGGGCGCGTTCGCCGCGGCCTTCGTGCCGGCCTACGCCAAGTCGCTGCAGATCGACGGCGAGGAGAAGGCCGACGTCCTGGCCGGCGACGCCATGGCCACCCTGGCGGCCTCGACCCTGATCATCACCATCGTCTGCCAGCTGGCCATGCCCTGGCTGATGATGCTGATCAGCCCGGGCTTCGGCTGGGGCACCGAGAAGTACAAGCTGGCGGTGCTGCTGACCCAGATCACCATGCCCTACCTGCCGTGCATGGCCATCGTCGCCCACCTGTCGGGCGTGCTGAACGCCCGCGACCGCTTCGTGCTGTCGGCTGGGGCGCCGATCCTGCTGAACATCGCCACACTGATCTTCATCCTGCCGCAGACGACGGCCGTGGACGCGGCGGTCTGGGGTTCGGCCGGTGTGGTCGTGGCCGGCGTCGCGCAAGCCGCTCTGCTGGTCTGGGGCGTCAACAAGTCTGGCGCCAAGGTCCATTGGCGGCTGCCGCGCCTGACGCCGGAAGTGCGGGCCCTGATCGGCAAGGCCATTCCCGGCGCCCTGGCGGCCAGCGCCACCCAGGTCAACATCTTCATCTCCGGCAACCTGGCCAGCCATGTGCCGGGCGGCCGGTCCTGGCTGGCCACCGCCGACCGCCTGTACCAGCTGCCGCTGGGCCTGGTGGGGGTGGCGATCGGCGTGGCCCTGCTGCCGCGCCTGTCGCGGGCGGTGAACACCGGCGACGGCGACGACGCCCAATCGGCCATGGACCAGGCCATCACCCTGGCCATGGCCCTGACCATCCCGGCGGCCGCGGCCCTGGTGGCGATGCCGGGCTTCCTGTCGGACGCCCTCTACACCCGGGGCGAGTTCACCAGCTTCGACGCCAGCCAGACCGCCTCGGCCCTGTTCTTCTACGGCCTGGGCACCCCCGCCTTCGTGCTGCAGCAGCTGTATTCGCGGGCCTTCTTCGCGCGGGGCGACACCAAGAGCCCGATGCGCTTCGCCCTGATCTCGGTGGCGATGAACATCGGCCTGGGCATCCTGCTGTTCAACCTGGTGGGGGTGAAGGGCATCGCCGCCGCCACCGCCGTGTCCTCGTGGATCAATGTCGGCCAGATGGCCTGGGGCCTGTCGCGCAAGGGTCACTACAACCCCTCGTTCCAGACCTGGTCGCGGGTGGCGCGGATCCTGGCGGCCAGCGTCGCCATGGGCCTGGCCCTGGCGGCGGCCTCGCACTGGCGGCCGCTGATCGAGGCGCCGCTGGAGGCCATGGGCCTGAAGGGCCACGTGATCGGCGCCAAGGAGTTTGCTCTGCTGCTGACCGTGCTGGTCGGCGGGGCGCTGTATCCGCCGCTGGTCTTCCTGTTCGGCGGCGTGACGCCGGCGGAACTGAAGGGCGTGCTCAAGCGGGGCAAGGCGTAGGATCACTTGGGGACATGCCCTTGCGGCGTGTCCCCAACCTTGGGCGCTACGGTTGCCGATGGGGACACGCGGCGAGCGCATGTCCCCGGCTCGGGTCTTGCCCTCCAAGCCTGCGCCCGGTAACGAACAGCCATGGCTTCGATCGGTTCTTCCGCGCCGCGATGGCGCAGCTTCCTCTGATCCGTTCCGCCGCGGCCTGCACGCGGCTCGCGTTTTCACGCGTCCGCCATACCGCTTTCGATATCCAAGGCTGAAGCCATGACCGACCACACTCCCGTCCCCTATGCGGGCCCGACCCGCGTGCTCTCCGGCGTCCAGCCGTCCGGCGCCCTGCACCTGGGCAACTACCTCGGCGCCCTGGTGAAGTTCGCCAAGCTGCAGCACGAGATGGACACCTTCATCTTCGTGGCCGACCTGCACGCCATCACCGTCTGGCAGGACCCGGCCCTGCTGGCCCAGCAGACCCGCGAGATCGCCGCCGCCTACCTGGCCGCCGGCCTCGACCCGGCCAAGGCGACGATCTTCCCGCAGTCGGCGGTGCGCGAGCATTCCGAACTGGCCTGGATCTTCCAGTGCACGGCCCGCCTGGGCTGGCTGGACCGCATGACCCAGTTCAAGGAGAAGAGCGGCAAGCACAAGGAGCGCTCGAGCGTCGGCCTCTACACCTATCCGGTGCTGCAGGCCGCCGACATCCTGGTCTACAAGGCCACCCACGTGCCGGTGGGCGAGGACCAGAAGCAGCACCTGGAGCTGACCCGCGACATCGCCGGCAAGTTCAACCACGACTACGGCATCCCGGCCTATTTCCCGCAGCCCGAGCCGCTGATCCAGGGTCCCGGCGCCCGGGTCATGAGCCTGCGCGACGGCTCGGCCAAGATGAGCAAGTCCGACCCGTCGGACTACAGCCGCATCAACCTGACCGACGACGCCGATGCCATCGCGACCAAGATCAAGAAGGCCCGCACCGATCCGGAGCCGCTGCCCGAGACCCTGGACGAGCTGGCCGCCCGTCCCGAGGCCGACAACCTCGTCGGCATTTTCGCGGCGCTGTCGGGTCGGACCAAGGCCGAGGTGCTGGCCGAATACGCTGGCAAGGGCTTCGGGACCTTCAAGCCGGCCCTGGCCGAGCTGTCGGTCGAGAAGCTGGCCCCGGTCGGCGAGACCATGCGCCGCTTCCTGGCCGACCCGACCGAGATCGACCGCATCCTGAAGGCCGGCGCCGAGCGGGCGAGCGAGGTCGCCGCGCCGACGGTGGCCGAGGTGAAGAAGCTGGTCGGGTTCTGGGGGGCCTAAGACCCCTCAGAGCCGGCTCGGAATCCTTACCGGCAGGCTCTCATACCCCTTCACGAAGCTGGAATAGACGCGCTTGGGCTCGCCCATCACGTCGATCTTCGGGAAGCGCTTGAGGATCTCTTCCCAGATGATCTTCAGCTGCAGCTCGGCCAGGCGGTTGCCGACGCAGCGGTGGATGCCGAAGCCGAACGACAGGTGGCGGCGGGCCTGGGGGCGGTCGATCAGGAAGGCGTTGGGGTTGTCGATGACGGTGTCGTCGCGGTTGCCCGAGACGTACCACATCACCACCTTGTCGCCCTTCCTGATGGTCTTGCCCGACAGCTCGAAGTCCTCGATGGCCGTGCGGCGCATATAGGCCAGCGGGGTCTGCCAGCGGATGATCTCGGAGACCATGTTGGGGATCAGCGACGGGTCGGCCCGCAGCTTGGCCTCTTGGTCCGGGTTCTGGCTCAGGGCCAGCAGGCCGCCGGTGATCGAGTTGCGGGTGGTGTCGTTGCCGCCGACGATCAGCAGCAGGATGTTCCCCAGATATTCGAACGGCGGCATGTTCCGCGTCGCCTCGCCGTGGGCCAGCATCGAGATCAGGTCGTTGCCGGGCTCGGTGCTGTTGACCCGCTGGTTCCACAGCTCGGTGAAGTAGGCCAGGCATTCCAGCAACTCGGCCCGGCGCTGGTCCTCGCTGTCGACGATCCCGGCGCCCGGCACCGCGGTGGTGACGTCGGACCAGCGGGTCAGCTTGCGGCGCTCCTCCCAGGGGAAGTCGAACAGGGTGGCCAGCATCTGGGTGGTCAGCTCGATCGACACCTTGTCGACCCAGTCGAAGGTCTCGCCGATCGGCAGGTCGTCGAGGATGCCGCCGACCCGCTCGCGGATCGTGCCCTCCAGCAGCGCCAGGTTCACCGGCGAGACGATCGGGCTGACGGTCTTGCGCTGGATGTCGTGCTTGGGCGGGTCCATGGCGATGAACATCGGCAGGACGAAGTCCTCGTCGAAGTTCCGAATGGTGATGCCGCCGAAGCTGCTGTCCGACGAGAACACCTGGTGGGTGGTGTCGACGGTCATGATGTCGTTGTAGCGGGTGATCGACCAGTACGGCCCGTGCTCGCTTTMGGCGCAGTAGTGCACCGGGTCCTCGGCCCGCAACCGCTCGAAATAGGGCCAGTGGGCGTCGGCCTGGAACAGCGCCGGGTCGGCGACGTCGATCTGCTCCAGCGGCATAGCGTAGGCTTTTGCCCGGGCATCAGCCGAAAGATCGATGGCTCCGTCGCTCATGGCGACCTCCCGTGAAACAACTGTTTCGACGATGGAGCCATAACGCGGTTCGTTTGTCACGATGACGCAAGCGGCAGCCAGCCTCTTGTCCCGGGGCCCCGAGAGGTCCATTTCTCCGGCATGTTCATCCAGACCGAAACCACGCCCAATCCCGAGGTCCTGAAGTTCCTGCCCGGCCGCGAAGTGCTGGGAGCCAATAATCCTTTGGGGAGCGCGCGGGAGTTCAAGACGGCCGAGGAGGGCGACGCCTCGCCCCTGGCCGAAGCTCTGTTCCGTCTGGGCGACGTCAACCGCGTGTTCTTCGGCCCGGACTTTCTCACGGTGACCAAGGCCGAGGGCGCGGAGTGGCCGCACCTGAAGGCGCCGATCCTGGCCGCCATCATGGACCACTTCACCAGCGGCCGACCCCTGTTGCTGGACGCGACCGCCGAGAGCGGCCACGACGAAGACGGCGTCTATGACGACGAAACCTCGCAGATCGTCGCCGAGATCAAGGACCTGCTCGACACCCGCATCCGCCCGGCCGTGGCCCAGGACGGCGGCGACATCGTGTTCAGCAAGTTCGAGCCGGCCACCGGCGTGGTCTGGCTGCACATGCGCGGCGCCTGCTCGGGCTGTCCGTCGTCCTCGGCCACGCTGAAGGCCGGCGTCGAGAACATGCTCAAGCACTATGTGCCCGAAGTGACCCGGGTCGAGCAGACGCTTTAAGCGCTCCCAGAAAAACTTCGCCAGGACGATCTTGCGAGCGTTCGGCTGAGTGGATACTGTAACTACAAGAGTTACTGATATCGCCCTTGAGGATCGTTCATGGCCAAGCTTGAAACCGCCGCGCTCAATCAGCTGTTCACAGAGGCGCGCACGCGCAACGGCTGGAGCGACCAGCCAATCCCGGAAGCGGTCCTGCGCGAGCTGTACGACCTGGTGAAGTTCGGCCCGACCGCCGCCAACACCACTCCGGCGCGCTTCGTGTTCGTGCAGAGCCCCGAGGCCAAGGCCAAGCTGGCGGCGCTGTCGTCGGGCTCGAACGGCCCCAAGATCCTCAAGGCCCCGGTCACGGTGATCGTCGGCTACGACCTGGATTTCCCCGAGACCCTGGATCGCCTGTTCCCCAACGCTCCCGGCGCCAAGCACTGGTTTGGCGACCCCGTGGCCAAGGAGGTCGGCGCGCTGCGCAACAGCTCGCTGCAGGGCGGCTATTTCATCCTCGCCGCCCGGGCCCTGGGCCTGGACGTCGGCCCGATGTCGGGCTTCGACAACGCCGGCGTCGACGCCGCGTTCTTCGCGGGCGCCAACATCAAGTCCAACTTCATCGCCTCGATCGGCTACGGCACCGAAGAGAACCTGTTCCCGCGCAATCCGCGCCTGGACTTCGAGGAAGCCGCGCAGATCGTCTGAAAATAGTCTGTCATCCCGGAAGCGGCGCAGCCGCTATCCGGGACCGACTTGGAGCGCGGCGTTCGGGTCGGTCCCGGATCTTCGCGCTCCGCGCTCGTCCGGGATGACATGAGCATGCATGCACATGCTAAAAGGCGCCCATGACCCAGCGCCTCGCCCTGATCGCCGCCCCGCTGCTGCTGCTCGCCGCCTGCGGCCCCGCCAAGCAAGCCGACACCGCGCCGCCGCCGGCGGCCTCGGGTTCCGAAGTCCCCAAGTCCGGACCGGTCGCCATCGCGGTCACGCCCTATGTCGGCGGGCCGCTGCGCGTGCGCGCCGACGGCGTGGGGCCGATCACCGGCGAGACGGCCTTCGACCTGGCGACGATCAAGGCCCTGTTCCCCAAGGCGGTGGCCAAGAGCGCCTTCATCCACGTCGGCGAAGGCCCGCCCGGACCGATCATCACCGTCGAACAGGACAACGTCCCGCTGCTGGAGATCGGCAAGGGCGTCGAGGGCGGCATCGGCGAGATCCGCCTGGCCGGCGGTCCGGTCGAGGGCCCGAAGGGCGAAGCCCTGCTCGGAAAGTGGGCCGACCTCGGCTTCGACATCGCCCAGTGCCGGGCCGGCGAGGGCCGCACCGTCAACCAGACCGTCTGCGTGCGTCCAGAGGCTCCGACCGTGTCCTACGTGTTCGGCGTGCCGGGCTGGACCCAGGGCGGCCTGCCGCCGGTCGACGTTCTGAAGGCCAAGGGCCAGCTCAACGAATTCGTCTGGCGTCCGGCCGAGCAGGCGGCGGTCGGCGCGGCCTGATCCGATGTTCCGCTTCTTGATCCTGGTCGCGCCTTTGCTGGCGCTGGCCGCCTGCGGCCCCGCCGACAAGTCCGAGACGGCCTCGCCCGCCGCCGCGCCGCCGGCGCCGGCCACGGTGATTTACAAGACCGCCACCGGGGTCGATGTCTTCACGCCGTATCAGGGCGGGCCCCTGGCGCTGGACGAGTTTTCGGTCGGTCCGATCATGGCCCAGACCACCTTCGCGGCGGCCGCCATCGAGCCGCGCTTCCCGAAAGCCGTGGTGAAATCCGCCTTTCTGCACCAGGAGACGGGCGAACCGACGCCGATCATCACCGTCGAGCAGGACGGCGGCGTGATCGAGATCCAGGGCAACCCCGGCACGGTCACGGTCGGCGACGTTCGCGTCACCGGCGGAACGCCGAAGGGACCGCGCGGCGAGACCCTGATGATGAAATGGGCCGACGCCGACATGGACTATCCGCGCTGCTGGATGGGCAAGGACCGCGACGTCCACGCCGTGATCTGCACCCAGCCCGGCGAGCCGGTCCTGCGCTATGTGTTCGGCGTCCCCGGTTGGACCCAGGACGCCATGCCGCCTGAAGCGGTGCTGCGCGAGAAGGCCGTCCTGCGTGAGTTCCTCTGGCGCGGCGGGGCTCCGAGCCAATGATCCTGTCCATCGACACCTGCCTGGCCGCCAGTTCGGTCGCGATCCTGGACGGCGACACGGTCCGCGCCGTCCGCAGCGAGCCCATGACCCGCGGCCACCAGGAGCGCATCGCCGTCCTGGCCCGCGAGATCGCGGCCGAGGCGGGCGTGAAGTTCGCCGACCTGACCCGCATCGCCGTCACCGTCGGCCCGGGCTCGTTCACCGGCCTGCGGGTGGGGCTGTCGTTCGCCAAGGGCCTGGCTACGGCCCTGTCGATCCCCTGCGTCGGGGTCAACACCCTGGAGGCCCTGGCCGCCTCGGTCACGGCGACGGGTCTGGTCGCCGGCGTGCTCGACGCCAAGATGGGCCAGGTCTATCTGCAGGTCTTCGACGGCGGAAAGGCCCTGATGGCTCCCGACGCCCTGGAGGTCGGGGTCGCCGCCGCGCGCCTGGCCGAGCTCTATTCGGGCGGTCCGGCCACCCTGGTCGGCTCGGGCGCGCCGCTGATCGCCGACGTCCTGCCCGACGCCGCCGTGCTGACTCCGGCCTATGCCGATCCGGTCGCCGTCGCCCGCCTGGCCGCCGCGAGACCGGCCCCTAGTCATTCGCCCCGGCCGCTCTATCTGCGCGCGCCCTATGCCGTGGCGCCCGCCGCATGATCCTGCGTCCCGTCGGGCTGGAAGCCTGCTTCACCCTCGCCGACCTGCACGACCGCGCCTTCGACCGGCCTTGGTCGGCCGAGGAATTCGAAACCCTGCTCAAGGGCCCGGGCGCCTTCGCCGTGCTGGGCGCGGCGGGGGAGCCGGAAGAGGCAAAGGGTTTCATCCTGTGCCGCGCGGTCGCCGGCGAGGCCGAGATCCTGACCGTGGCCGTCGATCCGGCCGCCCGCCGTCGCGGCTGGGGCGCGGCCCTGGTCGAGATGGCGGCCGGCATTGCCCGGGAAGCCGCCGCCTTCGAGATGTTCCTGGAGGTCGCGGCCGACAATCTGGCGGCGATCAAGCTCTACGAGGCCACCGGTTTTGAGCGCGTCGGCCTGAGAAAAGGCTATTATCCCCATCCCGATGGGGCCAAGGACGCGGTGGTGATGCGTCGGGTGCTTAACAGCTAGCGGCTGAGCCCCTATCTTGCCCGCGAATCTCGCCCCCGACTGTCGTTTGGGTTCATCTTTCCGGAGACGCCGCCGTGGATCGCCTCGAAAAGCTCTGCATCGAAAAGGGCATGCGCATGACCGACCAGCGTCGGGTCATCGCCCGCGTGCTGTCGGCGGCCACCGACCATCCGGACGTCGAGGAGCTGCACCGCCGCGCCCACGCCGTGGACCCGCACATCTCGATCGCCACGGTCTATCGGACGGTTCGCCTGTTCGAGGAGAGCGGCATCATCGAGCGCCACGACTTCCGTGACGGCCGCTCGCGCTACGAAGAGACGCCCGATCACCACCACGACCACCTGATCGACATGAAGACCGGCAAGGTCGTCGAGTTCGTGGACGAGGAGATCGAGGCCCTGCAGAACGCCATCGCCCGCAAGCTGGGCTACAAGCTGGTGGACCACCGGCTGGAGCTGTACGGCGTTCCGCTGGAGGACTAGTCCTCGCACTTGCCCCCACCTGGCGGCTTCGCCGCCTGTCCGCCCCCGTAGGGGGCGGAGGACAATGCGCGTCCTCTTCCCCCTATGGGGGAGGAGGGCCGGAGGCCCGGAGGGGGCAGGGGTGTGGCGCCGACGTCCTTGCACGTCGACGCCCCCGCGCCCATAACCTCGCCGCATGAGCGAGACCCCGCAAAAGCGCCTCTATATCAAGACCTACGGCTGTCAGATGAACGTCTATGACAGCGAGCGCATGGCCGATGTCCTGCGTCCGCTGGGCTATGGGATCGTCGACGAGCCGGAAGGCGCCGATCTGGTGGTGCTCAACACCTGCCACATCCGCGAGAAGGCCACCGAGAAGGTCTATTCCGAGCTCGGCTACATCAAGCAGATGAAGAACCGCAAGGCCGAGGCCGGCGGCAAGATGACCATCGCCGTGGCCGGCTGCGTGGCGCAGGCCGAGGGCAAGGAGATCATGCATCGCCAGCCGGCGGTCGATCTCGTCGTCGGGCCCCAGGCCTATCACCAGCTGCCCGAGCTGATCGCCCGCGCTCACCGCGCGACTGGCGAGCGCCTGTCCGCCGACTTCGCCGCCGACGAGAAGTTCGACGCCCTGCCGGCCGAGCGCCAGGTCAACGGCGTGACCGCCTTCCTGACCGTGCAGGAAGGCTGCGACAAGTTCTGCACCTTCTGCGTGGTGCCCTACACCCGGGGCGGGGAGTGGTCGCGGCCGCCGGAGCAGATCGAGGACGAGGCCAAGCGCCTGGCCGACCAGGGCGTGCGCGAGGTCACCCTGCTGGGCCAGAACGTCAACGCCTATGACGGCGGCGGCTACACCCTGGCCAAGCTGGTGCGGCGTCTGGCCAAGATCCCGGGCCTGGACCGCATCCGCTACACCACGAGCCACCCGCGCGACATGGGCGACGACCTGATCGCGGCCCACGGCGAGCTGCCGGAGCTGATGCCCTATCTGCACCTGCCGGTGCAGGCCGGGTCGGACAAGATCCTCAAGGCCATGAACCGCGACCACACGGCCGAGAGCTATGTCCGCCTGATCGAGAAGATCCGCGCCGCGCGGCCCGACATCGCCATGAGCGGCGACTTCATCGTCGGCTTCCCGGGCGAGCGCGACGGCGATTTCGAGAAGACCCTGGAGCTGGTCCGCGAGGTCGGCTTCGCCTCGGCCTTCTCGTTCAAGTACTCGCGACGCCCCGGCACGCCGGCCTCGGCCATGCCCGGCCAGGTGGACGACGCGGTCAAGGCCGAGCGCCTGGATCGCCTCAACGCCCTGCTGGACGAGCAGCAGAAGGCGTTCAACGCGCTGCAGGTCGGCAAGGTCATGCCGGTGCTGTTCGAGAAAAAAGGCCGCAACCCCGGTCAAATCGTCGGGCGCAGTCCCTATCTTCAGGCGGTGCACGCGGTGGGCCCTGACAGCCTGCTGGGCCAGATCGTTCCCGTCCGCATCGAGTCGTCGGCCAAGATGAGCCTGGGCGGCGTGCTCGAGGCCCAATCCATTCCGGAGCCCGCTTGAGCCGTACGCCTGAGTTCCTGCCCCTGTCCGACACCGCCGTCCGCGCCGTTTCCGGTCCGAACGGCCGTCACGCCGCCCTGATCGAGGACGCCTTCAAGGTGCTCATCGAGACCCCGGGCGGCGGGGTGACGATCACCGGCGACGTCAAGGCGCGCTCCAGCGCCAAGCGGGCGATCCAGGCCCTGGCCCATCGGGCCGACGCCGACGACGAGGTAGTCGAGGCCGACGTCCGCGTGGCCGTGGGCGACGCCCACAGCGCCGCCGGCCAGGCCTCGCCGCGCGCCGTGCGCAAGGGCTCGGTCTCGCCCAAGACCAAGGGCCAGGCCAAGTACATGGAGGCCATGGCCAGCCATCCGCTGTGCTTTGGCCTGGGCCCCGCCGGCACCGGCAAGACCTTCCTGGCGGTGGCCCAGGGAGCGGGCATGCTGCTGCGCGGCGAGGTCGATCGCCTGATCGTCACCCGTCCCGCCGTCGAGGCCGGCGAGAAGCTCGGATTTCTTCCGGGCGACCTGAACGAGAAGGTCGACCCCTACATGGCCCCGGTCTGGGAGGCCCTGACCGACATCATGGGCGCCGACCAGCTGCGCCGCCGCCGCGAGAAGCTGGAGATCGAGGTCGCCCCGATCGCCTTCATGCGCGGCCGCACCCTGGCCCATGCGTTCGTCATCGTCGACGAGGCCCAGAACTGCTCGCGCCTGCAGATGAAGATGGTCCTGACCCGCCTGGGCGAGGGCGCGCGGATGGTGGTGACGGGGGATCCGACCCAGGTCGACCTGCTGAACCCCCGCGATTCCGGCCTGGCCCACGCGGTGTCGATCCTGGAAGGCGTCGAGGGCGTGGCGGTGTCGCGCTTCACCTCGGCCGACGTGGTGCGCCACCCGCTGGTCGAGCGCATCGTCAAGGCCTACGACGCCGACGCCCTGCAGACGACGACGCGCTAGATGACGATCACGCCCCCATGATTACGGTAGACATCGAGATCGAGGACGAGGCCTGGACCAAGGCCGAGCCCGAGGTCGAGGCCCTGGTCTGGCGGGCCGCCCAGGCGGTGCTGGACGCCCACGAGGACATCGAGGGCAACGGCATCGTCATCCTGCTGGCCGACGACGACAGCGTCCAGGCGCTGAACCGCGACTTCCGCCAGAAGGACTACGCGACCAACGTCCTGTCCTTCCCCTCGCCCCCCAATCCGGAAGGCCAGATCGGCGACATCGCCCTGGCTTTTGGCGTCTGCCAGCGCGAAGCGATCGAGCAGGGCAAGCCTCTTGCGCACCATTTGCAACATCTGGTGGCGCATGGGGTGCTTCATCTCTTAGGATACGACCATCAGGACGACGCCGAGGCCGAGGCCATGGAAGCGTTCGAGCGCGAGATCCTCGCGGGCTTGGACATTCCGGACCCCTACGCCGAACCCGCGTCCCCAGAGGGATAACCAAGCCAGGGCATGCCCAGCGACGACCAGAGTTCCCCGCCCGCCGGTTCGGCTCGCTTGAGCCGTGGCGTGCGGGCGTTCTTCCGAAAGATGCGCAAGGACCTGGCCGGCCGTGGCGTGCCAGGCTTGGCCGAGACCTCGCGTCCGGCCGATCCGGCCCTGGTCCACGAGGTCGACATGGTCGACCAGGCCGAGGCCTTCCAGACCCTGCGGGTGGCCGACGTGATGACCCCGCGCGCCGACATCGTGGCCGTCGAGGTGGGCGCGCCGTTCGAGGCGGTTGTGGCCCAGTTCACCGAGGCCGAGCATTCGCGGATGCCGATCTATCGCGAGACGCTGGACGACCCGGTGGGCGTGGTCCACGTCAAGGACGTGTTCCGCCTGCTGGCCAATGACGACAAGCGGCCGAGCCCGACCGACCAGATCCTGCATCGGCTGCGGCGCGAGGCGCTGTACGTGCCGGCCTCGATGCGGGCCGCCGACCTGCTGCTGCGCATGCGCACCAGCCGCATCCACATGGCCCTGGTCATCGACGAGTTCGGCGGCACCGACGGCCTGGTGACCATGGAAGACCTGATCGAGGCGGTGGTCGGCGAGATCGACGACGAGCACGACGACGCCCAGGTCTCCAACATCGTCGCGCGTCCCGGCGGCCTGTTCGAGGTTGACGCCCGCGCGCCGCTGGAAGACCTGGAAGCCGCCCTCGACACCGATCTGGCCCCGCCGGACATGGAAGAGGACATCGACACCGTCGCCGGCCTGGTCGTGGCCCTGGCCGGCCGGGTGCCGCAGCGGGGCGAGGTGATCGCCCACCCCGCCGGCTTCGACCTGGAGGTCGTCGAGGCCGATCCGCGCCGCGTGCGACGGGTCCGGGTTCGCCCAGCGGCCGTGGCCGAGCCGATCGTCGCGCCCGGCCGCGTGACCGCTTCGTGAACCTGCCGGCCCTGCCGAAGCTGACGCCGTGGCGGGTCCGGGGCCTGGCGTTGGCGGCCGGTCTGGCCGCCGCCCTGGCCCATCCGCCGTTCGGGATCCTGCCGGGGCTGCTGGGCTATGCGGCGCTGCTGTGGCTGCTGGACGCCGTCGACGGACCCCGGCCCCTGCGCTCGGCCTTCTTCCGCGGCTGGCTGACGGGGCTCTCCTATTTCGGCCTCTCCACCTGGTGGATCGCCGAGGCCTTCATGGTCGACGCCGCCAACCAGGGCTGGATGGCCCCGTTCGCGGTGGCCGCCATGGCCGCCGGCATGGCGCTGTTCTGGGGACTGGCGGCGGTGCTCTACCGCCTGATCCGTCCCGCCGGCGTGCGGCGGCTGCTGGTGTTCGCCGGGGCCTTCGCGGCCCTGGAGTGGACGCGCGGCCACATCCTGACCGGCTTTCCCTGGAACCTGCCGGGCGAGACCTGGCGGGCGGGCTCGGCGGTGTCGCAGTTCGCGGCGGTGGTCGGCGCCTACGGCCTGACCTGGATCACCCTGGCCATCGCCGCCGCTCCGGCGGTGTGGCGGGACGGCAGGCGGGGGCGGATCGCCGTCGGATCGGCCGCCGCCGCCCTGGCCGCGCTCTGGATCGGCGGCGCCGTCGTCCATTCGGCCGCGCCGAGCAGCTCCGACCCGCTGAGCGTCCGCATCGTCCAGGCCGACATCCCGCAGGAATCCAAGTGGGACGCCGCCCGGTTCGCCCAGATCGTCCAGGCCTATGTCTCGCTGACCGCCAGGCCCTACGCCGGCGAGCCCGCCGACATCGTGATCTGGCCGGAGGGCGCCCTGCCGCTGGCCATCAACGACTACATGGTCCCCGGCAGCTGGGTGCGGCAGGCGATCGTCGACGCCCTGCGGCCCGGCCAGCTGATGCTGATCGGCGGCTACCGCTACGAGGGAACGCCCGACAAGCCGGTCTATTACAACAGCCTGGTCGCCCTGCGCCGCACGGCCGACGACGTCGAGGTGGTCGGGATCTACGACAAGCACCGACTGGTGCCGTTCGGGGAATACCTGCCCGCCGACGCCCTGATGACCCGGCTGGGCGTCAAGAGCATGGCCCATCTGGGCGACGGCTTCGCCACCGGGCCGGAGCCCCGGCCGCTGCGCGTGGCGCCCAACCTGCTGGTCCAGCCGCTGATCTGCTACGAAAGCCTGTTTCCGCGCCTGGCCAAGCCGGTCCCCGGGGTGCGCGCCATCGTCAATGTCTCGAACGACGCCTGGTTCGGCGTGACGTCCGGACCGTTGCAGCACCTGAACCTGGCCAGCTACCGCGCGATCGAGACGGGCACGCCGATCATCCGGGCCACGCCCACCGGCGTTTCCGCCCTGATCGACGCGCGGGGAAGAATTTTACCCGGCGCCCGCTTGAAACTTGGCGAATCAGGGGTGATCGACGGTAAGGTAAGTGACGTTGGTTCACCGACCTTGTTCACCAAGCTAGGGCACTGGCCTTTCGGATTGCTGCTTTTGGTTTCATTTGCCGCCGCGATTCGCGTTCCAGGAGGTCGAGGCTTGGAAAAAGTTCTAAACTGAAACAGACAAGCTTCCAGATACCCGTGGCTTCCTCCCCCAGTGATTGAAACGGCATGAACACGATTCCTGAAGAACGCTCCCCCAATCCGGTCGACCTGCACGTCGGCGCCCGGATCCGCATGCGCCGCAAGATCCTCGGCGTCAGCCAGGAGCGTCTGGCCGACGATCTGGGCCTGACCTTCCAGCAGGTGCAGAAGTACGAGCGCGGCGCCAACCGCGTCAGCGCTTCCAAGCTGTACGAGATCGCCAAGAGCCTGCAGTCGTCGGTGTCCTACTTCTTCGAAGGCCTGGCCGACCCGACCGACCTCGAGGGCTTCGAGGAAAACGGTTCGGAGCAGTTCGTGCACGACTTCCTGATGACCCCCGAAGGTCTGGAACTGGCCGCGCTGTTCCCGCGCATCGGCAAGTCCCGCGTGCGCCGGCGCATCCTGGATCTCGTCCGTTCGATGGCCGAAGACATGATCGAGGAAGAGCCCCAAGCCTGATTTGGGGCTGATTCAGGCCCGATCTGGGGTCTGAACCGGCGAAAGCCAGCCGGGGCGACTTGCGGACATAAACATATCTTTATATGTTCCGCTCGTCCCTCGGGCAGACCGCCCGTGCGGGCGATGTCATGTCCGGAGCTGACCCTTGAGCCGTTCTTCCTACATCTTCACCAGTGAAAGCGTTTCCGAAGGCCATCCGGACAAGGTCGCCGACCGGATCAGCGACACCGTCGTCGACGCGTTCCTGACCGCCGACCCCGAAGCGCGCGTCGCCTGTGAAACCCTGGTCACCACCAACCGCATCGTCCTGGCGGGCGAAGTGCGGGCCGGCAAGCCGGGCGGCGACAAGGCCGCCAACAAGGCGCTGACCAAGGACATCCTCGGCTCGCTGGAGTCCAAGGTCCGCGCCGCGGTCAAGGACATCGGCTACGAGCAGAAGGGCTTCCACTGGCAGAAGGCGAAGTACGCCAACTATCTGCACGGCCAGTCGGCCCACATCGCCCAGGGCGTGGACGCTTCGGACAAGAAGGACGAAGGCGCCGGCGACCAGGGCATCATGTTCGGCTACGCCAGCACCGAGACCCCGGAGCTGATGCCGGCCACCCTGCAATACAGCCACAACATCCTCAGCCGCCTGGCCCAGCTGCGCCACTCGGGCGAGCTGTCGGAACTCGAGCCCGACGCCAAGAGCCAGGTGACCCTGGAGTATGACGCCACCGGCAAGCCGGTCCGCGTCGTCTCGATCGTCGTGTCGCACCAGCACAAGAAGAAGATCGACGGCAAGGCCGCGACCTCCAAGCGCGTGCTGGACCTGATCAAGCCGCACATCCTGCCGATCTTCCCGGAAGGCCTGATCACCAAGAAGACCCAGTGGCTGGTCAACCCGACCGGCCGCTTCGAGATCGGTGGTCCTGACGGCGACGCCGGCGTCACCGGCCGCAAGATCATCGTGGACACCTACGGCGGCGCGGCTCCGCATGGCGGCGGCGCGTTCTCGGGCAAGGATCCGACCAAGGTCGACCGTTCGGCCGCCTATGCCTGCCGCTACCTGGCCAAGAACGTCGTGGCCGCCGGCCTGGCCGAGCGCTGCACCATCCAGATCGCCTACGCCATCGGCGTGGCCCAGCCCGTGTCGTTCCACGTCGACCTGCACGGCACCGGCAAGGTCGATCCGGCCGTTCTGGAAAAGATCCTGCCGCAGCTGATCGGCGGAGCCACCCCGCGCTCGATCCGCGAGCACCTGCAGCTGAACAAGCCGATCTACGCCCGCACCGCCGCCTACGGCCACTTCGGCCGCACGCCGGACAACCAGGGCGGCTTCTCGTGGGAGAAGACCGACCTGGTGTCGGAGCTGAAGGGCCTGGCGTAAGCCTCACCCTTTCCAGATCTATCGAAGCGGGCCTCGGTCATCCGATCGGGGCCCGCTCTCGTTGAGGCCTTGCGTCCTTCGAGGCTCGGCCGCGCCTCGCACCTCAGGATGAGGACGTTTGCGCGCTTCTGAATTCCTCATCCTGAGGCGCCCGCGCAGCGGGCCTCGAAGGACGCACGGCGGCTCAGCTAGCCTCCTGTCGATATGCCCGGTAAACACCCGCCCATGACCAATCCCCAACAGCCCCACGGGCCTCTGCGCTCGTTCGGCCGCCTGAAGTCGCGGCCGGTGAAGCCGCGTCAGCAGGCCCTGCTCGACAGCCTGCTGCCCGAGATCGCCGTGCCGACCGCGCCCTTCCAGCCGCGCGACCTGATGCCGGAAGCGATCGAAGTCTGGCTGGAGATCGGCTTCGGCGGCGGCGAGCACATGGCCGCCCAGGCCGGCAAGCGTCCCGACGTGCTGGTGATCGGCGCCGAGCCCTTCGTCAACGGCGTGGCCAGCGCCGTTCGCCACGTCGAGGAGCAGGCGCTCAAGAACGTCCGCATTCACGAGGGCGACGCCCGCGACGTGGTCGGCTGGCTGCCCGACGCCAGTGTCGACCGGCTTTTCATCATGTTCCCGGACCCCTGGCACAAGGCCCGCCACAACAAGCGCCGCCTGATCCAGCCGGCCTTCGTGACCGAACTGGCGCGGGTGCTGAAGCCGGGGGCGGCCTTCCGCTTCGCCACCGACTGGGCCGACTACGCCGAGTGGACGATCGAGCGGGTGCTGGCCGATCCGGCCTTCCGCTTCGCCGAGCCCGGCGCCGACCGCAACGCCGCCCCGACCGACCACGTGACCACCCGCTACGAGGAAAAGAAGCTGGGTGACTGCGCGCCGGTGTTCCTGGACTTCGTCAGGGCCTAGACGCGACCCGTGCTAGGCTGGCCGCCGGCCCGCGTCCGACGGGCGCGGGGAGGCGGCCATGACCTGGCTCATCGACAACATCCACATCGTCCTGATCGTCAGCGGCCTGCTGACGATCACCATGCTGCAGTTCGCGATCGCGCCGACGCGGTCGCTGAAGTCCACCTATGGCGAGACCCTGCAAGGGCCGCTTGTCGACCTGGTGGTGCGGGGCTGGGGATTCCTGATCGCCCTGGTCGGGGCGATGTTGCTGTGGGCCGCCTTCCATCCCGAGACGCGGACCCTGGCGGTCGGCGCGGCCATCGCCAGCAAGCTTTTCTACGTCGGCGCGCTGCTGACCCACCGGAAGCGGTTCCTGAAGGGCTTCGCCGCCGTCACGGCGGGCGTCGACGTGGTCATGGTGGCGTTGCTGGCCGCCTGGCTGGCGAAGACCGGCGTGGGCTAGAGCGTGACAGCCGAAGGTGGATGCCGGTTTCGGCGTTCGTCGCGCTCCTATGTTCGGAGCACGAAAAAGGGGAGCCCGCCGTCCGGCGAACTCCCCTTTCCGGATCACGTGGTGATCGTCGAGCTTAGTAGCTTTCGTCGTGGCGCTTGATCGCCGCGCGGATGATCTCGGCGGTTTCTTCCGGATCGGCCCAGCCGGTGATCTTGGTCGACTTGCCCTTTTCCAGGTCCTTGTAGTGCTGGAAGAAGTGGGCGATCTGCTCGGTCAGGATCACCGGCAGGTCGCGCCAGCTCGAGACGCCCGTGTAGAACGGGTGCAGCTTGTCGACCGGCACGGCCAGGATCTTTTCGTCCGAACCCGCCTCGTCGACCATCATCAGGGCGCCGATCGGGCGGCAGCGGATGATCGCGCCGGGCACCACCGGGGTCGGGCCCACGACCATGATGTCGGCGGGGTCACCGTCGTCGGCCAGGGTGTGCGGGATGAAGCCGTAATTGGCCGGATAGAACATCGCGGTGTGCAGAAAGCGGTCGACCATCAGCGCGCCGCTGGCCTTGTCGATCTCGTACTTCACCGGCTCGCCGCCTTGCGGGATTTCGATGACGGCGTTCAGGTCGTACGGCGGGTTGGCGCCGACGGCGATCTTTGAGAGGTCCATTGTGACTCTTCGTTTTGGGAAAGGTCCCGCGGGGAGGCGAGCCTGCGCGGGGGCGCTTGTAGCCCACAACTGCTGCACTGCGGAAGGGGCGACGACACGTCACGACGGCAGGGGGCTTCCACCCGCCCAAACATCGCGCTATATAGCTCCCACATCGTCCGTCAGCGCTGATAGCGCTTTCGAGCGGCGGCCCGAAAGGCTGCCGCTTTTTCTTTGGCCGCTCGCCAGCTTGGCTTTTAGCCAGCGCGTGCGTCGGCCCAGTGAGTTGAGAGAACCGTGCGCGGGAAGACGCAGGAAGATATCGGTCTGGTCGAATTGCTGGATCCCGTCGCCGAGTCCGTCGGCTACGAGATCGTCCGCCTGCGCCTGATGGGCGGGGCCGAGCAACGTCGCCTCCAGATCATGGCCGAGCGGCCGCTCCTTGAAGATGGGAGTGGGGGCGACATGAACGTCGAGGATTGCGCCAAGCTGTCGCGCGCCATTTCCGAGATCATGGACGCCGCCGATCCGATCACCGGCGAATACACCCTGGAAGTCTCCAGCCCGGGCGTCGACCGCCCGCTGACGCGACTGAAGGACTTCGACACCTACGCCGGCCTCGAGATCCGCATCGAGCTGGACCGCGTCGCCGAGGGCCGCAAGCGCTTCAAGGGCGAGCTGGCCGGCGTCGAGGACGGCCAGGTGGGCCTGAACATCGAGGGCGAAGACGACACCACCGTCTATTTCCCGTTCGAATGGATCGTCGACGCCAAGCTGGTGCTCACCGATCAACTGATGAAGCGGGGCGCCGACCAGCGCGCCGCCCGCGTCGGCACTGACGCCGACAACGATATTGACCTGTCCGAAAGTGAAGAGGACTGACCATGGCTATCGGCATCTCCGCCAACCGCCTCGAGCTGCTGCAGATCGCCGACGCGGTCGCGCGTGAAAAAGGCATCGAGAAGGAAGTCGTCATCGAGGCGATCGAGGACGCGCTGCAGAAGGCCGCCCGCGCCCGCTACGGCGCCGAGCACGACATCCGCGTCAAGATCGACCCGCGCACCGGCGAGACCACCCAGAAGCGGGTGATCGAGGTCGTGCCGGACGACTTCGAGCTGGAAGGCGAGATCGGCAAGGTCCAGCTGTCGTCGGCCAAGCGCACCTGGCGCGACGCCGAGGTCGGCAAGATCTACGAGGAAAGCCTGCCGCCGTTCGAGATCGGCCGCGTCCAGACCCAGATGGCCCGCCAGGTCGTCATGCATAAGGTCCGCGAAGCCGAGCGCGAGCGCCAGTACGACGAGTACAAGGATCGCGCCGGCGAGATCGTCAACGGCAGCGTCAAGCGCGTCGAATACGGCAACGTCATCGTCGACCTGGGCCGTGGCGAAGGCATCATGCGCCGCGACCAGTCGATCCCGCGCGAGAACTTCAACGTCGGCGACCGCATCCGCGCCTACATCTACGACGTCCGCCGCGAGACCAAGGGCCCGCAGATCATGCTGTCGCGCGCCCACGGCGGCTTCATGGCCAAGCTGTTCGCGCAGGAAGTGCCGGAAGTCTACGACGGCGTCATCGAGATCCGCGCCGTGGCCCGCGACCCGGGCTCGCGCGCCAAGATGGCCGTGATCTCCAACGACAGCAGCATCGACCCGGTCGGCGCCTGCGTCGGCATGCGCGGCTCGCGCGTGCAGGCCGTGGTGGCCGAGCTGCAGGGCGAGAAGATCGACATCATCCAGTGGTCCGAGGACGAGGCGACCTTCATCGTCAACGGCCTGGCCCCCGCCGAAGTCTCCAAGGTCGTCATGGACGAGGAAGACGAGCGCGTCGAAGTGGTGGTGCCGGACGAGCAGCTGTCGCTGGCCATCGGCCGCCGCGGCCAGAACGTCCGCCTGGCCTCGCAGCTGACCGGCTGGCAGATCGACATCATGACGGAAACCCAGGAGAGCGAGCGCCGTCAGAAGCAGTTCGCCGAGGCCACCGCCCTGTTCCAGGAAGCCCTGGACGTCGACGAGGTCATCGCCCAGCTGCTGGTCACCGAAGGCTTCACGGCCGTCGAGGACGTCGCCTATGTCGAGCCGCACGAGATCGCGGCCATCGAGGGCTTCGACGACGAGACCGCCGACGAACTGCAGACCCGCGCCCGCGAGTTCCTGGAAAAGGAAGCCGCCGCCCTGGACGCCAAGCGCGTCGAGCTGGGCGTCGAGGACAGCCTGCTCGACATCGAAGGCGTCACCCTGCCCGTGGCCGTGGCCCTGGGCGAAGGCGACGTGAAGTCGATCGAGGACCTGGCCGGCCTGATCCCCGACGATCTGCGCGGCTGGTTCGAGACCAAGGACGGCGAGCGCGTGCGCGAAGCCGGCATCCTGGACACCTTCAACCTGTCGCCGGAAGACGCTGAAGCGCTGATCATGCGCGCCCGCGTTGTCATGGGCTGGGTCGAGGCTCCGCCCGAACCGGAATATGTCGAAGAGGAAGTCGAGTTCGAGGAAGAGGCGGGCGAGGAGCCGGCCGAGGCCTCTGAAGAAGCCTCCGAGGAGGCCTCGGAAGAGGTCGCCGAAGACGAACCGGCCGAAGAAACCAAGGAAGACTGATCCAGGACCCGGGCCTCTCACGCAAGTGGGAGGCCCGGCGCCTTTCGAGCCCCATGACCGACGCCGACGCGCCCCATACCCCCGTGGCCAAGACCCACGCCGAAGCCAATCGCCTGCGCAAGGACATCGTCCTGGGCGAGGCGACGGACGAGGCGCGCCTGGTGCGGTTCGTGGTCGGGCCCGACGGGACGGTGGTCCCGGACGTGGCGCGCAAGCTGCCCGGCCGCGGCATGTGGGTGGACGCCACCCGCGAGGCGGTGAACGCCGCCGCCAAGAAGGGCCTGTTCTCGCGCTCGGCCAAGACCAAGCTGACCGCCCCGGCCGATCTGGCCGACCAGGTGGAACGGCTGCTGTCCAAGCGTGTTCTGGACGGACTGGGACTTGCACGGCGCGGCGGAACGATTATCTCAGGCTTCGAAAAGGTCTCCTCGGCTTTGGCTTCGGGGCAGACCGCTTGGTTGATCGAGGCGTCCGACGGCGCCGCTGACGGTCGCCGAAAGATTCTCACCGCGGTCCACAAGGCCCCGAACAGTCCCAAAATCTGCGGGATGTTCAGCTCGGACGAATTGGGTTTGGCCTTGGGCGGGGAGAATGTGATACACACGGCGCTCCTTGCCGGGCGCGGCACTGATCGCTGGACTTTGGACGTCGAGCGGTTATCAGGCTTCCGCCCACTCCTTCCCTCGAGTTGGTCGGCGAGTTGGCGCGAGGAGCCCTAGGGCCCTGGCCTCGACGAATGGCTTCCATTCGTCGGCGACAGGGGTCTGGAACTTGAAATGAGGAGCGTGATCCGCTCCTGAGCGAAGGGTCGGGAAACGCGCTTCCTTTGGGAAGTACGTCCAGGCCCCTTTCTCACATGGATCAAACGTTTTTGGCCGGCCCCCGCCGGCGGAAGTACAAGCGAGCGCATGAGCGACGAGAACGATAACGGTCGGCCTGGTTCCAACCCCGGCGGGCGAGCGCCCATCACGCTGAAGCCCCGTCAAGGGTCTGTCAGCGCCGGCGTCGTGAAGCAGAGCTTCAGCCACGGCCGCACCAAGACGGTGGTGGTTGAAACCAAGCGCGTGCGTCCGCACGTGCCGCCGGCCGGCAATCTCGCCGCGCCGTCCTCGGCCGAGCGCCGGCAAGACGCGCCGCGTCCGCAGTCGTCCCAAGGGGGCGGTGGTGGCGGCGGTTCGGCCGGTGGTCTGTCGCAGAGCGAAATGGTGGCCCGCCAACGCGCCATCGAAGCCGCTCGCGAACAGCAGGAACGCCAGGCCGCCGATCGTCGCGCCGCCGAGGCCCGCGCCGCATCGGAAGCCGCGKCGGCTCGCGAAGCCGCCGCCAAGGCCGCTGCTGCCGCCAAGGCCGCCGCGACGCCGGCTCCGGCTCCGGAAGCGCCCGCCGCTCCCGCTCCGGTCGCCCCGGCGGCTCCCGTCGCGCAAGCGCCGGTCGCTCAGGCCCCGACCCCCGCTCCGGCGGCTCCCGCGCCCCAGGCTCCGGCTCCCGCCGCGCCGCCGGTGCGCGCCGAGGCTCCGCGTCCGGCTCCGGCCCCGGCCGCCGGTCAGACCCGCACCTACGAGCCCAGCCGCGACCGTCGCGACGACCGTTCGTCGACCACCACCTACCGTCCGGGTCCGGGCGCTCAGGGTGATCGCCCGCAAGGCGACCGTCCGCAGGGCGACCGTCCGAACTTCGCGGACCGGCCGTCGTTCAACCAGCGCGCACCGCGCCAGGACGGCCCGTACAACCAGCGCACCCCGCGTCCGGACGCCGGCGGCCCGCCGCGCGGTCCCCGTCCCGAGGGCGCCGGCGGTTATCGCAACGACCGTCCGCAAGGCGACCGCCCGCAAGGCGATCGTCCCCAGGGCGACCGTCCGCAAGGCGACCGTCCGACCCAGACCGTCCGCTATTCGGCCCTGGCCCCGCGCCCGGCGCCGGGCGCCCGTCCGGGTCCCGGTGGTCCGCGCGGCGCCCGTCCGGGCGTCCCGGCCTCGGCTCCGGCCACCCCCGAGATCCAGCGCGCCACGCGTTCGGCTCCCCGCCCCGGCAGCGACATCGGTCGCAAGCCCGAGGAGGATGACGATCGTCGCAAGGCCGCGGCTCCCGGCAAGGCCGTCAGCCGCGCCAAGGGCGCCCCGGTTCGCCGCGAAGGCCGCCTGACCATCCAGACCGTGGCCGGCGACGGAGATTCCGCCGACCGCATGCGCTCGCTGGCCTCGGTTCGCCGAGCCCGTGAACGCGAAAAGGAAAAGCGCCGCGGCGGTCCCGCCGACGTGGTCAAGGTCAGCCGCGAAGTGGTCATTCCCGACGTCATCACCGTGCAGGAGCTGTCCAACCGGATGGCCGTCCGCGGTGTCGAGATCATCAAGTTCCTGATGCGTCAGGGCGTGATGCTGAAGATCAACGACGTCATCGACAACGACACCGCCGAGCTGGTGGCGACCGAATTCGGTCACACCGTGCGCCGCGTGTCGGAAGCCGACGTCGAAGAAGGCTTCATCGGCGCCGAGGATGTCGACGATCACCTGGAGCCCCGGCCCCCGGTCGTCACCGTCATGGGTCACGTCGACCACGGCAAGACCAGCCTGCTGGACGCGCTGCGCAAGGCCGACGTGGCCGGCGGCGAGCACGGCGGCATCACCCAGCACATCGGCGCCTACCAGGTGCGTCTGGAAAATGGCCAGAAGGTCACCTTCCTCGACACCCCGGGCCACGCGGCCTTCTCGCAAATGCGGGCTCGCGGCGCCAACATCACCGACCTGGTGATCCTGGTGGTGGCCGGCGACGACGGCGTCATGCCGCAGACGATCGAGGCGATCAAACACGCCAAGGCCGCTGAAGTGCCGATCATCGTGGCCGTCAACAAGATGGACAAGCCCGGCGCCGACCCCACGCGGGTCGTCAACGAGCTGCTGCAGCACGAGATCGTGGTCGAAAGCCTGGGCGGCGACACCCAGATCGTCGAAGTCTCGGCCAAGACCGGCCAGGGCCTGGACGAGCTGATCGAGCGCATCCTGCTGCTGGCCGAGGTCATGGACCTGAAGGCCAACCCCGACCGCACCGCCGACGGCGTGGTGATCGAGGCCAAGCTGGACAAGGGTCGTGGCGCGGTCTCCACCGTGCTGGTCAAGCGCGGCACGCTGAAGCGCGGCGACATCGTCGTGGCCGGCAGCCAGTTCGGCCGGGTTCGCGCCCTGCTGAACGAGCGCAACGAGCAACTGACCGAAGCCGGTCCCGCCACCCCGGTCGAGATCCTCGGCCTGGACGGCGTGCCCTCGCCGGGCGACAGCTTCGCCGTCGTCGAGAACGAGGCCCGGGCTCGCGAACTGACCGAATACCGCATCCGCCTGAAGCGCGAGAAATCGATGCATCCGGTCGGCGCGGGCGCCACCAGCATGGCCGACATGATGGCCAAGCTGCAGGACAAGAAGTACCGCGAACTGCCGCTGGTCATCAAAGCCGACGTGCAGGGCTCGGCCGAGGCGATCATCGGTTCGCTGGACGCCATGTCGACCGACGAGGTCCGCGCGCGGATCATCCTGTCGGGCGCCGGCGCGATCAGCGAAAGCGACGTGATGCTGGCCAAGGGCGCCGGCGCGCCGCTGATCGGCTTCAACGTTCGTGCTTCCGCTCAAGCGCGTGCTCTGGCCGAACGCGAAGGCGTCGAGATCCGCTACTACGCGATCATCTACGACCTGCTGGACGACATCAAAGGCGTGCTCTCGGGCATGCTGGCCCCGATCCAGCGCGAAACCTTCCTCGGCAACGCCGAAGTCCTGCAGGCCTTCGACATCTCCAAGGTCGGCAAGATCGCCGGCTGTAAGGTCACCGAGGGCGTGGTCCGCAAGGGCGCCAAGGTCCGGATCATCCGCAACGACATCGTCGTTCTGGAACTGGGCACCCTGGCGACGCTCAAGCGCTTCAAGGACGAGGTCAACGAGGTCCCGTCCGGCCAGGAGTGCGGCATGATGTTCGCGGGCTTCCAGGACATCAAGGTCGGCGACACCATCGAGTGCTTCACCGTCGAGGAGATCAAGCGCCAGCTCGACTAGGCGTTCGATCAAGCTTCAGCTTAAAGAGAAAGGCGCGGACGCCAGTCCGCGCCTTTCTTGCGTTCGGGGGCGTGCATGGAAATCGCGGGCGAAATCGGAATCTTCGAAAACCAGAAGGCCTGCGCGCCGCTGCGCAAGCATCTGTTCGGCGCCAAGCGCTTCGCCCAGTGGTGGTTCGTCGTCGGACTCTTGATCGTCATCTCCACCGCCCAGGCCCTGGTCGACTGGGTGGCGCCGGGCTTTGGCATAGTGGGGATCTTGGCGGGGACGGCGGGCTGCTGGTTCGTGTGGTTCCGCTACGCCCGCACGCTGGCGCCCAACGCCTGGATGGCGCGCGGCGTGCCGGCGAGTTCGCCGATAAGCTATCGGATCGAAGACACGGCGTTCGTTCTGGACAGCACGACGTCGGAAACCCGCGTGGTCTGGTCCGCCCTCTCGCAGATCGCGCCGGGCAACGCGGCCTGGCTGTTCATCGGCCCGGGCCAGGCCTGGTTCCTGCCGACCCGGCTCTTCGCCGACCGCCAGCAGGAGCGCGCCTTCCTGGCCGCCTGCTTCGACAAGCTGACGCCGGAAGCCAAGGCGCGCAGCGGCGAGGTCGCGGCGCTGGCCGCCAAGGAAGCCGGCCCGTGGGGCGCAACGCCCGCCTGAGGTTCGCCGGACTGGAAATCGCCCGAATTCGGGCCTAACCGTAGGCGATGCGCATTCGAGCCCTTCTCGCCGTCAGCCTCGCCGCCGTCTCGCTGTCGGCCTGCGCCACGGCCACCCGCTACGACGCGGCCGGCGACGTCCACGCCCTGCTGGTGGCGATCCGCAACAACGACCACGCCGCCTTCGACGCCCGCGTCGACCGTCCGGCCCTGAAGGCCGAGATCGAAAGCCAACTGGTGCGCAGGGCGCGCGACGCGAACATGGGCGGCGGCTGGCAGGCAGCGGTCATCGCCCTGGCCGGCCCGGCCGCCGACATCGCCGGCGAGGCCCTGGTCCGGCCCGAGACCTTCCGCTACGCGGCCAACTATTACGGCTACACGCCCGACAAGCCGATCCCCGACCGCATCAGCATCGCGGCGGGCCTGCGCTACATCGGTTCCGACCAGGTCTGCGCGGCCAAGACCAAGGACGGCCCCTGCCTGCTGACCTTCACGCTGGAGGGCGGGACCTGGCGGCTGTCGGGCTTCGACGCCGAAACGGCCAAGCGTCACCTGAAGCTTTGAGGCCAGGGGTGGCGGGGCTGAAGACCATGCGAAAAACCGGCCTGAAGGCCGCCCTCGGGCTGGCGTTGGCGTGCCTGGCGACCGGCGCCGCGGGCGCGGCCCACGCCGAGCGCAAGATGTACTCCTACGACCCGATCTCGGCCGACGCCAAGCGGCTGACCGGGGCCGGCCTGACGGTGCTGTTCGACAAGAAGCTGACTGGGACCCGGGTGATCAAGGTGCTGGCCACCGGCGTGCCGGTGCAGGGGCGCCTGGTCGACGGCCACGAGAAGGACCTGGGCCCCGGCGGGCTGAAGGGCATGAGCGGCGTCGACGCCGACGCGGCGCTGTACGAGATCGATCCCAAGTTCGAGCAGGGCAAGATCTACATCCGCGCCTTCTGCCCGGGGGCCAAGCGCCTGTGGCTGAGCTTCAGCCGGCTGGCGGTGCACTACGACCTGCGCGTCCAGGCGTTCGGCGACGACCCCAAGGGCGGCCCCACGCGGCTGTGCGGCACGCTGGACTTCTCGTACCGGGGCGAATGGAAGCTGCCGGGCGGCAAGCTGCCCGACCCGATGGAAGATTGGACCGGCGGCAACGGGCCGGGCTGACGGTTTCCTTTGAGAACGGCGTTCGCCTTGTGCCATGCTCCGCCAAAGGGCAGGGGGCGGGCATGACCGACGCGCTGGCGGGGTTCACGAAGTTCGAGTTCGACGACGGCCGATGGACGCGGCCGGTCTACCGCATCGGCTCCGGGCCCGCGGTGATCGTCATCCACGAGATACCCGGCCTGCATCCCGCCGTGTTGGACTTCGCCCGCGACGTGGCGGCCGAGGGCATGACAGTGTTCTGCCCCAGCCTGTTCGGCGAGCCGGGACGACCTGTCTCGGTGGGCTACGCGATCGGGGTGATCGCCAAGACCCTGTGCGTGCGGCGTGAGTTCTCGGCATGGGCCGCCGATCGTTCCAGCCCGATCGTCGACTGGCTGCGGGCCCTGGCGCGCAAGGTCCACGCCGAGTGCGGCGGCAAGGGCGTGGGGGCGGTGGGCATGTGCTTCACCGGCGGCTTCGCCTTGGCGATGATGACCGAACCGTCGGTGGTGGCGCCGGTGCTGTCGCAGCCTTCGCTGCCGTTGGGCAAGAAGCGCGCGGCGGCCCTGGACTGCTCGCCGGCCGAACTGGCGACGGCGAAGGCGCGGATGGAGGCCGAGGATCTGTCGCTGATGGCCCTGCGGTTCGAAGGCGACGACATCGTGCCCTGCGCCCGCTTCAAGACCCTGGAGCGCGAGCTCGGCGCGCGGGTCCAGACCATCACGCTTGCTGACGCCTCGGCGCTCCCGGGCACGGGCCGCCAGCCGCATTCCGTGCTGACCCTGCACCTGAACCGCGACGACCCGAACGGCGAGACCATGAAGGTCCACCGCCGGGTGCTGGACTTCTTCCGGGAGCGGACAGGGGCGGGCGGTTGAGATCGCTCCAGGTTTGAGCGATCTTGTCGCCATGACAACGAAGCCGCCTCGTACACCTCAGGAAAAGAAGGCGCTGAGCTATGTCCGCGACTATCGCAACACGAACAACAGCAGCGACAAGTCGATCCGCACGCTGATCCCACAGCGCAAGGCTGGGGAAAGCCGTAAAGCTCGCCGAAAGGCCAACCACGCGCTCCAGATAGTCGATCGTGTCGAGGAAGCCGAGGTCGATCTGCTTGAAAGCTCGCTGAAGCACGATGTCGAGCGGGTGGGCGGTTGGCGCAAGTGGCCGCCTGTATCGCTGGCCGACAGCGTGGACGGCGCGCACGAGCGGCGCGAAAGTCTGGGCATGGTCCCGGCCGCGGACCCGAATGAGGAAGGGGCCTGATCGCCCTCGCACTGGACTTTTGGGTCGCACGCGCCTAGACACCCCGCCTCCTATTTCTCCCCGCGATCCGGCGTTCGATCCGCCGGCCGGGCATCGAGGCGACCGCGCCATGAAGCGCCATTCCGAAAACAAGAAGAGCGGACCCGTGGGTCCGTCGCAACGGCAACTGCGCGCCGGCGAGCTGATCCGCCACGCCCTGGTGGACATCCTGCGCGAGGAAGAGCTGGTCGATCCGGCCCTGCAGGGGATCTCGGTGACCATCTCCGAAGTGCGGATGAGCGCCGACCTGAAGCACGCGATCTGTTTCGTCGAGCCCTTGGGGGCCAGCATCGCGCCGCAGGTCGAGCGTGAAGCGTCCTCGCCGTCGCGCACCGTGGTCGTCCCGGGCAGTCCCGCCGAGGTGGTGGCGGGCCTCAACCGCCTGACCAAGTTCCTGCGGGGGCGCCTGTCCAAGGTCATCGACATGAAGTTCACGCCCGAGCTGAAGTTCCTGCACGACGAGACCTTCAACTCGGCCACCTACATGGACCGCCTGTTCGCCGATCCGCGCGTGGCCCAGGACGTGCGCCGCCTGTCCGACGTGGCTGAAGACGAGGAAAACTAGTGGCGCGCCGCAAGAAGGGCGACGCCATTTCCGGCTGGGTTTGCCTGGACAAGCCCTACGACCTGACCTCGACCAGCGCCGTGTCTCGCGTGCGCCGGGCGTTCAACGCCCAGAAGGCCGGTCACGCCGGCACCCTGGATCCCCTGGCCACCGGCATCTTGCCCCTGGCCCTAGGCGAGGCGACCAAGACCGTCCCTTTCCTGATGGACGCCGACAAGGCCTATCGCTTCATGATCCAGTGGGGGCGCTCGACCACCACCCTGGACCGCGAGGGCGAGACCACCGACAGCAGCGACGTGCGCCCGACCCGCGAGGCCGTCGAAGCGGCCCTGCCGGCCTTCGTCGGCGAGATCGACCAGATCCCGCCGAACTATTCGGCCATCAAGGTCGACGGCGAACGCGCCTACGATCTGGCCCGCGAGGGCGTCGAGTTCGAGCTGAAGACCCGCAAGGTCACCGTCCACGCCCTGCGCGTGAGCGCGGCGCCGGACGTCGACCACATCGAGCTGGAGATGGAATGCGGCAAGGGCACCTATGTCCGCGCCGTGGTCCGCGACCTGGCCGCGGCCCTCGGCGCCTGTGGACATGTCGACCAGCTTCGCCGGACGCGAGTCGGCCGGTTCGGCGAGGATTCGGCGATAGGTCTGGAAACCCTTGAGAATTTAAGCTATGAGGCGCGCCTGTCGGAGGCATTGCTTCCGGTCGAGACCGCGCTGGACGACATCCCGGCGCTGGCCGTGACCGATGAAGACGCCTTCCGGCTTGCGCAAGGACGCGCCATCGTTCTGCTCCCAAGGCAGGTTGAAACGCTGAAAACCGAGCTCACGCCCGGTGATCGAACCGTTTCCGCCATGGTGGGAGAGAGACTGGTGGCCTTGTGCGAGATGCGCGCCGGACGGCTCAATCCGGTGCGGGTCTTCCAACTCACCTGAGCGGAGACAACCCGATGTCGATCACTGCCGAGCGCAAGACCGCTCTTATCGCCGAACACGCCCGCACCGAGGGTGACACCGGCAGCGCCGAAGTCCAGGTCGCGATCCTCTCCGAGCGCATCGCCAACCTGACCGAGCACTTCAAGACCCACAAGAAGGACAACCACAGCCGTCGTGGTCTGTTGATGATGGTTTCCCAGCGTCGCAGCCTCCTCGACCACCTGAAGAAGTCCGATCTGGGCCGTTACACGGCTCTCATCGAGAAGCTGGGTCTGCGCCGCTAAGTTAGGCGCAATTCGGCCGCCCTGCTCACGCAGGGCGGCCGAACGCATTTCTGGCCACCGTTTCAAGACAGGCTGAAACGACTGGTTGCTGCGGTTTCGCACCTCGCGAGCCGAATGTACGTCCGAGGATCACGATCGTCGGGAGCCTGTCGAACTGGATGAGGAAACATCGGGACCGCCCTTCGGCCGCCCGCCCCTGTCCGTCCTGAAGGAAATGGGTCCTTCGGAACCGAAAGAAGCAAAAATGTTCGATATCAAGCGCAAGACGATCGAGTGGGGCGGCAAGACGCTGGTCCTCGAAACCGGTCGCATCGCCCGTCAAGCCGACGGCGCCGTCCTGGCCACCATGGGCGAAACCGTCGTCCTGGCCACCGCCGTGTTCGCCAAGAAGGCGAAGCCCGGTCAAGATTTCTTCCCCCTGACGGTCAACTATCAGGAAAAGACCTTCGCGGCCGGCAAGATCCCCGGCGGCTTCTTCAAGCGCGAAGGCCGTCCGTCGGAAAAGGAAACCCTGGTTTCCCGCCTGATCGACCGTCCGATCCGTCCGCTGTTCGTCAAGGGCTTCAAGAACGAAGTCCAGGTCGTCGTCACCGTGCTGCAGCACGACCTCGAGAACGATCCCGACATCCTGGGCATGGTGGCCGCCTCGGCCGCCCTGGTCCTGTCGGGCGCCCCGTTCATGGGCCCGATCGGCGCCGCGCGCGTCGGTTACGTTGACGGCGCCTACGTGCTGAACCCGACGCTCGACGAGCTGAAGGAAAGCAAGATGGACCTGGTCGTCGCCGGGACCACCGATGCCGTCATGATGGTCGAAAGCGAAATCCAGGAGCTCTCGGAAGAGATCGTCCTGGGCGGCGTCAACTTCGCCCACAAGGAAATGCAGACGGTGATCGACGCGATCATCGAGCTGGCCGAACACGCCGCCAAGGAACCCTTCGACTTCCAACCGGAAGACACCGACGCCCTGAAGGCCGAAGTGAAGAAGGCCGTCGGCAAGGACCTGGCCGCCGCCTACAAGATCCAAGGCAAGGGCGAGCGCGTCGCGGCCCTCGGCGCGGCCAAGAACAAGGCCGTCGAGACCTTCGCCAAGAGCGACACCAACCCGGCCGGCATCGATCCGCTGAAGCTGATCTCGGTGTTCAAGGAACTGGAAGCGGACATCGTCCGTCGCTCGATCCTCGACACCGGCATCCGCATCGACGGCCGCACCGTCGACAAGGTCCGCCCGATCCTGGGTGAAGTCGGCATCCTGCCGCGCACCCACGGCTCGGCCCTGTTCACCCGCGGCGAGACCCAGGCGATCGTGGTCGCCACCCTGGGCACCGGCGACGACGAGCAGTTCATCGACGCCCTGGAAGGCACCTACAAGGAATCCTTCCTGCTGCACTACAACTTCCCTCCCTACAGCGTCGGTGAAACCGGCCGCATGGGCAGCCCGGGCCGCCGCGAAATCGGCCACGGCAAGCTGGCTTGGCGCGCCCTGCGTCCGATGCTGCCGGCCAAGGAAGACTTCCCCTACACCATCCGCCTGGTCTCCGAGATCACCGAGTCGAACGGCTCGTCCTCGATGGCGACGGTCTGCGGCTCCTCGCTGGCCATGATGGACGCGGGCGTTCCGCTGATCCGTCCGGTCTCGGGCATCGCCATGGGCCTGATCCTCGAAAAGGACGGCTTCGCCGTCCTGTCCGACATCCTGGGCGACGAAGATCACCTGGGCGACATGGACTTCAAGGTGGCCGGCACCAGCCAGGGCCTGACGTCTCTGCAGATGGACATCAAGATCGCCGGCATCACGCCCGCGATCATGGAGCAAGCGCTGGCCCAGGCTAAGGGCGGCCGCGAGCACATCCTCGAAGAGATGAACAAGGCGATGGACGCGCCGCGCGAGGAAGTCGGTGACTTCGCTCCGAAGATCGAGACCATCACCATCCCGACCGACAAGATCCGCGAAGTGATCGGCACCGGCGGCAAGGTGATCCGCGAGATCGTCGCCACCACCGGCGCCAAGGTCGACATCAACGACGAAGGCACCGTGAAGGTCTCGGCCTCGGACGCCGCCAAGATCAAGGCCGCGATCGACTGGATCAAGTCGATCACGCAAGAAGCTGAAGTCGGCGCGATCTACGACGGCAAGGTCGTGAAGGTCGTCGATTTCGGCGCCTTCGTGAACTTCTTCGGCGCCAAGGACGGCCTCGTCCACGTCAGCCAGATCAGCAACGAACGGGTGGCCAAGCCGTCGGACGTGCTGAAGGAAGGCCAGATCGTCAAAGTGAAGCTCCTCGGCTTCGACGATCGCGGCAAGACCAAGCTGTCGATGAAGGTCGTCGACCAGGAAACCGGCGAAGACCTGTCCAAGAAGGAAGCCGTGACCCCGGAGGAAGCCGTCAACACCTGAGGGTGACGACGTCTTTCACGGCGTGACGTAGCGAACGGGCGGTTCCGAAAGGAACCGCCCGTTTTGCGTTTGGCTTCAATGGGGTTAGCTTAACCATAGCGTTTGGGGGACGCTCGAATGAACGACGATTCAAGACGAGTTCGCTGCGACCGGCACGGGGCGCAAAGACCCACCTTCGTGTGCCGACACCTGGTCTCGGGCGTGGGGCTCGGCTTCGTCGAACCCTTCGGGGAGCAGGACGCGGACGCCTCGGACGAGCAGGCCGCCTGGTGCGACCGCTGCGAGGAGGCCCGCCTGGCCGCCGGCGGCTGGACCGACACGTCCGAGGCGCAAGCCGGGGTCACCATGATCTGCGCCGCCTGCTTCGAGGCCTCGCGAGCCCGCAACAGCCGCTGGATGGACGTGGCGCGCGGCTGGCGCCATCCCCTGGCGGGCTAGCGCTTCGGCGTCACCTGGATCGTCGCGCTGTCCGGCGCGCCATTGCCGCCCCGGCAGGCGGCCAGCTTGAAGTTCAGGTCCATGCAGACCCAGACCTCGGTCAGGCGGCCGTCCTTGACCCGCACGTTCAGGCCGTCAGCCGTCATGCCGCGATTGCGCTTGAGGAAGGCCTGGCGGATCTCGGCCCCGGTCAGGGTCCCGGACGGTCCCGGATTCAGGTCCGGAACCTTCAGGCGCTCACGCACCTCGCGGGCCTTCTTGAAATAGGCCTCGGGCGTGTCCCATTGGCAGGTGCCGTGCGCCTGCCACTCGTGCTGCAGCAGCCAGGGCGAGGGCGTCATGCACAGATTGGCCAGCACGGTCGCGGCGCTCATCGGCGGGCTGGGCTTGCAGTAGCGGGGATGGACCTTGTCCGGCCCGTTGGGCCACAGGCCGTGCACCGTGAAACCGAAGCTGTTGGTCTGGCACTGGATGACCTTGTTCGATTCCGGGATGCCCGCGCGGCAGGCCTCGGGCGACCAGAACAGAGCCAGCAGATAGGCGGCGGTCGGGACGTCGGTGTGGATCTCGCCGGCGGGCGGAATCTCGGCCGGGGCCGGGATCACGCTGGGCGGGATCGTGCAGGATTTCAGGCTGGAGGCCTGGGCGACGCCGGCCAGGGCCAGAGAGGCGAGGGCGCAGGTCAGGGTCTGGGCGATCTTCGACGGGGTCATGCGCGCACCTTCAACTCCGCTCATCCCGGCGAAAGCCGGGACCCAAGCTGAGTTCGTCATTACCCGCCGAGCCAGGAGCCGCCAAGTGCGAGAAAGGACCTGCTACCGCCGCGCCTCGGTGGCCATCTTCACGGCCAGGCCGCCCAGCACCGAGGCCATCAGCCAGCGCTGGATCAGGGCGAAGCTGGGGCGGGTGGCCAGGAAGCCGGCGATCGTGCCGGCCGCCAGGCAGATGGCGCCGTTGACCGTCAGGCTGATGGCGATCTGGCTGAAGCCGAGGGCCAGGGACTGGGTCAGGACGTCGCCGTGATGCGGGTCGATGAATTGCGGCAGCAGCGACAGATAGAGCATCGCCGCCTTGGGGTTCAGCAGGTTGGTCAGGAAGCCCATGCTGATCAGCTTGGCGGGGCTGTCCTTGGGCAGTTCGCGCACCTGGAACGGCGAGGCGCCGCCCGGCTTGATCGCCTGCCAGGCCAGCCATAGCAGGTAGAGCGCGCCGCCGAACCGCAGGATGTCGTAGGCGATGGGCGCGGCCATCAGCAGGGCGGTGATGCCCAGCGCCGCGCAGACCAGATAGACCACGAAGCCGGCGGCGGTGCCGACCAGCGACACGATCCCGGCCCAGCGGCCCTGGCAGATCGAACGGCTGACCAGGTACAGCATGTTGGGCCCGGGGGTCAGGGCCATGCCCAGGCAGACGGCGGCGAAGGCGATCCAGGTCTTGGCTTCGGGCATGGGCGAACTCCGCTTCGAAGGTTGGGCGCCCAGGCGAACGGCTCGTGACGCCCGCGCTCCCTCAGGGTGCTCCCTGTGATCGCCAGTCACGCGGACACGGCTGTGTACACCGGTTCGCGGTGAAGGTTGAGGCCAGGTTTTTTGAAGCTCGCGTCAGGAGCGCTTCCTTCACCCTCTCTCTTGGGGAGAGGGGGCAAGGGCGCTTATCCTCGGCGTTCAGCCAACAAACCCTCGCGATTTCAACGCCCTGAACTTTCTCGACCCGATTTGGTCCTCACCCTTTCGCGGCGCCCGTATCCTTGACCCACCTCGCCGCAGGGAAAGGGCGCAAGGCCAGCGACCGATGCGGCGGCGGGGGGCGATCGAGCGGGACTGGGCTGGAG
>NZ_JBFTOB010000014.1:0-155026 GCF_056397765.1 Caulobacter sp. 05L422 | reverse complement strand
CGGCGTCGAACGGGGACAAAGCGCGTGTATTGCCCATTGGCCCGCGCCCTCGGCGGCCGGTTTCTCCCGAAAGGGATCGAGACCGGGTCCGGCTAAGCCTCAACAGGGCTGCCCACCGGATGCTGGCGGATAACGATGGCGCGGAGCGATCGGCTTCGTCGAAACGGTATTTATTCAAACAACTCCGGACGTCGTCCGGCGCTCCGCGACCCTTTCCATTCCCTCTCACAGCCGAAGGCGTGGGATCACACCTACTTGCCCCCACCTGACCGCTTCGCGGTCTGTCCGCCCCCATAGGGGGCGGAGGACGCGCGCGCGGCGCCGGCGGCGGTTCCTCTTCCCCCTGTGGGGGAAGACGACCGCGAAGCGGTCCGTAGGGGGCAAGTGTTCGCCGCACTGTCCCAGAAAAGGAGCCCCTCAATAGCTCTTCGGCAGACCCAGCACCCGCTCGGCGATGAAGTTGAGGATCATCTCGCGGCTGATCGGCGCGATGCGGGCGATCATCGCCTCGCGGAAGTAGCGCTCGACGTCGTATTCCTTGGCGTAGCCCATGCCACCGTGGGCCAGGACCGAGCTCTCGCAGGCGGTGAAGCCGGCCTCGGCGCCCAGGTACTTGGCGGCGTTGGCCTCGGCCCCACAGTCCAGGCCGCGGTCGTAGAGGGCGGCGGCCTTGAAGGCCAGCAGGTTGGCGGCCTCCAGCTCGGCCCACGACCTGGCCAGCGGATGGGCCACGCCCTGGTTCTGGCCGATGGGCCGGCCGAACACCACGCGCTCCTTGGCGTAGGTGGTCGCCTTGGCCAGGGCGGCGCGCCCCAGGCCGATGGCCTCGACCGCGAACAGCACCCGCTCGGGATTGAGGCCGTGCAGCAGGTAGGCGAAGCCCTTGCCCTCCTCGCCGACCAGGTCGTCGGCGGGCACGAACAGGTCCTCGATGAACAGCATGTTACACTCGACCGCCTTGCGCCCCATCTTGGGGATCGGCTTGGCCTCGATCTTCTCGCGGTCGGTGTAGAACAGGGACAGACCCTGGGTGGGCTTGGCGCACTGGTCCTTGGGCGTGGTGCGGGCGATGATCAGGATCTTGTTGGCGCGCTGGGCGCCGGTCGTCCAGATCTTGCGGCCGTTCAGCACATAGCCGTCGTTGGTGCGCTCGGCCCGGGTCTCCAGGCTGGAGGTGTCCAGGCCCGAATTGGGCTCGGTCACCGCGAAGCACATCTTGTCCTCGCCGGAGATCAGCCGCGGCAGGTGCTTCTGGCGTTGGGCGTCGGTGCCGAACTTCACGATCGGCATCGGGCCGAAGATGTTCAGGTGGATGGCGCTGGCGCCCGAAAAGCCCGCGCCCGACTGGGCCACGGTCTGCATCATGATCGCCGCCTCGGTCAGGCCCAGTCCCGCCCCGCCGACGCTCTCGGGCATGGCCACGCCCAGCCAGCCGCCCTCGGCGATGGCGGCCACGAATTCCTCGGGGAAGATCCCCGTCTCGTCGGTGCGGCGCCAGTACTCGTCGTCGAAATCGGCGCACAGCTTGGCGACGCCTTCGCGGATGGCTTCCTGTTCGTCGGTCAACCAGAATCCGCTCATTCGCCCCTGCCCTGCCGTTATCGTTGCGCCTCAGGTCCTCGAGAACCGCCGCGCGTCGAGCAACGCGGCGTCCGGGCCTGGGTTATCACCCTTCAGATACGACGCGGCCAGATCGGCCACAAGCGGGGCCAGCAGCCAGCCGTTGCGGCGGGCGCCCACGGCCAGCATCACGCCCGGCGTCGCGCTCCACCCCACCAGCGGCAAGCCGTCCGGGGTGGCGGCCCGCACCCCGACCTCGGTGGTCAGGACGGCCTCGGCCAGCTCCGGGCGCAGGCGGATCGCCGCGACGCGCAGGGCGTCCGTCGCCGAGGGGTCGACGGTCAGGTCGTCGCGACCGGCCTCCATTGTGGCGCCGATCGCCGGGCTTCCGCCGGGCGCGATATAGACCCCCTCGCCCCGGATCACCGGGCCCGTGGCCGGGCCACGGTCGGCGCGCAGGATCTGGCCCTTGATGGGACTCAGCGCCTTCAGCTCCGGCGCCAGGCCCGAGGCGTCGCCCGCCCCCGTGGCCAGCACCGCGGCGGAGAAGGCCGGCAGGTCGTCGCGGGTGAAGGCGCGGGCCTCGAAGCGGCCGCCCAGGGCCTCGAACGCTGTCCGCAGGGCGGTCAGGGCGGGGCGCGCCTCGATCCGCCAGTCCTCGGCGTCGACCAGGGCGTCGTCCAGGCGCTGGAAGGGGGCGCCCAGGGCGTCGGCGCGGGCGGCGACACCCGCCAGCCAGGCGGCCTCTCCCTCGACCCTCAGACCGTCTCGCAGGATCGTCAGCTCCAGCCCCTCGGCGAAGGCCGGCCAGAGGTCGCGGGCCCGCCGCAGCAGCGCCAGATGCGGGGTCGAGACGGGGTCGAACACCGCTTCGGCCACCGGCGCCAGCATGCCGGCCGCCACCCCGGACGCGTTGTCGCCGGGAGGATTGGGATCGAAAAGCGTGACGTCGAATCCGGCGCGCGCCAGGGTCAGCGCCACGGCCGATCCGATCGCGCCGGCGCCGGCCACCGCCACCCGCGCGCGCAGCTTGGTCTCCATGGGCGGCAAACACCCTTGCTCGCGCCAAACGTCAAGCCCGGCGGGACATTTTGCGGGTTCTACGGATGTGTCAGAGGCGTGACTAACGCAACCGCATGGGTCTATCCTGTGTTAACCAAGCTGGACCACACGCTCTTGCATAGAGCGAGGGCGCGGGGCCGCTGGGAGGAACATGACGCGGATGACCGACAAACCCTCTTCCGACATGGCTCACCCCGTCGATCTCTATGTCGGGGCGCGTCTTCGGATCCGCCGCAAGGTCCTGGGTCTCAGCCAGACACAGCTGGCCGAAGCCCTGGGCATCACCTTCCAGCAGATCCAGAAATACGAGCGGGGCGCCAACCGGATCAGCGCCTCGAAACTGTACGAGGCCGCGCGTCTGCTGCAGTCGCCGGTGTCCTACTTCTTCGAGGGCCTGGACGAGACGGCCCAGGGCGAGGCCGACGACGGTTTCGCCCAGCGCATGACCCAGTTCGTGGCCACGCCGGAGGGGCTGGAGCTGGCCGGGCTGTTCCCGCGGCTGAACGATCGCCGCCTGCGTCGCCGGGTCGTCGACCTGGTCAAGGCGATGGTCGACGACGAGCCGGCGACGGTCGCGCCCTAGGGGATCGCCGATCTGTCCCAGGCGTTCTAGGGGCCGACCGGCATCTGTCGCCGCCGATAGGCCTTCATGCTTCTGATCGTATCGCTGTTCCTGATCTGCGCCGTCGTCATACCGCCGGCCGGCGAAGTCGTTCGCCGCCATCAGCGCGCGATCCAGCGCCGCAAACAGATCGAGGCCTTCCTCCGCTCCAGTCCGGTGGCCGAATACCGTCTCGACGGGTCGTCCTAGCGGGCGGCCGCTCAAGGAGGACGCCGTTTTCGGCGTTTGCCGGGCTCCACGGTCTAGCGGCGCTGTGCCGCACTTCCGCAGAACACCGTTCGGGCGCAACCTCAAGGTCAGGGAGCGGACGCGGAACGGCGCGTCACAGTCGGGAGTCTGAGCGTGAGAGCGTCCTCGAGGACGGCCGTTGGCCGCATTCGATATTGGTGGCAGGCCCATCCGATGGTCGGGCTGGCGGCGGGCTGGATCGCGATCACGCTGATCGGCTGGCGCGTCTGGGCCGCCCTGAACGGCCACCCGGCCTAGACACCGGCTTTGCCGGCCGCCCGCGGCGCAAGGCCGCCGCCCCTTCGTCGCGCCTTCGATCGCTCCGAAACGAAGAGACCCTGGAAAACGAAAAAGCCCTGGGCGAACCCAGGGCTTTTCGAGGTCTGCGATGGTACCGCCTCTCAGGCTTGAACTGAGGACCTCCGGTTCCACAAACCGGCGCTCTAACCAACTGAGCTAAGGCGGCGCATCGCGAGGGAGTGTCTTTAGTCGGACGCGTGAATTGGATCAAGCGTCGAAACGCTGCTTTCCACACGAAAACGCCCCGGAGCGTTGAAGCTCCGGGGCGCTCGTTTCCTGGCCGGTCGTCCGGGTCCCTAGCGGGGGACCGTGAAGACGATCGGGATCGTGATCTGACCACCGTCCACCGGAGCGCCGTCAAGCGTCTTCGGCTTCATGCGGAACAGTCGCGACAGCTTCATGGCCGCATCGCCAAAGCCGTAGTCCGCCGGGTTTTCCGACTGGACCGAGCAGCTTTCCAGCGAGCCCTTGGCCGTGACCGTACATGACAGGACCGCACGGCCGCCCACTTCCATCCGCTGAGCGCGGTCGGGGTAGTAGCGGGCCATGTCCTCACCGGTGGGCTTGCGGGCCCAGTCCGGCTTGGTGATCACCGAAGCCCGAGCCGGCGGGTTCGAAGGAACCGGCGGCACGTTCGAGATCACCGGAGGCGCCGTCTGTTCGACCCGCTCCTTGACGGGCGGGATCGGCAGCGGCGGCGGCGGCGTGATGTCCGGCGGCGGCGCGATCGGCGGCCTCGGCTGCACCACCGCGGGAGGCGGAGGCGGAGCGTTGGTCGGCGGAGGCGGCGGCGGAGGAGGAGGCGGCGGCGGCGGGGGCGGCGGAGGCAGCTCCACGTCCACGGCGTCGTCGTGATACTCCTTCATCACCGCTTCGAACTTCTGCTTTGCCAGATAGGCGAAGAGAAGGCCGTGAACGCCAACAACCACGATGGTCGCGATACCGAAAGCACCGAGACCTTTTTTGCGTCGCGGGCCTTCCGAAGTGAGCGGGTCGTAGTGGCGATGCTCAGGCGCTTGTTGTTCAGCCATGCATCACCCCTAGCTGTTCTGATCCTTGCCGATKAGCGCCACGCTATAGAAGCCGTTATCCTGGAGGGTGTTCATCACCTCCATGAAAGCCCCGTAGCGCGTCTTTTCGTCGGCGCGGATGAAGATACGCTCCTTGGTCGGATCGCGTCTGCCGATGTTCTTAGCGAGGTCCGCTCCCATCGTGTCGACGGTGGTCTCAAAGTCGCCAATGTAGACCGAACCGTCCGCCTTGATGGAGATGTAGACCGGCTTTGGCGGGTTCTGCGATGCTTTCGCGACCGCCGGCGGCAGGTTTACTTCGACCGACACGGAGGCGAGCGGAGCCGCCACCATGAAGATGATCAGGAGCACCAGCATGACGTCCACGAAGGGCGTAACGTTGATGTCGCTGTTCTGTTCGACGTTAAACCTGTCGCCCCCACCGCCTGAGAGTTTGGCGGCCATCGGTCTTAGGCTCCTTTGTCGAGCTGACGCGAGATGGCGTTCATCAGTTCAGCAACGAAACCTTCCGAGCGGGTGCCGTAACCCGAGATGCGGGTCTGGAAGTAGTTGTAGAAGATAACCGCCGGGATAGCGGCGAACAGACCAATACCGGTGGCCAGCAGGGCTTCGGCGATGCCGGGGGCCACGACGGCGAGGTTGGTGGTGTTGGTGTTCGCGATGCCGATGAACGAGGTCATGATGCCGTACACGGTGCCGAACAGGCCGATGAACGGACCGGCCGAACCGACCGAGGCCAGGAACACCATGCCGCCCGACAGACGCTTAACCAGCGAGGCTTGCACCGCGTTGATGGCGTAGGTGGCGCGGGCCAGGGTCGAGTCGCGGTGTTCGCCGGCGACGGCCAGGCCAGCTTGGCGCGACAGTTCGACTTCTTGGGCGGCCGCGGCGGCCATGTCGGCCATCGGGTTGCCTTCGAATTCTTCCGACGAGCCGATGCGGGCGATGTCGGCGATCGAGCGAGCGCCGCGGAAGGCTTCCAGGAACTTGTCCGACTGCTTGTTGAGGGCGCCGAACTCGAAGATCTTGGTGATCAGCAGGACCCACGAGAAGACCGAGGCCAGGATCAGGCCGATCATGACGACCTTAACGACGGCGCCGGCGGCGAGGAACATGCCGACCGGGGTCAGCGAGTGACCTTTCTTCTCGCCAGCGGCGGCGTCTTCGGCCGGCGGGGCGGCTTCGGCGGGGGCGGGAGCAGCGGCCGGAGCGGCAGCGGCGTCGCCGGCCGGGGCGGCCGCTTCGGTGGTGGCCGGCGCAGGAGCAGCAGCGTCCTGGGCGAAGGCCGGGGCGCTCGCCATCAGCGCCATAGCGCCGACGAGAGCGATGAGGGGGGTCTTCCGTTTAATGTCGAGCATCTTTCGCCAGTTCCTGGTTGGTCTAGCACGTTTGGACCGAGGGTCGTCGCGCGAGAGCGTCTCCACCCTAACTTGAATAGTCTGCTCGGCCCCGATCACTCGAACGCCTTGCAGACCCGCTTCGCTGCGCTCGACCCGTTACGCCCCCCAAGCCGGACTCATGCCCAACAAGAAGGATCGTTTCGAAGCGCGTGTGATCGCCGCCCCCGAGGAGGCTTCGATCTTACCGCAATGTTAGAATTGCGGCAGGGGTCCTTTGGCAACCCCTTTTCGTACCGTCAAGGGGTGCGAGGAGGCATAAATTCACCGTCCCTTTGACGCACCCACTACCTTTGCCGCACCGCACAAATGGGAAATCAGGATTTGAGGGCGGTTTTTCCCTACCAAAGGGAATATCGATGTTGCGCCGCAACATGCTTACAAAACGTCGGTCTCGAAGACCTGATCTGAGCGCGTAGCGCGCCGCAGTTCAATCTTACCGGGAAAGATGGTGACCAGAGATCTGACCTCTGCCGCTACCGCCCTATGGCCGGGGAGCTGGTCGGAAGGGCTTTTTGACCGCCGATCGGCCTTTCCGGCGTCCAAAACCGGGGCGCGCCCACCGCTCTCCGGGGAAAACAGAACCCATCCTCGCCGAGAACGAGGCCTGATCCCCACAGCGGCGGCCAAGTCGACTGAGCGTGCTCCGGCCTCGCCCTGCCCGCTGAGATCGGTGAGGACGAGGCTCGGGAATCGACCCCGCTCGCCAGATCCAAAAGGAGGGCGTTCGATTTCGTCGCCACCCAAGCGTCATCGCTAAAATTTCACATCTGCCCTGAGGCGGACGCCGATGATCAAGTTCGCGGCGCCCGGTGGGACATGGCCCGTCGCGTCGCCGGCGACCTTCGACGACGCTGCCCGACCCTGAAGCGATCAAAATACCCGTGTCTGAAAGGAATGGTGCCTGGGGGCGGATTCGAACCACCGACACGCGGATTTTCAATCCGCTGCTCTACCAACTGAGCTACCCAGGCCCTGGGCCTAAGAAGCGGTCGAAACCGCTTTGGCGCCCGCCCTACGGCGGGGAGCCGCGTCTATAGGGGAGGCTAAAAACGAAGTCCAGCCCCTCTTGAAGCGATCTCGAACTATTCCCGACCGAAGTCTGTGGACGGCGGATTCTCCTCGTCCTCGTCGGCCCCGGGCACCACGTATCGGTCCGACAGCCAGCGGTTCAGATCGATGTCGGCGCAGCGCTTGGAGCAGAAGGGCCGGAAGGCCTGCTCGGCGGGTTTCTTGCAGATGGGGCAGGCGCTCATGAGGACGAGACCTCCAGGCGGTCGTTGGGCCAGTCGGCGGCGACGGCCAGGGTGAAGCGACGGCCGATCTTGTCGGCCAGGGCGGCGTCGAGGGCGGCGAAGGCGTCGGCCACAGCCTGGCTACAGCGGCCCGCCAGCTTGCCGCCGGGATCCGCCCTGCCCTCGCGCTCGAAGGCCCGGACCAGGCGCAGGGCGCCGGCGCGGGCCGACAGCCCGCCAGCGTCGTCCAGCAGCCGATCGAGAATCGGCTTGGTCCGGCGCGGCACGATCATCTCGAGCGCTCCGAACTTGCTGATCGGACCCAGGCCCACCCCGGGATTGTCGACGGCGAAGGCGTTGCGGGCCGCCGTGGTCAGGGCTGGGCCGTCGTGGCCGCGGCCGACCAGGTCGAAGACCACCAGCCCGGCCAAGCCCTTCAGGCGCAGGATGCGGGCCGCCGTCGTGAAGGCGGCCATGTTGGCGGCGCGGGCCGCCTTCTTGGAATCACCGTCGCGCCCTCCGAGATCGACGTCGATCGCCACCAGGGCCCGCGTCGCCTCGATGCTGATGTCGCCGCCGCCCGGCAGGGCGAAAACCGTGGCCAGAACCTCTGCCTCGGCGGCCTCGACCGCCTCCAGGGCGGCCAGCCCTTGCGTCGGCGAGCCGGACTTGACCCAGAGGCGCAGCAGTTCGTCGATGGTCGGGGCATGAGCCAGGACGCGCGGCTCGCCCTCGGCCGGGCCGACATAGCGGGCCACGCCGGACTTGTCGCGGCGCGAGGGGGTGCGGACCTCGATCTCGACCACCTGGCCCTCGACCAGTTTGGGCATGTCGGGCTTCAGCGCCAGCAGCAGGCCGGCCCCGCCCGGCAGGGCGACGAAGGCCGAGTTGAAGGCGCGCTCGATCTTCTTGACCCGGGCGACGCCGCGTACGCCCTCCGCGTCCAGCGGATCGTCACCGTCCCATTGGGCGACCAGACGCTCGGGACGGCCGTCCAGGGTGACGACCCCGACGGTCTCGCCGATGCCGGTATAGAGATAGGCGCGCCGTTCGCTCATTTTCGATAGCCCAGGCCGGTCAGCAGGTTCAGCGTCTCGTACAGCGGCAGGCCGACCACCGAGGTGTAGGAGCCGTGCAGGTCGATGATGAAGCCGCCCGCCACGCCTTGCACGCCGTAGCCGCCCGCCTTGCCGTTCCATTCGCCGCCGGCCAGGTAGTCGACCTGCTCCTGGTCGGAGAGGTGCTTGAACTGCACGCGGGTCTCGACCAGCCGCGAGGCCTCGCGCCCGTCGGGAGCGATCGCGGCGACGCCGGTCAGGACGTTGTGATTGCGTCCCGACAGCAGCTTGAGGCAGTAGGCCGCCTGCTCGGGCGTCTCGGCCTTGGGCAGGATGCGGCGGCCGACGGCCACGACGGTGTCGGCGGCCAGGACGATGGCGCCGGGCGAACGCGACGCGACCGCCCTCGCCTTCTCGATCGCCAGGCGCAGAGCATGGCGCCGCGGGGTTTCATCCCGCAGCGGCGTTTCATCGATATCGGCGGGATCGACCCGATCCGGGGCGACGCCGACCTGCGCGAGCAGGTCCAGGCGCCGGGGGCTCGCACTGGCCAGGACCAGCGGCGTCCGCTGGACGACCATCGCCAGCCCTACTTGAAGCGGTAGGTGATGCGGCCCTTGGTCAGGTCGTAGGGCGTCATTTCCACGAGCACCTTGTCGCCGGCCAGCACGCGGATGCGGTTCTTGCGCATCTTGCCGGCGGTGTGGGCGATGATCTCGTGATCGTTCTCCAGCTTCACGCGGAAGGTCGCGTTGGGCAGCAATTCGCTGACCGTACCGGGAAACTCGAGCAGTTCTTCCTTAGCCATCAGGCCTCTCAAAACGGGTGACGCCATGCCGGCAAAGCCCCCGCGACGATTGAGTCGGGAGGGTCATCGCGGCTGCGAGGCGGGGTGTATAGCGCATTCACCCCCCGAACGTCGATGGCGCGCCGAAACGTTGTCGAATCGCCGTGGCCAGAGCGTCACGCACCTCGCGGTAAGCGGCCAACATGGCGTCGCGCGAGCCGTCCGCAAGGGTCGGGTCGTGGGTCGGCCAGTATTCGATGTCGGTGGCGCGGTCCCGCGCCAGCTCGACGGCCCGGTGCTGGGCCTCCGGGGTCAGGGAGATGACGACGTCGAAACTGTCGTCCTCCAGCTGGGCGAAGCTCTTGGGTCTGTGGCCGCTGACGTCCAGGCCCATCTCGTCCATGACCACCGCAACGAACGGATCGACGCCCTCCTCGACCGGGTCGGGCTTCAACCCGCACGAATCGACGAACGCCCGCGTGCCGTAGAAGTGCTTGAACAGCGCCTCGGCCATCGGCGAGCGCACGCGGTTGTAGTTGCAGGCGAACAGCACGGCGTCCGGAAGCGTTCCCGACACCCCTAGAGCCCCTCTCTATCGAAAAGGCTCAACCGCTCCGAAGAGAGGGGCTCTAGATTCCTTGCGTCGGGGCGTGTTCTCATCGCGAAACCGGGGCCACTTTCACGGAACACGCCCTAGCCCCGCCAGTGCAGCGCGCAGATCAGCGTGAAAAGCCGACGGGCCGTGTCGAGGTCGGTCTTCACCTTGCCCTCCAGCCGTTCGCGCAACAGGTTCGAGCCCTCGTTGTGCAGGCCGCGCCGTCCCATGTCCAAGGCCTCGATCTGCTGGGGCGAGGAATTGCGGATCGCCGAATAGTAGCTGTCGCAGATCATGAAGTAGTCCTTGATCACCCCCCGGAAGGGCGACAGGGACAGCAGGTGCCGGCGCTCGGGCACGCCCGGACCGGCGATGTCGAAGGCCAGGCGGTTCTCGACCAGCGACAGCTTCAGATCGTAGGGCCCGCCCTTCGATTCGACCGGCTCGAAATAGTTGCCGTCCAGCAGGTCGAAGATCGCCACCTGGCGCTCCTGCTCCTGGTCGCGCGACGCGGCGGCCAGGCTGTCCTCGTCGATGAGGATGGACTTCAGGAACTGGTTGGCCTGGGGCTCGGACATCGTCGGCAGACTTGCCCCTTACGGCTTGGTTGGCAACCGGATGGCGGCGGACAGGGCGTGGGCCGGCAGGCCCTCGGCCTGCGCCAGGGCCACGGTGTGCGGCCCCAGGATCCCGAACGAGGCCGCGTCGCACTTCACGATCGAGGTGCGCTTGAGGAAGTCGTAGATCGACAGGCCCGACTGGAAGCGCGCCGCGCGGCTGGTGGGCAGCACGTGGTTGGAGCCGGCCACGTAGTCGCCGATCGCTTCCGGGGTCAGGCGGCCCAGGAAGATCGCCCCGGCGTGGCGCACGCGGTCGGCCAGCCGCTCGGGCTCGTCGATCGCGAACTCGACGTGCTCGGGGGCCAGCAGGTCCACCAGGCGCGGGCTGTCGTCCAGCGGGCACAGGATGATCGCGCCGTGGTCGCGCCAAGAGGCGGCGGCGTCGACGCCGGTGGCCAGGGTCTTGAGCAGGGCGTCGACGGAGTCGGACACCGCCTGGGCGAAGGCCTCGTCGTCGGTGATCAGGATCGATTGGGCGGCCGGGTCATGCTCGGCCTGGCTCAGCAGGTCGGCGGCGATCCAGTCGGGATTGTTGTCGGCGTCGGCGACCACGACGATCTCGGACGGACCGGCCAGGGCGTCGATGCCGACCACGCCGTAGAGCCGGCGCTTGGCGGCGGTGACATAGGCGTTGCCCGGGCCGACGATCTTGTCGACCGGCTGGATGGGGCCCGCGCCATAGGCCAGGGCGGCGACGGCCTGGGCCCCGCCGATCCGCCAGATCTCGGTGACCCCGGCCTCCTTGGCGGCGGCCAGGACCGCCGGCTCCAGCTTGCCGGGCGGGGTGACCATGGCGATGCGGTCGACGCCGGCCACCTGGGCGGGCACGGCGTTCATCAGCACGGTCGAGGGGTAGGCCGCCCGGCCGCCGGGCACATAGACGCCCACGGCCTCCAGCGGCGTCCAGCGCCAGCCCAACTGCACGCCGGCCTCGTCGGTCCAGGACTGGTCCTGCGGACGCTGGCGGGTGTGGAAGGCGCGGATGCGGGCGGCGGCGAAGGCGATGGCCTCACGGACCTCGGCCGAGCATTCGGCGGCGCCGGCGGCGATCTCGTCGGACGTGACGCGGATGGTGTCCTCGGTCAGCTCCACGCCGTCGAAGCGGCTGGTGAAGCTGAGCACGGCCTTCAGCCCGTCGGCCTGGACGGCGTCCAGCACGTTGCGCGCGGCCGCGTCGACGTTCTCGGGCGCGCCCCGGCGCTCGTCGAGGAAGGCCTTGAAGGCGGCGGGAAAGGACGGGTCGGCGGAATTGAAGCGGCGCATGGGGCCTAGATGCGGGTTTTTCGACAAGACACAAGAGGTTTGGTGCGGCGAACACTTGCCCCCTACGGACCGCTTCGCGGTCGTCTTCCCCCACAGGGGGAAGAGGGCGCCGTGCGGCGGCGTACACCTCCGCCCCCCATGGGGGCGGACAGACCGCGAAGCGGTCAGGTGGGGGCAAGTGTTCGCGGGCACGGCCTGACCGTTTCGCGTAGAAGCGCGCAAGCAGCCAAGAGACCCCCATGCTTCCCACCGACTCCATCTCCATCACGCCCGCCGACCTCGCCACGTCGCCGGACCTCGCCCAAGCCCTGTTGGCCCTGAACAACGCCCATGCGGTGGAGCTGTCGTGGCTGGAGCCGCCCCGGCTGGCGCGCATGGTGGGCGAAGCGTTCCTGGCCGAGCGGATCGGCCAGGCCGACGCCCTGCTCCTGGCCTTCGACCAGGACGCCGACTACGACAGTCCCAATTTCCTGTGGTTTCGCGAACGCTTCCCGCGTTTCGTCTATGTCGACCGGATCGTGGTGGCCGGCAAGGCTCGCGGCCGGGGTCACGCCCGCCGCCTTTACCAGACCCTGTTCGAACGGGCCCGCGCGGCGGGGCACGAGCGCGTCGTCTGCGAGGTCAACGCCAACCCGCCCAACCCGGCGTCGGACGCCTTCCACGCGGACTTGGGCTTCACCGTGGTCGGGACCGGCGAGATCCATGGCGGGGAGAAGACGGTGACCTATCTGGCGCGGGATTTGGGTTAGGGCGTCGAAACCCCTCTCTCTATGAGAGAGGGAAAACCATCGACGCCTTCGCCCCGCCGCCCGCCCGCATCGCCGCGACATAGACCGCCGCCGCGATGCCTGCCCCGACGAACCACGCGTAGTCGTAGAGGCCCGTCCACGGCGCGCCGATCCCCGCCGCCGACGGCAGGCCGGCCGCCTTCAGGAAGCCCGGCAGGTTGGGGGCGACGCCGATCACGAAGGCCGCGACGGCCGCCAGGTTCCAGCCCTTGAAGTAGGTGTAGCGCCCCGTGCGGTCATACAGCGCCTCGACGTCCAGTCGGGCGCGGCGCAGCAGCCAGTAGTCGGCGATCAGGATGCCGGCCACCGGCCCCAGCAGGGCGCCGTAGCCGGTCAGCCAGACGAAGATGTAGCCCTGGGTGCTCTCCAACAGCTTCCACGGCATGATCAGCACGCCGATCGCCGCGGTGATGTAGCCGCCGGTGCGGTAGCTGATCTTGTTGGGCCACAGGGCCGAGAAGTCGTAGGCGGGGCCGACCAGGTTGGCGGCGATGTTGCACGACACCGTGTCGAGGCTGATGATCAGCAGGCCCACCAGCACCGCGATCCCGCCGATGTTGCCCGACAGCGCCACCGGGTCCCAGATCGGCTTGCCGTAGATCAGCACGGTGGCCGAGGTGACGATCACGCTCATCGTGGCCAGCAGGGCCATCGGACCGGGCAGGCCCACGACCTGGCCGACGATCTGGTCGCGCTGGGTGCGGGCGAAGCGGGTGAAGTCGGGGATGTTCAGGGCCAGGGTCGCCCAGTAGCCGGTCATGGCGGTGACGGCCGGGCCGAAGTCCTTCCAGAACCGGCCGGCCTTGGCGCCGCCCGCGTCGTAGGCGCTGGGCTCGTGCAGGATCGGGCCGATGCCGCCGGCCTTGCTCAGCGCCCACCAGACCAGCAGGCCGCAGACCAGGATCTTGACCGGCGCGGTCCAGGTCTCGAGCTTGCGCACGGTCTCCAGGCCCTTGGTGACGAACAGCAGCTGGATGGCCCAGAAGGCGGCGAACGACAGCAGCTGGCCGACGCCGATGCCCAGCACGGGGACCATCGGCCCGACCAGGCTCTTGCCGATCATCACGCCCAGCAGGGTCAGCAGCGCCCCGCCGCCGATCCAGGTCTGGATGCCGTACCAGCCGCAGGCGACGATCGCCCGCGCCAGGGCCGGAGCCCGCGCGCCGCGCCAACCGAACGAGGCCCGCGCCAGCACCGCGTAGGGCACGCCCCATTTCGCGCCGGCGTGGCCGATCAGCAGCATCGGGACCAGCACGATCACATTGCCCAGGAGCACTGCCCAAACCGCCTGGCTCGCCGACATCCCCTGCTCGATCAGGCCCGCGGCCAGCATGTAGGCCGGCACGGCGATGACCATGCCCAGCCACAGCGCCGCGAAGTGCCGCGCCTTCCAGGTGCGCTGGGCGGCCGTGGTCGGCGCCAGGTCCGGGTTCCAGAGCGTGTTGCTGGCTTGGTCGTGATCCATGTCGCCCCCGCGATCGTGTCGTGGGCGGACCATCGACCGGTGTTCGGCGGAGGTCACGCGGAAAATTCACCCTGGAGCGGTGAAGGCTGAATCGCCCTATGCGGAGGCTTCGTCTTCACGGCTCCATCGGGGGAGAGGCCATGAACGCCCTTATCGATTCCATCCGCAACGGCTTTGGCGGGCTCCTGCGCTTCTCGGGGCGGGACCCGGCTGGACGCTTCTGGCCCTACGCCGGCGTCGTGATCGGCCTGATGTTTTTCGCCGCGTTCGCGACGATGGCGCCCATCATGAGCGGGGTGTTCGCGCGGATGCAGAGCTTCGCGGCCGAACACCCCGACCAGGCCACGGTCACCCGGGGACCGGGCTCCTATTCGATCCAGATCCAGGGGAACCACCCCGAGCTGATGCCCGACGTGACGCCGTTCTTCACGGTGATGCAGGTCGGGTGCGCGGTGGGCGTGCTGCTGCTGGCCGCGGCGGTGACCCGGCGGCTGCACGATCGCGGGCGGCGTGGCTGGTGGGGCCTGGCGCCCTTGCCCTTCCTGGTCGTGGGGATGACCGTCTTCCCACGGCTCTTCAAGACCACCTTGGCGGGCGAGATGACGCCGGACTCGATGAGGCTGTTCGGCCTGATGTTCGCCAACAACCTCCTCTATCTCGGCGCGCTGGGCCTGCTGATCTTTTTGCTGGCGGGCGCGAGCGAGCCGAAGGCGAACCGCTTCGGCCCTCCCGCGCCCTGAAGCGGCTTAGCCCATGCCGGCATAGGCCAGGGTCGCGAGCCCCGCCCCGAACACCAGGACCATGGCCACGATCCCGACCCGGCCCCACTGGATGCAGGGGCCCGCGTGCCGAAGCTCGGCGGCCTCGGGCTTGTTGATGTCGCACTTGTTGAAGAACACGGAACGCGCACGCACACGGGTCGCGAACACGGCGTCAGCCATGGCGATCTCTCCCTAACGAGGCCCGCTCCTCTGACGGGAGCGCAAGGCCACGGTTAACACGAAAACTCGCCTAACGAGCGACTTTCCTCGCGTTTCGGGACGAAAATCGAGCCGGATCGCGCGTTTTCGTCGTCGAAACGACGCTCGAAGACGAAAAACGCGCGATTTTTCGAGAAACGGTCATTTCTCGAAATGGCTACTTCACGATGGTGTCGACCGTCTGCCGGGTGACCGCGTGATAGAGCGGTCGGGTCTTGGCGTAGATCCGCTTGGCGATCGGCTGGCCCCAGTCGCCCTGGGCCATCAGGTCCTTGAACAGCGGCGCGACGAACTTGCGGCGGCCCTGGTCGGTCAGGAAGGCCTCCAGCGACGGCAGGGCCGGCTCGTAGCGGTTGGCGACGGCCAGCTCCAGCCAGACGAAGCGGATCTCGCTGTTGCCCTGGGCCGACAGGCCGAAGGCCTTGTCCAAGGCCGCCAGGCGTTCGTTGGACAGCGCGCGCGGCAGGCTGGCGATGAAGCGGGTGCGCTCGGGCGTGCTCCAGGCCGTCCACTTGGCGGACGGGGCCGGCCCGCCCTTGGCGTAGGCGGCGGCCAGGGCGTCCACCGCCGGGAAGGCGGCCGACTTGATGTGCACGGCGTTGTCCGGCAGCCCGACCTCGTAGACCCACTTGTCGATGCCGATCGCGGCCTCGAGCTTGGGATCGCCCTTGATCAGGTTGGCCCGCAGGTCGGCGACGAAGCCGGCCGTGGTCTGCGACTGGAAGGCGTGGCGGGCGAAGTAGGCCTTCAGATAGGCGTCCCAGCGCTCGCGGCCGACGGCCTTCTCGATGGTGCGCAGGAAGGTCGCGCCCTTCTGGTAGGCGATGTCGGTCATGCCGTCGTCGGGATCGCGGCCGGTCAGGTCCAGATGCAGGCGGGTGTCGGCGCCGGTCAGGCCGCCGGCGTCCTTGATCGCCTCCTGCAGGTCGCTCCAGCCCAAGTCGGCCAGCATGTCGGCGCGTTCCTTGCCGTACAGCTTCTCCATGATCCGGTTTTCGAAATAGTCGGTGAAGCCCTCGTTCAGCCAGAAGTCGGACCAGGTGGCGTTGTTGACCAGGTTGCCCGACCACGAGTGCGCCAGCTCGTGGGCCACCAGGCTGACCAGCGAGCGGTCGCCGGCGATGATCGTGGGCGTGGCGAAGGTCAGGCGCGGGTTCTCCATGCCGCCGAACGGGAACGACGGCGGCAGCACCAGCAGGTCGTAGCGGCCCCAGGCGTAGGGCCCGTAGAGGCTCTCGGCCGCCTCGACCATCTTCTCGACGTCGACCAGCTCATTGGCGGTCTTCTTCATCACCGACGGCTCGGTATAGACGCCGGTCCGCTGGCCCAGCGGGGTGAAGGTCAGGTCGCCGATGGCGATGGCGATCAGGTACGAGGCGACCGGCTTGTCCATCTTGAACCGATAGGCGCGGCCGCCAGCGACCGGTTCGCCGTCCGGGGTCAGCATCTCGGCGCTCATCACCGCCTTCAGGCCTTCCGGTGCGACGATGCGGGCGGTCCAGGTCTGGCGGATGCCGGGGCTGTCCTGGGTGGGGATCCAGGTGCGGTTGAGGATCGCCTCGCCCTGGCTGAACAGGTAGGGCTTGGCCTTGCCCGCCGTCTGGGCCGGGGTCAGCCATTGCAGGGCCGCGCCGCCGGGGGCGCTGTCGTAGCTGATGACGATGCGCCTGGCGCCGTTCAGTTGCACGGTCAGCGGCGCGCCGAGGTTCGGATCGGCCTTGCCCAGGGTCCACGGCAGCGCCGCGCCCCTGTCGTCGGTGATCGCCTTGATCACCAGGCCCTTGCTGTCGAGCACCACTTCCTTGGCGTCCGGCGCGGCGGCGATGTCGAGGGCGGCCGTGCCGGTCATCTTCTGGCCGGCGAAGTCGGCGGTCAGGTCCAGGTCCACATGGGTGACCCGCGCCACCAGCGGCTGGGCGTAGGAGTGGATGTCGCGGGCTTCCGGCGTCGTCAGGATCGCCGGGATCGGCGGCGTGGCCCCTTGCGCTTGAGTTTGGGCCATGGCGGGCGCGGCGACGCCGCAGAGCAGGAGCGCCAGCAAGGCGGCGCGGCCGGTGTTTTTCAGGGTCATGGGAAGCCGGTTCCGTGTTCGGAAATGCGTTGCTTCCGTCTTAACCCAGAGCGTCGTCCGGTCCAGCGGCAATCGGCTAGTTCAGATACTCCAGCAGGCTGGTCCCACCGGTGTTGACGCTGCCGTCGCTGTTGAACAGCGAGGCCAGCTTGTCGGAGAGGTTCTGCACCTCGACCATCTTGTCGTAGAGGGCCGGGGTCCAGCCGGCGGCCTGGCGCTCCTCGTCGCTCATGGCGGCGTACTGGGTGATCAGGTTCTTGCCGAAGGCCGAGGGATCGGACCCCTTGGTGCTGGCGTAGGCGCTGGAGACGCTGTCGCGGTTGCGGGCCTTCACCTCGGCCTCGGCCTGGGTGATCTCGTGCTCGGAGAACTGGTCGCCCTTGTTCAGGGCCACGGCGGCCAGCGAGCGGTCGTCGAACTTGGAGAAGTCGATCTCGCCGTCGTCGGGCGAGGTGGCCATGCCGTCCTTGGTCGCCGAGGCGTACTGCTTGTCCAGCACCGAGCGGACGTCCGAGGCGACCTTGCCGATGTCGCGGGTACGCGGATTGGCGACCACCCCGCCGACGTCCTTCAGATAGGCCGCGACCGGGTCGCCGTCGATGCCGGAGGGCTGGACGCCGGGCTTGGCGGTGGCCTGCTTGAGGCCCTCGGTCAGGGCGGCCTTGTCCTTGGCCCACTGGGCCGTGCCCTTCTCCTCGGCGCCGGCGGCCTCGAGATTGGCCAGGGCCGCCTTGTAGAGCCCGGCATAGTCGCCGGTCACCCGCATGGCCGAGGCCGAGGCCGATAGGGCCGTATCGCGGTTGGCCTTCATCTGCAGGCTGGCGACCACCTGCTCCTCGATGGAGAACTTGCCGCCCTTGTTGCTGGCGATGGCGTAGAGGCTGCGGCGGTCCAGGCCCGACACGTCGATCGTCGCCTTGCCGTCCTTCAGGGCGCTGGTCGCCTTGGCGTCGGCCAGCAGCTTGTCCAGGGCCGAGCGGGCCGAGGCGACCACCGCGTCGGTGGTGCGGTTGTCGGTCTGGGCAGCCAGGGCGGCCTGGGCCTCAGCCGACAGGGTGACCTTGTCGCCGGAGCCGCTGGTCTTGGCCGCGGCGGTGCTGGACGCGTCGCTCGAGGCCGCCGTCGTCGCGGCCGTCGTGCTGGCCGTACTGGTGGCGAGATAGGGGTTCGCCGCATAACCGTTGGTGACGCTGCCGACCATGACGCCCTCGACAAATCGCCGCGAGATTACGAATCGCGACGGCCCTGAAACACCGGGTCAAATGGCGGGAACATGGTTAAGGGCGCATTAACCATGTCGGCAGGAGAGCCCCTACCCCGGCACGCTGACCTGGGTCACGGGCTGGATGTCGGTGAACTTGGCGACGTCGCCCAGCACCTCGGGGGCGCGAGGACCGCCCAGGCTGGCGCCCAAGGCTTCGGGGCTCTCGAAGGTGAAGTTGACGATGACCACGAACGGGGCCGCGCCGCCGTCGGGACCCGGCTGGCCCTTGAGGACCTGCACGTCCGTCAGGCCCGTCGCGGTGAAGGCCTCCTTCACCAGCGGGATGTGGACGGCGTCGTAATAGGCCTGGTCGAACTTGGCGCCGGGCGTCGCGGGATAGAGCACGCTGAAGATGACCATGTCGCTTCCCTGCACTGGCGGCCTCGCCGGTCGCGCGCCGTCCGGAGCTCAGTTAAGCACGCGGGCGACGCGTCGCCACGATCGCCGCGACGGCGCCCGTTCAGGCCTGGACATAGACCCAGGCGCGCAGGCCCGATCGCAGGACCACGTCGACGCGCCTGTAGTCCGAGACCTCGTAGGTGTCGGCGGCCGCCAGTTCCTCGGCCGTGATCTCGAACACCATGCCCTCGACCGAGTCGTCGGGGTCGTCGCTGGCCGCCACGATGGGATGATGGTCGGCGCCGCTGGCGGCGATCACCGCCGGATCGGTGATCCGCACCATCGTGCGGCTGTAGCCGGGCAAGGCGTCGGCCGCGCCGGCCAGAAGCCGGCCGAAGGTTTCCAGCTGCACCTTTTCCAGTTGCAGGGTGCCGTACGAGAAGAGGCGGATCGGGTCGGGCATGGCGCTTCCTGTATCGTGGACGGCGATGCTAGGCGACGCCATCGCCCCGGGCCATGAGCAGCGCGACGAACCGCATCACCGGCTCGGCGGACCGCGTCGCCGGCCTCAGCGCGCGGCCCACAGCGCGCCGGTCGCCGCCTGCAGATCGCCGGAAACGCCGCGTCGCGCCAGGGACAGGCCCTCCAGCTCCACCCTGTCGGCGCGCAGGGTGCGCGGGTGGATGCTGTAGCCCAGCTGGTAGATGGCGCGGTCGGTCTTGGTGACGCCGTCCTCGATGAACACCGTCAGCACGCCGACCGGCACGCGCCCGGTCCCGGCCTTGCCGGCCTTCTTGCGCAGCCCCTTCTCGATCCAGCCGATCTCCAACCGGGGATTGCCGGTGGTCTCGACGCTGTCGGAGCGCAGCTCGGCGGGGAACCAGACGGTCTGGGTCTGGATCACCTGGCCGTCGTTGACCGAGATCAGCCGAATGGTCTCGCCGCCCTTCTCGCGCGTGCCCGTCATCACGAAGGTCATCTTGCGGGCGGCCGCCTGCGCCTCCGCCTGGCGCTCGCTGGCGGCGGCGGCGCGCTCCCGGTCCTCGCGGACCCGTTCGCGGTGGGAATCCCAGAAGCTGAGGCCGGTGATCACCAGGGCGGCCACCGCCACGATCTCGGCCAGGGTCAGCCAGCGGATCGGCAAGCGCTTGGAGGGGGTCTCTTCGGTCATCGGGCCTCCGTTTGCGCGCGGCGGGGATGCAGGCTCATCCCGCAACCTCGCCAAGAGCGCCTGGACGGTAGAGTGGCCGCGCCCGCCCGTGAAGCCGTCAGTTCAGGCCTTGGCCGGCCGGCGACGGCGCGGAACGCGAACGACCGCCTCGCCGTCCATGATCAGGTCGTCGCCGACCAGGCCTTCGCAGCGCAGGGTGACACGCGCGCTGACCTCGTCGATGGCCGACACCGTGACCCGGGCCGTCACCACGTCGCCGATCCGCACCGGCCGATGGAACGCCAGGGTCTGGCTCAGATAGATCGCGCCCGCGCCCGGCAGGATGGTGCCGACCACGGCCGACCCGAACGACGCCGACAGCAGGCCGTGCGCGATCCGGCCGCGATAGGCGGTCTTGGACGCGAACGCCTCGTCCATGTGCACGGGGTTGAAGTCGTCCGAAGCCTCGGCGAAACGCTGGATGCGCTCCTCGGTGATGGGGACGTGCTTTTCCGCGGTCATCCCGACCGAGAGTTCTTCCAGGATATAGCCGCCGGAGGCGTGAGGTTGGATCATACCGCGCCGATAGCCATGATGCGGCGAGATGGCCAGCGAAATACGCATGAACCCGTCCGATCCGACCCCCACGCCCGGGAGAGCGGCGCTCGAAGCCGGCCCGCCGAAACTAAGGTGATTAACCGTTCCGCTTCCCGGACATCGCCCCATCTTCCTCCGCGCCTCGTCATGAGAGTGTAGCCGCACGGCCTTCCAGCCGGTCGGCCTGCGGCTTTTCCGATGGAGACGAAGCATGAGCGCGGACAGCGGTTCTCCGATCACCCCCTCGGCCGAACCCCATGGGTGGCTGTGCACCGAAACCCTCCAGACGCGGTTCGGCGATTTCGCCTTCGAGAACGGCTATCCGGCTGGCGACACCGCCGAGCGCCTGTTCGAGCTGCGAACGCTGAATCGCGCCGTCGAGGTCTACACCACCCAGGTGATGGGGGTCGGCGAGATGGCGTTGAAGCAAGGCCTGCGGACGTTCGGCGCGACCCGGCCCAACCAGGTGGTGGTCTGGGAAAACCTGATGGACTCCGGCACGGTCCTGCTGACCGCCAACACCGAGACCGTCTACGCCATCGTCCATCTGGACCTGAAGGCCGACGGGCCGACGGTGATCGAGGCGCCGCCGCACATGCTGGGCGCGATCCAGGACGGCCTGCAGCGTTACATCACCGACATCGGACCGCTGGGCCCGGACAAGGGCCAGGGCGGCAAGTTCGTGGTCCTGCCGCCCGGTTTCGAAGGCGAGCCGCCGGCCGGTCATTTCGCGGCCTGGTCGCGAACCTACTCGGTCACCGTCTTCATGCGCGGCTTCCAGTCGGAGGGCAAAACCGACAAGCCCGTGGCCCTGATCAAGCAGACCAAGGTCTATCCGCTCGACAAGGCCGACGCGCCGCCGACGATGGAGTTCCTGAACGGTTCGGGCCAGGCCATCGACACCCTGTTCCCCGACAATTTCCGCTTCTTCGAACTGCTGGCCATGCTGGTGGGCGAGGAGTCGGCCGAGAACTTCGACCCGCTGGAGCGCTTCCAGATGCAGGCGATCGGCATCGAGAAGGGCAAGCCGTTCGCGCCGGACACCAAGGCCCGCGACCTGCTCGACGAGGCGGCCCGGCTGGGCGGGGCCATCGCGCGGGCCAACACCTTCGCCTCACCGGTCCCGGGGGTGTTCTACTATCCCGACCGCCAGTGGCAGGGGACGCCGCCGGCCAGACCTACACCTTCACCGTCGACGGCATTCCCCAGGTCGACGCCCGCAACAACGTCTACTACATGGCCGCCGGCAACTCGCCGGCCATGATGGCCAAGAACATCGGCCAGGGCTCGCAGTACCTGTGGACATATCGCGACGCCGACGGCGCCTTCCTGGACGGTGCGAAAGCCTATCGCTTGCGCGTCCAGCCGGGCGTTCCGATAAACAACTTCTGGTCCGTCGTGGTCTATGACGCGCTCAGCCGGTCGGAACTGCAGACCGACAACCCGCTGCCGTCGATCAGCAGCCTGTCCAACCCGATCGTCAACGCCGACGGCTCGGTCGACATCGTCTTCGGGCCCGACAGGCCGGCGGGCGAGGCCAACTGGATCGGCACGGTTCCAGGCCGGGGCTGGTTCCCGATCTTCCGGTTCTACGGCCCCGAGGAGGCGTTCTTCGACAAGACCTGGAAGCTGGAGGACATCGCGGCCGTCGACTGAAACGACGGCGGAGCGCCTATTCCGCGTGACCCGGCCGGCGCGGGGTGGACCAGGCTTCCGAGACGTCGGCCAGGATCACGTCCAGGCAGTCGACGCTGACCTTCAGGTCGCCGCCGCCCGCGAAGGTCAGCAGCACGGCGCCGCCCGGGGCCTCGCCCGGCTCGAAGGCCACCGACAGCAGCTCGACCACCGCGCCCTTGGCGTCGCGACGCAGCTTGCGGGCCTGGACGCCGGTGACGTCGCCCAGTTGCAGGGCCGAGCGGATGCGCTCGCCCTTCCTACCGCCTTTTTGCGCGCCCGACTCCCAGCGGAAGCGGTTGCAGGCCAGGGTCAGGGTGCGGGCCGAGGCGTCCCAGCGGATGTCGCCGATCTTGGCCACGGCGTCCTGCAGGGCGGCCGAGATCACCGCCAGGTCGTCGGCGTCCTGGGCCAGGAGCTTCAGACCCCCGTCTTTCTTGGGAGCCGCGTCAGTCATGGTCGAGGTCGCTTTCGGCTTCGCCCTTGATCCGGCGCACCTGGGCCCCGCAGGCGCCCAGCTTTTCTTCCAGCCGCTCGAAGCCGCGGTCCAGGTGGTAGATGCGGCTGACCGTGGTCTCGCCGCGCGCCACCAGGCCGGCGATCACCAGGCTGACCGAGGCGCGTAGATCGGTGGCCATGACCTCGGCGCCTTCCAGCCGCTCGACGCCGCGTACGCGGGCCTCGCCGCCCGACACCGAGATGTCGGCGCCCAGGCGCATCAGCTCGGGGGCGTGCATGAAGCGGTTCTCGAAGATGGTCTCGCGTATGTGGCTCTCGCCCTTGGCCGTGGTCATCAGGGCCATGAACTGGGCCTGCAGGTCGGTGGCGAAGCCCGGATAGGGCTGGGTCTCGACGTTGACGGCCTCCAGGCGGTGGCCGTTGCGCTTGATGATCACGCCGTCCTCGGTGCGGATCACGCCGCAGCCGGCCTCCTCCAGCTTGGCCAGCAGGCTGTCGATCAGCTCGGGACGGGCGCGGGTCAGCTGGACCTCGCCGCCGGCCATGGCGGCGGCCACGGCGTAGGTGCCCATCTCGATCCGGTCGGGGATCACCGAGTGGGTCGCGCCGTGCAGCTTGGCGACGCCGGTGATGGTGATGGTCGGGGTCCCCGCCCCTTCCACCTTGGCGCCCATGGCGTTCAGGCAGATCTGCAGGTCCAGCAGTTCGGGCTCGCACGCGGCGTTCTTGATCACCGTGACGCCGTCGGCCAGCACGGCGGCCAGCATGGCGTGCTCGGTGGCGCCCACCGAGACGAACGGGAATTCGATCTCAGCGCCCTTCAGGCCGCGCGGGGCCTGGGCGTAGACGTAGCCTTCGTGCAGGTCGATCTTGGCGCCCAGCGCTTCCAGGGCCTGCAGGTGCAGGTCGACGGGACGCGCGCCGATGGTGCAGCCGCCCGGCAGCGAGACCTTGGCCTGGCCGGTGCGGGCGATCAGCGGGCCCAGCACGTTGAACGAGGCGCGCATCTGGCGGACCAGGTCGTAGGGCGCGAAGCCGCTGGTGATCTCGGCGGCGTGCAGCACCGTCTCCGAACCGTCCGGCCCCTCGCGCTCGTCGACGTTCGCGCCGAGGCGCGTCAGCAGCCTGCCCAGGAACTTGGTGTCGGCCAGGCGCGGCATGTTGGTCAGGCGCAGCGGCTGATCGGTCAGCAGGCTGGCCGCCATCAGCTTGATGGCCGAGTTCTTGGCGCCGCTCACCGGGATGATCCCGTTCAGCTGCGCGCCGCCGGTGATGGCGATACGATCCAATGAAAGTCCCTCGTCGCGCGGCCTTCGGGGGGATGTCGCCGCGCGGTCACATGTGAAAGGGCGGTTCTACTGGTTGCAAGGGCCCGCGCAAGGGGCTGCACGGATTCCTCAAGGTTCCTCCTCAGTCGGAGGGTGAATCGTCGTCCGAGCGGGGCGAGTCCAACTTGGACGTCCCCTTGTCCGAGCTCTCCGCCCTTGGGGCGGGCGCGGCTTTCCTACGGCGGAGATTGGTTCGCAGCGCCTGGGCCAGCCGCGCCTCGCGCTCGGCTTTCTCGTTATGGGGCTTGGAGTTCTGGCTCATATGTCCACAGGTGAAATCGCTGCGACGATCGGTCAAGACGATTTTGTCTTTGCCAACGGCGTTTGGTTCGCTATACGCCCCCTCCTCTTCGCCGCGGTAGCTCAGTGGTAGAGCGCATCCTTGGTAAGGCTGAGGTCCAGGGTTCGAGTCCCTGTCGTGGCACCATGGAGACCCAAAGCAAATCAGTGCTTTGGGTCTCCACCACTCGCGAAGAGATCGTCATCGAAATCGCTCCAGTAAGCACATAGTAAGCAAACGTGCGTTTGACGCCGCGTGGGCAGACTTCCACGCACCGATGGTCTCGCGAAGCGCGGGGTAAAAGTTTGCTTTTTCGGACCTTGGTAGGCTCAAGCTGAGTGCATGACTTCGTCCTGCTCCTTGCTCTCGCGAGCCGAGAAGCGAGGAGGCAGAGCTCCCTTATTCAGAGGTCGCCGTGCGTTCCCGAGGACCATGCTCCCGGCCGCGTCGGCGTTGATCCGTCGGGTGCTGGCGGCCGGTGGAGTAGCCGGATAGATCGTCCAGCTCTGCCTCCTCTCACGGCGTTATCGAAGATCACTCATCGACGCTCTTGACGGACGACGACCCGCGCCCCTTTAGCCAGACCATGATCCTACAAGCCACGGCCGCCGCCATCATCGCCTGCACCGCCCCCGCGGTTCATGACGGCGACACGATCCGATGCGGCAAGGAGAGCGTCCGCCTTTTCGGCGTGGACGCCCCCGAAGTTCGTCGTGGCGCGAAGCCAGCCGAACCCTTCGCCTATGAGGCCCGCGACGAGCTCATTCGCCTGACCCGGGGTCGCGTGGGTTGCCGTTTCGTAGAGCGGGATCGATATGGACGCTTCGTCGGCCGCTGCTGGTCGGCCATAACGCCTGACGTCAACGCCGCTGTCATCAGATCGGGTTTCGCCACGGAGTACCGTCGCTACAGCAAGGGGCGGTATAGGGAGGATGAAGCCGAAGCGCGGATCAGCCGGCGAGGCCAATGGCGCTAGTTATAGGATATCCGACCTATCGCACGGCCGGTCCCTAGCCCTCGACGGGCGAAGGCATCGGCGGGCGGTATTTCTCGACGAGATCGGCGTGCTCCTCGTCGCGCGCCGATCGCGCCACATTGAGCCGGACATAAAGCCCCGACGCGCCATAGGCCCTGACGGCCTCGTCCCAGGACCGCACGGCCGCGGTCAGACTGTTGACCGCGCCGCAACAGAAGACTTGCGGAGTCGCGCCACGCCAGCGGACGTAAACGAAGTTTCCCGAGGTGGCCGGCAGCTGGTCCGGATCGGCGATCAACCGGAAACGATAGGTCGCGCCCGAGGCGCCTTGTAAGTCGAGATGTTCTTGCACGCGGCGATGATACCTACGCGTGAAGGGGACGGCGAGCGGCCTGCCGCAACACCCCCGAAAAACCGCGGCCGATTGCGCCAGAAGACCGCCCCTATCCACCGTGGCCGCCCCGCGCCCATCTGCGTCGCCGCAAACGCCTCGAGATCGGCGCGCCTCTGATCGATCTCGGCGCGGACTGACGACCCATCGGTGCCGCTTTTCACGTCCGTCCCCGTCAGCCCCGCGACAATTTGCGCGACTGCCAGCGAGGGCAAAGACCTGGATAGAGGGTCGCAATTTCCTATCTAAGACCCTGTAAACACGGGAGAGATTGGACACGGCATGGCTGGCGGCTGGACGCAAGACGGGGCGGTTCTCGATCAGATCGAAGACACCATCATCGATGGCGTGCTGCATGCTCGCGCCCGTATCGCGGCTGGCGAAGGCACCGCCTTTTGCGTCGAGTGCGGCGAAGATATTCCGCAGGCCCGTCGCCGTGCCCTGCCCAGCGCCCGCACCTGCATCGACTGCCAGTCGGGCCGCGACAAGCGCGTCGTGATCGGCGGCATCAATCGGCGCGGCAGCAAGGACAGCCAACTGCGCTGAAGCGCTTCCGGCGACGGCGCGTTTCACCCGCCTATGCGGCCCACAAACGCCGGCTCGGAACTGACCTGCCGTAAGATCTTGCGCGCGCTTGGAGCCTGCCCGAAGCCTTCGGCGGCGGGAGGCCCAACCCTAGAGGTGGCTATGTCGGACTCGCTTTTGCCTCACGGATGTTCTATCTTCGTTCCCATGAACCACGATCGACCTTTTGACGCCCAGGCGTTGGATGCCGTGGAAATCGACACGGTGCTCGGCGACGACGGCTATCTCCAAACCCACCCTGCGGTGCGACACGTCGCGCCGAGGCGTGATGGCGGCCTGATTGTCTGGCTCGACGCCGCAGCCGAGGATGTTCCGCTGAGCCAAAGCGCGCCCAACAGGCCGCCGGAGGTTGAACTGCATGGACCGGGCGCGCCGTCTTCGGTGCTGACGGCCCACCCGCGCGCCGAGCACGTTCAGCTCTTCATCGACGGCCTGGGTCATCCGATCGCCGCGCCGCGCGGCTGGTGGCATGCGCGTGTTTGGCTGAAGGCCGCCTGAGAGCTTGTTCATCGGCTTTGCAGGGACGCATCTGACCGCTAGCGTCAGGGGACCGCTCGTCAGGGATATCCGCGGATGTGCAATCTCTACGCCCTCATGAAGGCGCGCGCCGAAGTCGCGGCGCTGGCGCGGGCCATGACCGACCTCAACAACAACCAGCCGCCCATGCCGGGGATTTACCCCGACTACGCCGCACCGATCATCACCCATGGCCAGGACGGCCAGCGGGTGATGCGCGACGCGCGGTGGGGCATGCCGTCGTCCAAGCAGGCGCTGTTCAAGGCCGCGACGGAGCGAGCCGACAAGCTGCGCGCCAAAGGCACGGAGTTCGATTTCGCCGAGTTGCTGAAGATGGAGCCCGACAAGGGCACGACCAATGTCCGCAACACGACCAGCGAAAAGACCGGCAAGACCAACGCCCATTGGGCGCCGTGGCTGGGCGCGGGCAACCGCTGCCTGGTGCCGTTCACGTCGTTCGCGGAACCAGACCAAGACCACGAGAGAACCCGCAAGAACATCTGGTTTGCGCTGGATGAGAGCCGGCCCCTGGCCTTCTTCGCCGGTATCTGGGCGCCGCATGCCTGCGTGCGGATGAAGAGCAAGGGGTGGGAGGAGATCGTCGCCTACGGCTTCTTGACCACGGACTCGGCCGAGCCGGTCAAGACCTACCATTCCAAGGCCATGCCGGTGATCCTGACCGAGCCGGAAGAATGGGACCTCTGGATGAGCGACGCGCCTTGGACCGAGGTCGCCAGGCTCCAGCGCCCGCTTCCTGAACGGTTGAAGATCGTCGCCATCGGCGGCAAGAGCGATGACGTCGTGCCGGCCTAGGCTTCAACGATCCGGCGGCGTCCACGACCAGGGCCCATCGTAGAGGTGCGGGAAGACGGCGACGTCCTTGGAACCGCACCCCTCGTCTCCCGTGCACGACAGGCGCGCAGCGATGTCGGCGATCTTGAGGTCGATGCGATGCTCGAACTTTTCGAGCAGGTCGTGCGGCGTCCATTCGATGAGCCGGGGACATTCGCGACAGCAGATCGCCAGAGAATATCCCTTGGTGAGATAGGTCCGGACCGTATCGTCGCCCACCTGGCCAAGGTTAAATCGCCGGATCAGCGCGTCGGGCGGACGCTTCAAGGTCGAGGGTGGGTTGTTCGGCGCCAAAGGCGATCTCCGCTGACCCTTGCGCAAATATCAGATTGTCCGAGGCCCTCCCACCCGCCGGCGGTCGCGATCGGGGCCGGCGCCAGCCCGTCTCGTCTCCGGCGGCCAGGCGTCAGTGCCCGCCCTCGACCCACGGCACGCCAGCATCGCGGAAAGCCTGGGCCAATGCTGCCTCCAGGTCGAGCGACTCCCATTGGCGCATCGGGTTGAGGTGCTCGGTCAGGGCCGGCGTCAGCCGGACGCCGAAGCGCTTGGCCGCGCCGCTGGCCTTGTATCCGGTCTTGTGCTGGTCAAAGCGAAGGTCCGGATCGCGCGAGGTCTGGCCGACATAGAGGCCCCAGGGGTCGGCGCGGCGCGGGTCGTGCAGCAAGACCACATAGACCGAATGCTTGGCCCCCTTGGCCTTACGGGTCGTGGCCTTGAAGGCCTGCGCCGCGCGCTCGGCCTTCGGCCACCAAGATGGGCCGCTGGGTTGAACCATGGCGCCAACCTAGAGGACCCGATGAGCCGGCGCCAACGGGAGGCCGCGCCTCAAGCAAGCCAAGGTTACGTCAGCTTCGGTCGCCGCCAAAAAATTCTGATTCCTCTCAAACCCTTGGCCCGCCGGGATCTTGGCTGTTCCGCGCGCCTGCGCCGCACCCTGGGCTGATTGACTCTCGCTTCACCACGAGAACAAAGATGGAACACATCCATTTTGTCAGCATGACCCTCACACGCACCCCTGCCGCGCTCGACGCGCTCCGCCGCCAGATCCGCGCCCTCGAGATCGAGGGCCAGGCCACGCGCGCGGTGCTGCCGTTCGGCATCGCCGCGATCGACGAGCGTCTGCCTGGCGGCGGCTTGGCGTTCGGCGCGCTGCATGAGGTCGCCGGCGGCGCTGATGGCGCGTTGCACGGGGCGGCGGCGGCTCGGTTCGCCGCTGGCCTGCTGGCTCGCGCCGATGGTCCGGTTCTGTGGTGCCTTCGTCAGCGAGACCTTTTCGCCCCAGCCCTGGCCCAAGTCGGTTTGCCGCCGGAGCGCGTGATCTTTGCCGAGGCCGGCGACGAGGCCGGCGTGCTGGCCTCCATGGAGGAAGGTCTGCGCTGGCCGGGCCTCGCCGGGGTCGTCGGCGAAGTCGCCAAACTGTCGATGACCGCCTCGCGCCGCCTGCAACTGGCCGCCGAGAAGAGCGGTCAGATGGTCATCGCCATTCGAAGATGGAAGCGGGTGGCCGACGCCGCCGATCTTGGCCAGCCCACCGCGGCGGCGACCCGCTGGCGGGTCTCGGCCCTGCCCTCTTCTCCGCTGCCTGTCCCCGGCGTGGGCCGTCCCCGCTGGTTTCTCGAACTTCTCCGCTGCCGCGCCGGCGACGCCTTCGACATCGAGTTAGAAGCCTGTGACGCAAAGGGTCATCTCCGTCTTCCTGCCCCGCTGGCCTACCGACCGGCTGGCCCGGACGCAGGGCAAGAGCGCACCGCCGCCTGAAACGCCGACGATCATGGTCGGGCGCGTTGGCCGTCGGCGCGCGATCGCGCACATGAACCTGGCCGCCGCCCAAGCCGGACTACGGATTGGCCAGCCCGTGGCTCACGCCACCGCCCTGGTCCCTGGCCTTGTCCTTCACGACCTCGATCCAACGGGCGACCAAGCCGCCCTGCATCGTTTGGCCCTATGGGCTCAGCGGCTCTATTCGCCGACCGTCAGTCCGGACGGCGTCGACGGCTTGGTGATCGACGCGACGGGCTGCGCCCACCTTCTCGGCGGCGAAGAGAAGATGTTGATCGACATCCGCGCGCGCTTGGCCAAGGTCGGCTTGTCGGCCCAGGTTGCGATCGCCGACAGCTGGGGCGGGGCCCACGCCCTGGCGCGGTATTCGCGCCGAGCGATCTTCGTGGCCGAGCCGGGCGCCACGGGCCGTGAAATGAAGGACTTGCCGGTCGCGGCCCTGCGGTTGTCGCAGGACCTCGTCAACGGGCTGGCCAAGCTCGGCTTCGACACGGTGGCCGAGCTGGACGCCACGCCCAAGGGTCCCCTGGTCCATCGCCTGGGCCTGGAGCCCGTTCGGCGCCTCAACCAGGCGCTTTTTCGCGAGGCCGAGCCTATCGAGCCGGTCCTGGCGCCGGAGACCCTGCGGGTTCAGCGGGTCTTTGCCGAACCGATCAGCGCGCCCGAAACCATGGCGCGGTACCTGATCGAACTGACCTCTGAAATCTGCCTCGCGCTTGAGGCCACAAGCCAAGGAGCCAAGCGCCTGGACGCCTGGTTCTTCCGCGTCGACAACCGCATCGAGTCCGCCCGCATCGGCATGGCCGCGCCGTCGCGCGACGCCAGGCGATTGGCCAGGCTCTTGTGTGAGAAGCTGGAAAACGTCGATCCTGGTTTTGGGATCGACAAGATGTTGCTGGCCGCGCCCGGCGCCGAGCGCCTGGCCTATAAGCAAGCCGAGGCCTTGTCCGGCCAGACCCCAGCCGCCGACCTGTCGGGCCTGATCGACACCCTATCCAATCGTCTGGGTCCCGAGCACGTCTACCGCTTGGCCAGCGCCGACAGCGACCTGCCCGAACGCAGCGTGCGAAAGGCGCCTGCGCTGGACACGCCCGAAGCGTTTTCCTGGCCGGCCGATTGGCCAAGACCCACGCGCTTCTTCCCGCGCCCCGAACTGATCGAGACGGTCGCCCTCCTGCCCGACGCCCCGCCGGCCTCCTTCACCTGGCGCGGGGTGCGTCGGCGCGTTCGGCGCGCCGACGGTCCTGAGCGGGTGTTTGGCGAATGGTGGAAGGCCGACGCCGAACTGGCCCGCTCACGCGACTACTTCCAGGTCGAGGACGAGGCCGGCGAGCGGTTCTGGATCTTCCGCGACGGTGATGGCGAGGATCTGGAGACAGGCTCCCAGCGCTGGTTCATGGCCGGGGTGTTCGGATGAGCGCCCTGGCCATGACAGCCGACCTTGGCGATTACGTCGAGCTGCAGTGCGCGTCGCACTTTTCGCTGCTGCGAGGGGCCTCCTCCCCCGGTGAACTATTCGATGAAGCCGCGCGCCTGGGCTATCGCGCCCTGGCGATCTGCGATCGCAACAGCGTCGCCGGCATAGTTCGCGCTCACGTCGCGGCCAAGGCTACGGGCGTGCGCCTGATCATCGGCTGCGAACTGGTGTTGCGCGACGGTATGACCGTTCTGGTCTATCCCACCGATCGCGCCGCCTATGGACGGCTGTGCCGCCTGCTGTCTCTTGGCAAGGCGCGGGCCGGCAAAGGCCAATGCGACCTGGATCTGACCGATCTGGCCGCATACGCCCAGGGGCTCATCGCCATTCTCGTTCCAGACCAGGCCGACCCGCTGTGCGCCCAGCAGCTCAAGAAACTGGCGGCGATCTTCGGTCCCGACGCCTACATGGCCCTGACCCTGCGCCGCCGCCCAGGCGACGCCTTGCGGCTCTATGAGCTGGAGCGCCTGGCGCGGGCGGCCGGCGTGATCCCGGTGGTGACCAATCGCGTCCTCTTCCACGACAAGGATCGTCGCTTGTTGCAGGACGTCGTCACCTGCATCCGCGAAGGCACGACCATCGACGACGTCGGGTTCAAGCGCGATCGACACGCCGATCGCTACCTGAAGGCTCCCGGCGAGATCCAGCGGCTGTTTCCCCGTCATGGCGCGGCCGTCGCCGCCTCGGTCGCCATCGCCGCGCGGTGCGGCTTCTCGCTCCACGAGCTGGCCTACCAATATCCCCACGAGGTGACCGAGCCTGGTCGCTCGCCGCAGGAGACCTTGGAACGCCTGACCTGGGAGGGCGCGGCCGAGCGCTTTCCCGACGGGGTCACGCCGGAGGTCGACAAGATCCTGCGCCATGAGCTGAAGCTGATCGGCAGCCTGGGCTACGCCCCCTATTTCCTGACGGTCAATTCCATCGTTCGTTACGCGCGAAGCCAGGACATCCTCTGCCAGGGCCGCGGGTCGGCCGCCAATTCGGCGGTCTGTTACGTGCTGGGCATCACCTCGATCGACCCGGAGCGCAACGACCTGTTGTTCGAGCGCTTCGTCTCCCAGGAGCGCGACGAGCCCCCCGACATTGACGTCGACTTCGAACATGCTCGGCGCGAGACGGTCATGCAGTGGATCTTCGAGACCTATGGCCGCCATCGCTGCGCCATCGTCGCCGTCGTCCAGCGCTTTCGGCCGCGTGGCGCGGTGCGCGACGTCGGCAAGGTGCTGGGCATTCCCGAGGACATGACCAAGGCCCTGTCCAGCCAGGTCTGGAGCTTCTCCCGCGAGGAGATCGAGGAAAAGCACGCCCGCGATCTTGGCCTGGACCTCACCGACCGGCGCCTACGCTTGACGCTGGAACTGGCCCAACAACTGCTCAACACCCCTCGTCACTTTTCCCAGCACCCGGGCGGCTTTGTCCTGACCGAGGATCGGCTGGACGAGTTGGTCCCGATCGAACCGGCCGCCATGGCCGATCGTCAGATCATCGAATGGGACAAGGACGACATCGACGAGCTGAAGTTCATGAAGGTCGATGTGCTCGCCTTGGGCATGCTGACCTGCCTGAAGAAGGGCCTAGATTTCCTGGCGCAGTACAAAGGCGTCACGCTCGACCTGGCCACGATCCCACCGGAAGATCCGCGCACCTACGCGATGATCCGCAAGGCCGACACGCTGGGCACCTTCCAGATCGAGAGCCGGGCCCAGATGGCCATGTTGCCGCGGCTCAATCCGCGCAGCTTCTACGACCTAGTCATTGAGGTCGCGATCGTCCGCCCCGGCCCGATCCAAGGCGACATGGTCCACCCCTATCTTCGCCGCCGCCAGGGCTTGGAGCCGGTGTCTTACCCCAAGCCCGAGCTGGAGAAGGTGCTGGGCAAGACCCTGGGCGTTCCGCTCTTTCAAGAACAGGCGATGCGGGTGGCCATCGAGTGCGCCGGCTTCACGCCAGGCGAGGCCGACCAACTGCGTCGCGCGATGGCGACCTTCAAATTCACCGGCGGCGTCAGCCATTTTCGACAGAAGCTGGTCGGCGGCATGGTTGCGCGCGGCTATGATGAAGCCTTCGCCCTGCAGACATTCAGCCAGCTGGAGGGCTTTGGCTCCTACGGATTTCCGGAAAGCCATGCCGCCAGCTTCGCGCTCCTGGCCTACGCCTCGTCCTGGATGAAGTGCCATCATCCGGAGGTATTCTGCGCCGCCCTGCTCAATAGCCAACCGATGGGCTTCTACCAGCCGGCCCAGATCGTGCGTGACGCCCAGAACCATGGCGTCGAGATCCGGCCGATCTGCGTCAACGCCTCGCGGTGGGACTGCACGCTCGAGCCGGCCGAAGACGGCGCTTTGGCCGTGCGCTTGGGTCTGCGCATGGTTGCAGGGCTTGCCGAAGAGGACGCCGCGCGTCTCGTCGTGGCCCGGGCCGACGACCCCTACCGGTCGATCGACGACCTGTGGCGACGCGCCGGGATCAAGACCGGAGCCTTGTCCCGCCTAGCCGAGGCCGACGCCTTTCAGCCAAGCCTCGAGCTCCAGCGACGTGAAGCCGGTTGGGCGATCAAGGGCTTGCGCGATACGGCCCTGCCCCTGTTCGATCAGCCCGGCGTGTCCGAGCTCAACGAACCGGCACCGGCGCTGAAGGCCATGACCGAGGGGCGCGAAATCATCGAGGATTACAGCCACGTCGGCTTGTCGCTTCGTCGCCATCCCCTGGCGCTGCTACGCCAGGATCTCGCGGGCTTAAATCGCGTGCCCTGTCAGGTCGCGGCCGACGCACGCGATGGCCGCTTCGTGCGCACGGCGGGGCTGGTCTTGGTGCGGCAGATGCCCGGCACGGCCAAGGGCGTCTTGTTCATGACCATCGAGGATGAGACCGGCGCATCGAACCTGGTGATCTGGAAGACCCTCTACGAAAAGCAGCGGCGCATCGCCCTGGGCGCCCACCTGATCGGCGTGGACGGGCGCATCCAGCGAGAGGGCGAGGTCGTCCATCTGGTCGCCTACAAGCTCCACGACCTCGGTGAGCTCTTGGCCACCCTGCAGGAGCGTGGCGCCGACGCCGGCGACCTGTCCTGGGCCCGCCGCAGCCGCAATTTCTGTTGAGGAGGCCTCCCCTGGAAACCCAGCCCTCGTTGTTCGATCTGCCCCTCGCGCCTCGTCGGCCGCTCCCCGAGGGTTTTCGCTATCAGGAAAACCTCATCACGCCGCAGGAGGAGCGCGACCTGGTCGCTCGCTTCCAGGACCTGCCGTTCAAGCCCTATGAGCATCTGGGTTATTTCGGCAATCGCCGGATCGCCGGCTTCGGCTGGCGCCAGGATGACGATGGCAAGATGATCGAGACCGGTGAGCCGATCCCCGCTGTCCTCGCGCCTCTACTGGACAAGGTCGCCGCCTTCACGGGCTTGCCGCGCGAGAGCTTCCGGCACGCCCTGGTCACGGAATACTCGCCCGGCGCCGGGATCGGCTGGCATCGGGATCGTCCGCCGGCCGTGGCGATCGCCGGGGTCTCTCTGGTGTCGCCATGCAGCTTTAGACTGCGCCGCAAGGCTGGCGAACGGTGGGACCGCGCGTCGGTCATCGCCGAGCCGCGCTCGGCCTATCTGATGAGCGGCCCGGCTCGCAGTGACTGGCAGCACAGCATCCCCGCTGTCGAAGCCCTGCGCTATTCGGTGACCTTTCGCACTGTGCGCCGCTAGCCTCGCCAGGCGATCAGGAAAGCCGTGATCAACGGCTTGGCCAGGGTTTCGAACCGGCCGACGGCCGCCACCGGCACGCGGGCGACCAGTCCGCCGGGGAATTTGCCGACGGCGCCGCCCGTCAGCGCCACGACCAGTTGAAGCTGATCGCGCGCGTCGCGCTTCTCGTCGCTCGGTCCAAGGGCTTGAACCGTGGCGCCCTGAGGGATCGCAAACTCGTAGGTGACCACCTGGCTGGCGGCGGCGGCATGGGCCAGAAAGCGTTCGCGCCGTTCGGCGACACCATCCAGCTCAAGAATTTCCGCCTTGTCAGGGGCGTCGACGATCACATCGATCGCTGACGGTGCGGCCATGGCCGCGGATCTTTTGGGCATACCCACGATATAGGAACGAGCCCTACTGTTTTCGAGAGGGTTGGCCGGCCCCGCGGGCGCCAGAGGGCGAACACGACGGACCGACTTGCCCATGCGCCTTACACATGCGGCGGAGCCACGATCCGCGCCTGCACGAACGCTCCCGCACGGAATCCTTTCGGCTGGTCGAGCGTTTGACTGACGACCAGGAGACGTCATGCCCGATACCCAAACCTATCGTGTCCATGCACGCGGTGAGGCCGCCAGCCACGCCCACGCCGTCGACGCTGTAACCTTCGAGGAGGCGGCCGTGGCGTTCGTGGAGTTGTGGCATCCGCCCGTCGACGCCGATGGCGAAGTCTCGGTGATCGTCCGTGCGGCCGACAGCGGCGTAGAGCATTGTTTTCGCATCGATCTGGACAATGGTGACGCCGCGCCCTGCCAATAGGCGGACAGGAGAAACGAATCACCCGCCGCCCCGTTGAGTCGAGTCTTCGCAGGCCAGCGATCCCGCTGGCGCGCACTCGGAGACCGAACATGGCCGGCTACCGCCCCACTTGGCAGGGACACCTTCGTCTGTCGCTCGTCACCTGCCCGGTGGCGCTCTACACCGCGACCAACGCCGGCGGCGACGTCCATTTCAACCTGATCAATCCGGAGACCAACAACCGGATCAAGATGGTCACCACCGACCCGGACACCGGGCCGGTCGACCGCTCGACCCTGGTCAAGGGTTATGAGTTCGAGAAGGGCAACTACGTCCTGCTGACCAACGAGGAGATCGCTGGGGTCAAGCTGGAGAGCACCAAGACCATCGATATCGAACGCTTCGTCCCGGAGGCCGACATCGACCGGATCTATTGGGACAACCCCTACTACCTGGCGCCCGACGGCAAGCTGGCTCAGGAGGCGTTCAGCGTCATCCGCGAGGCCATGGTCCGGTCGGGACAGATCGCCCTCGGCCGCGTGGTGATGTCGACCCGGGAACGCTTGTTGGCGCTGGAGCCGCGCGGCAAGGGGATTTTGGCCTACACCCTTCGCACCGACGCCGAGGTTCGCCAGGCCGACGAGATCTTCGGCGCGATCAGCGACAAGGAGCCGGACGCGGCGATGATCGCGATCGCCGAGAAGATCATCCAGCAACAGGAAGGGCCATTCGACCCCAGCCAGTTCACAGACCGGTATGAAGAAGCGCTCAAGGCGCTCATCGCGACCAAGCAGAAGGGTCACAAGGTGGCCAAGGTCGCCGAACCGGATGACACCAATGTCGTGGATCTGATGGCCGCGCTGCGCGCAAGTCTCGGCGGCGCTCCGGCCAAGGCCTCAAGCAAGTCTGCGGCGACGAAAGCCAAGCCGGCGGCGCGGGCCGCCAAGCCCGCGCCGCGCCGGAAGGCCAGCTAGGACTTCTTGCGGTCGCCCTTGTCGCCTTGCCCACGGCCTGCGTCATGGTCCGAATGCTGACGCTGGTCGGCGGCCGACGAGCGGCCGACATCGTCGGACTCGGAAAACTGGCCCTTGTCGTCGCGCCGGACGTAGCGCTTGTCGCCGGGCGTGGGTTCGATCAATTCGCGGTCGGACATTTGTGTCTCCTTCTGCAATCCGAATCCACGTCGCCGCGATCTGGTTCCGCCGCCCTCGCCTGCCTTAACCGCCGCGAGACTTGCGGCCGCGCGTAAAGCCGCGATCGCTTTCCATGAACCGCCCCACCATCGGCACGATCAACTTGCCGGGCTCGGCGACCTTGGAGTTGGTCTCGGCGGCCAGTTGCTTGCCGTATTCCAGCAGGTCGCGGTGCAAGCTGGCAGGCAGCTCCACCGTGATCTTCACGGGCGTGTCGTCCTCGATGGCGCCCAGTTTCAGCTTGCTCATTGGCGGCTCTCCGCAGTGTAGGGTTCAAGGACGAGGTCGCGGGTCAACAACACACGCAACGGCGCACCGGGGCGAATGGTCAGGGTCGGTGTCAGGGCCAGGCCGCGACCGACAATCTGCTGGCCCACGTCGCTGGCCGTCTGGCTCGCACCGCGACGCACCGCACGGCTGAGATCGTCCTCGCCGGACGTGCCGGCTTCGGCGCCCACCGCCAGCACCGTGCTCAGCCCGGCCGCAGCCCAGACCCGGCTCCAGTGGCGATCGACGCCATCCTGCAGGCCGGCTTGGCCCTGCGGGTCGGCCGCGGGAAGTTTATCCAGCACGATCGAGCGTCCCGACGGTAGGATCAGCCGGGTCCAAGCCACGCCCAGCCGGCTCTGACCATCGACTGTCGCGGTCGCATACTCGCCAATCAGCCGGGCTCCGGCCGGGATCAGCAGGTAGCGCCCGCCCAGGCTGTCATGGACGTCCTGGGTCACCTGCGCGATGGCCACGCCCGCCGCATCCGACCGGAGGCCCGTCACCAAGGCTGCGGGGATGATCGCCCCGGCTTGCAACACATAGGGCGAAGCCGGCGACTGCAGCCGTTCGGGGCTGGTGAGACGCGCGTCCTCGATGGCGCCGCCGCTACTCGACACGCCATCCGTTTGCCCGGCCGTCGGGGTGCCGACGGCCACTGAAGCCTTCAAGAAAAGATTGCTTTGCCGCGCGGCGAGAAGGTTCGCGCGCCGCGCTTGCGCGACGGGATCGATCGGCGCCGGAGTGTGGCCGACAGAGTAAGCTGGCGCCGGAGGCGAACCGGCTGGCGATGTGACGGAAGCGCCCGGCGCCTGGCCGCCTTGGACCTGGGCGCTGAGGATCGGCCGGCCAAGATCCCCTGGAAGTGGCGGCCCCAGCATCGGTGGTTCTCCGCGCTGCAGGTAGTCTTTGGGCAGGGTGCTAACCTTCTCTGGCGGCGGCGGGCTCTGCGGCGCGACCTCCGCCGGCGTCTTCTTTGGATGCTCGGTCAACGACCATCCGATGGCGCCCGCCAGCCCCGCCGACAACGCCGCGCCAGCGACGATCAGGGCCTTGCGCGAGACCCGCGCGACGGGGGCTGGCGCGCCACGCAGGCGAAGATCCTTGGCGATGGCCTGCTGTTCGCGTTCGATCGGCGACTGGGGCGCGCTCATCGGCCCGCCTCCCCGCGCGCGTCCGCCCGCTCGATCCGCACGCGGCGCGCGGCCTTACCCACGCCTAGCCGCAATTCGGCCGTCTGGAAAAGGCGTTCGACGACCAGGACACGGCCATCGACGCGGTAGTTGACGAGTTCGGCGGCCTTGCCGTCGGCGCCAATCAGGAACAGCGGCGGCAAGTCCGAGAGCACGGTGGCCGGCGGGAATTCCAGATAGGTGCGTGCGCCATCATCCCAGACCCGGCTGGGCCTGAACGAACCTCGCCCGTGGAGCCGATAGGCCAGGTTCAGGCGCGGCGCCGGCGACGGCGGCGCGACGGCCACCACCATCGCATCGGAGGGCGTCGGAGCCCGCGCCGGAACGGGCGCTGACAAAGGCGCGGGGTAGCGCCAGCGCACGTGGGTTAGGAAGGCGCGGTTGGAGGCTCGAAGCTCCAGGAAGTAGGTCCGGCGCGTGGTGTTGATGACCAGATTGGTCACAAGGTCGCCGGCCGTCGGCTTGACGAGGATATGGACGCGCAGGCTGTCTCCAGCGCCGCTGACTGTGTCGCCGATGATCCAGCGCGCGGTGTCGCCGGCCGCGATCGGATTGGCCTCGACAAGGGTTTCACCCGGTTCGAGGGCGATGTCGGTCAGCCGTCCCGGCGCGGCGACCAGCGGATAGACGCCGCGCTCGTCGAACAGAAACTCGACCGGGGCGCTGGCCTGCGGTTGCCGCGTCGCCGCGGCCTGGGCCGATGGAGCAACGACCACGGCCGCCATGACAGTGAAAGCCAGGGCTCTCATGCGCCAAACTCCCGCGACCAGTTGATGGCGGTGATCCGCACGCCCAGGCCGTTGGCGAGGATTTCCTTGTCCGTCCGGGGCTTGCGCAGGTCGACGGTAAGGATCGCCGCCCAGTGCTCGGTCGCTTGCAATTGGCCGTTGGCGTAGCGTCGCTCGATCCAGGTCGTGCGGAAGCTTGTCGGCGAGGCGCGCAGAACACTGGTGACCTCGACGCTGACCTGCAGCTTGCCAATCTGGGTCGTCAGCTCGATGGCGTCGGCATAGCCGGTGATGTAGCGGGCGGCATCGCCTTCCGCATAGGCGTAGGCCCGATCCCAGGCCTTGCCGACGACCACGGGGTCGCTGGAGATCGAACGGACGTCCTCGACGAACCGGCCGAGCGCCGCGCGCACCTCGGCGTCGGTCGGCGCGTAACCCTTGGCGGCGGGGCCGACGGCCTGGACCTGCCCCAATCGATCGACTTGGACGACCCAGGGCGTCACGGTTCCTTGAGCGGAGAGCCAGGCCAAGGCGCCGCCTAAGCCGCCGCTCAGCGTGAGAAGGCCCAAGGCCATCAGACGCCAGTTGGCCGCCTGGACGCGGACTGCGCCGTCTCGATCGTCCCACGCCTGGCCGGCGCGTTGGTAAGGCGTTTCAGGCGTGGGCGTCACGCCATATCGCGGCGCGCCCTTGAACGGGTTCATGGCTTTACTCCGAAAGTGAAGGGGATGCGCCGGCGCTATGGTCGTCGCCGCTGGCCAGGGCGTGCGCCGTCAGGCTCGCGCCATGGGCCAATTGTTGGTGGTGCTTCAGCTCGCGAGCCCAGCGCGGCGCGTTGGTAGGCGTCTCGGCCTGGCCATTGGCTTGTGGGCCTGCGTCTTCGCTCGGCGCCGGGTCGCCGCCGCCGCTCCCGCCCGATGCCGCCTTCTTGGCGGTCTTTGCCTCAGGCGCGGCGGCGTCGTTGGCGGGCCCAGGCGGGCTGGCCGGCGCGGACGGCGGGCGCCAGGGCGGAACCGGGTCGTTGGCCGGCGATGGGGCTCCGTTGTCGCCGCCGCCATTGCCGCCCGGCGGAGGACGTCCGCCGCCGGCCAGGGCGGCCTTGGCGGCGAGGCCAGAACCGGCGCCAACCGCCATCTGGGTGACCGCCGCGCCGGCGACGGCCATGCCGCCGATGGTGAGGCCGGTTCCGACCGCAGCGCCGAGGCCCAGCTGCGGCGCGCCCGACATCAGACCCGAGGCGATGCTCGGGCAGAAGATCGACAGGCCCAGGAGCACGACGCTCGCCAGGACCAAGGCCAGCACCTGCTCCAGCGTCGGCTGGCCGCCTTGCCAAGTTTGGACGAACTGATCGAAGAGGGTCGAGCCGATGCCGATGACGACCGCCAGGGCCATGACCTTGACGCCAGTGGCGATCACCGCCCCGAGCACCCGTTCGGCCATGAAGGCGGTGCGGCCGAAGAGGCCGAACGGAACGAGCGCAAAGCCGATCAGCGTCGAGATCTTGAACTCGATGAGGACGACGAACACCTGAACCGCCATCACGAAGAAGGCGACGATCACCAGCAGGAACGCGACCAGCAGGACGAGGATCTGGACGATGTTCTCGAATACGCCCGGCCATCCCGACAGTTCGGCCGCCGCCTCCAGCAATGGTTTGCCGGCGGCGATGCCAAGCGCGGCGAGCCTGCCCGGCCGCAGGATGTCTTCGGCGGAAAGCCCCGAACCAGCGGCCTTCAATCCAAGGCCGGTAAAGCTCTCCAGAACGATAGTCGACAGGGTGTGGAAGTTGCTGATCAGGAAGGCGAAGAACCCGACATAGAGGACCTTGCGGATCAGCCGGGCGAGAACGTCCTCTCCCGCCGCCAGGCTCCACATCAGGGCCGCCAGGGTCATGTCGATGGCGACCAGAATGTTGGCCACCGCGCCGACGTCCCCGCCAAGCAAACCAAAGCCGCTATCGATGTAGCGATTGAAGGTGGCGAAGAAGGTGTCGATGACGCCGGTGTCGTTCATGACGCAGGCCTCCCGAAGAAGCGCGCGCGCGCCATGCGCCAGGTTTCCAGGCACGTGGGGTCCCGGCCTGCCGCCTCACCCGCGGCGCGGCACTTGGCCAGCGCCGGGTCAACGCTCGCGACCGAGGCTGCGGCCGGGTTTTTTGGCGGCGCGGTCTTGGCGGCGCGAAGCGCGAGGAAACCGGCAAGCAGGACCATCCAGGCGGCCAGGCCCCAGACAACCGCCCGTCTCATGGATTGCGCCCCATGAACCTGGAGAACCGCGCCTTGGCGTCGGCCCGTGCGGCCGCCCGATCAGCCGCCTCAAGCGCATCGGCTCGGCCCTGGGCGGCTACCAGCGCCGTCAACTGCGCCAACTGCTGGGCCTGAAGGGCCAGCAACTGATTGCCGGCCTGAGCCGCCTGCAAGGCGCCGCTGGCGCCTTGGCTCGCGCCGACAAGGGCGCTCATCTCGCCGGCGTTGGCGTCCATGCCGCCGATCACGCCGGCCTGAACCTTCAGCGCGTCCTCGAAGCCGGCCACCGAGGTGGCCCAGCGTTCGTCCGCCCGCGCCACCAGGTCGGCGTTGGTCGCCGACAGGCTGGCGGCGCCATAGTTCTGGCTGAAGGCCTGCTGGATGGAGGTGACGTCGTAAGCCAAGCGTTGCGCCTGCCCCAGCAGCGCCTTGGTGCGGGCCACCTGCGCTTGGAGGCTGGCCAGGGAGGAATACGGCAGGCTGGCCAGGTTCTTGGCCTGGCCGATCAGCATTTGGGCCTCGTTCTGCAACGAGCTGATCTGATTGTTGATCTGCTGCAGGGCCCTGGCGGCCTGCAGGACGTTTTGGACGTAGTTGGTAGGGTCGTAGACGGTGAACTGGGCCAGGACCGGCCTGGCCGGAACGGCCAGGGCGAGCGCCAGCGCGAGCACGACGCGACGTCGGCGAGCGATCATCGATCAATCTCCGGAAAGGGTGAGGTCAGGAAGGAGGTCGGCGGCCCAGGCCAGACCGCGGGCGCGAAGCCACTCGGCGGCGAACTGGTCGCGGTCCGTGGTCGCCATGATCATGGCCATGGCCACTTGGTCGGCCTTCGAGGCGCTGCCGGCGAAGGCCATGCCCACCGGGCCAAGGCCCAGCTCGAACAGGCGCTCTCCCGCGCGCGACTTGACGTAGTAGTCGCGCTTGGGCGTGGCCCGCGCGATCAGCTCGGTCTGGCGCTCGTTGAGGCCAAAGCGCCGATAAGCCGCTGAGCCGACAGGATCGCGGGTCCAGGGGTTGGGGAGAAAAATCCTGGTCAGGCAAAGCTCGATGATCGCGTGAGCGACCGGGCTCTGTTCGATCTGGACCAGCGACAGGGTCGTCAGGACCACCGAGCCGTTTTTCTTGCGAACCGTGCCCAGCCAGGTCTGCAGCTGCGCGCCGAAGTCCGGGTCGTCGAGCGCCAGCCAGCCCTCGTCGATCAGGATCAGGGTCGGGGCGCCGTCGAGGCGTCGCTCGATCCGGTGGAAGAGGTAGGCCAGCACGGCGGGCGCGGCGGCCGTCCCGAGCAGTCCTTCGGTTTCGAAAGCCTCGACCGCGTGATCGCTGAGCGTTTCACGGTCGGCGTCGAGCAGCCGTCCCCAAGGTCCGCCCAGGCAATAGGGCGCCAGCGCTCGCTTGAGGTCGAGATTGGCCAGCAAGGCCGCAAGCCCAGTGAGGGTGCGCTCCTCGGCCGGGGCGCTGGCGAGGCTGCCCAGCGCCGACCAGATGTATTCGCGCACGGCCGGCGTCACCGCCACGCCTTCCCGTCCCAGGATCGCTGCAATCCAGCCGGCCGCCCAAATGCGCTCGGCCTCGTTGTCGATCCGGGCCAGGGGTTGCAGCTCGACGGCCGGCCGGTCGGCGTCGCGAAGCACGCCGCCCAGGTCGTGGAAATCACCGCCCATGCCCAGGGCGGCCGCTCTGATGGAGGCGCCGAAGTCGAACGCGAAGATCCGGGCGCCGCGATAGCGTCGAAACTGCAAGGCCATCAGCGCCAGCAAGGTCGACTTGCCCGCCCCGGTCGGCCCGACGATCAGGGTGTGGCCAACGTCGCCGACATGGAGCGATAGCCGGAACGGCGTCGAGCCTTCGGTCCGGGCCATGAGGAGCGGAGGGCCGCCTAGATGCGCGTTGCGCTCCGGACCGGCCCACACCGCCGACAGGGGCGCCATGTGCGCCAGGTTCAGCGTCGACAGCGGCGGTTGGCGGACATTGGCGTAGGCGTGGCCGGGCAAGGTTCCGAGCCAGGCCTCGACGGCCCCCACCCGCTCGCGAATGACCGTAAAATCTCGCCCGGTGATGACCTTCTCGGCCAAGGCGAGCTTGGCCTCGGCGCGGACGGGATCCTCATCCCAGACCACGACATTGGCCGTGACGTAGGCGTAGGCGACGGCGTCTTCGCCCAGGTCCTGAAGAGCCAAATCGGCATCGGCCGCTTTGTTAGAGGCGTCGTTGTCGACGAGTGCGGCCGGCTGCTGGGTCAGCGCCTCTTGAAGGAGCGCGGCGATCGACTTGCGCTTGGCGAACCACTGGCGTCGGATCTTGGTCAGCAGCCCCTGGGCCTGGATCTTGTCGAGAAAGATCGCGCGGCTGGTCCAGCGGTAGGGGAAGGCCAGGCGATTGAGATCATCGAGCAGGCCCGGGACCGTGGAGGCCGGAAATCCCACGATCGTCAGGACCCGAAGGTGAACCCTGCCCAGGCGCGGTTCCAGCCCACCGTCGAGCGGCTCGGTCGCCAGCAGGGCGTCCAGGAACATGGGGGTTTCGGGGACGCCCACGTCCTGGCGACGCGTGGAAATCGCGCCGTGCAGGAAGCTCAAGGTCGCCGCGTCGTCCAGCCACTGCGCCTGAGGCATCAGCCCCTCGACGAGCGCCAGCACCCGCCCCGAGCGCTCGACGAAGCCAGCCAGCTCGGCGCGCCAGTCCAGACCGCCGTTGGCCTGTCCCTCGATGAAGAGGCCGCTGAACTTTCCGGTCCGTTCCGGCGGCGGCAGGTAGAGGAGCGTCAGGTAGTAGCGGCTCTCGAAATGTGCGCCCTCCTCCAGGAAGCCGGCGCGGCGCTCATGATCGACCAGCGCCGAGACCGGGTCGGGAAAGAGGCTGTCGGGGTAGGCCTGGGCGGGATCTCGCCGAGCTTCGACAAAGGCCGCCCAACCCGAGCCGAGACGGCGCAGGATGTTGTTGACCCTGGCGGCCACGGCCGCGACCTCGCCGTCCGACACGGAGTCGAGATCGGGTCCGCGAAAGATGGCAGTCCGTTGGAACGAGCCATCCTTGTTGAGAACCACACCGGGCGCGACGAGCGCAGCCCAGGGCAGGTAGTCGGCCAGACCGGCGGGCCGACGAGCATATTCACGAAGGTCGAGCATGCTCAGACCTCCAGCCGGGCGGGGATGCGAACGTGCCGCCGACCAACCTCGAAAATCAGGGGGTCGTGGCGCGCGGCCCAGACGGCCAGGCCATGACCGATCGCCCAGAGGGCAAGGCCAACGAGCCAGAGCCGCAACCCGACACCGAGGGCGGCGGCCAAGGTGCCGTTGACCAGGGCGATCGCGCGCGGCGCGCCGGCCAGCAGCACCGGTTCAGTGAGCGCCCGATGCACGGGCGCGGCGAAGGTCCACGCGCGATCGCCGGCCATCAGATGACGGCTCCGCCGCCGAAGCTGAAGAACGACAGGAAGAAGCTCGACGCCGCGAAGGCGATCGACAGGCCGAAGACGATCTGGATCAGGCGCCGGGTGCCGCCAGTACTGTCGCCGAAGGCCAGGGCCAGGCCGGTCATGATGATGATGATGACCGCGATGATCTTGGCGACAGGGCCTTCGATCGACTCCAGGATCTTCTGGAGCGGCTCTTCCCAGGGCATGGACGAACCGGCGGCGAAGGCCTGGGCGGAAATCAGGGTCGTGGCGGCGGCGACGCCGGCGAAGACCCAGTTGCGGACACGCGGTAGCGGTCGCCGCGGCGCCCGACGAGCAGGCATGGGGGCGCGCGGAAGGGCAAGGCTCGTGGACACGAGGCCGTTCTCCTTTGGATGTCAGGGGTTTGAAGGGCTAGATCTCAGGCGGGGCTGAGCTGGTAGGCGCCGTCGGGCGCCTGGCCCTCCAGGCGGGCAAGGTCGATCAGGCGTCTCTGTCGGCCACGGCCGGAGAGGACGGCGATCACGTCGATGGTTTCGGCAATGAGGCCGCGGGGCACGGTGACGACCGCTTCCTGGATCAGCTGCTCCAGGCGCAGCAGCGCGCCCATGGCTGAGCCAGCGTGGAGGGTGCCGATGCCGCCCGGATGGCCCGTGCCCCAGGCCTTAATCAGGTCGAGCGCCTCCCCGCCCCGCACCTCGCCGATGATGATCCTGTCGGGGCGCAGGCGCAGGGTCGAGCGGACGAGGTCGGTCAGGCTGACGACGCCGTCGATGGTTCGCATGGCCACGAGGTTGGGCGCGGCGCACTGCAGCTCGCGCAGGTCCTCGCACAGGATCACCCGGTCGCCGCTCTCGGCGACCTTGGCCAGCAGAGCATTGACCAGCGTGGTCTTGCCGCTCGACGTCGGCCCCGCCACCAGGATGTTGCGCCGCTCACGCACCGCTTCGGCTAGGCCGCTCGCCTGCTCGGCGCTCATCACGCCGGTGCGGACATAGTCTTCGAGCGAGAAGATCTGGCGCGCGGGCTTGCGGATCGAGAAGGCGGGCGCGGCGACCAGGGGCGGCATCAGGCCCTCGAACCGCTCACCGGTTCCGGGCAACTCGGCCGACAGGCGCGGCCGGCCGGCATGGACTTCGGCGTCGACATGGTGGGCGACGAGCCGCAGGATCCGCTCGGCGTCAGCCGGCGCCACCGACAGCTCAGCGTCGATCAGGCCCGCGTCGAACCGGTCGAGCCACACCCGGCCATCCGGGTTGACCATCAGCTCGGCGACGCCGGGATCGTCGAGGCGAGCCAACAGCAGCGGCCCCAGCGCCGAGCGCAGCATGCGCTGGCCCCGGGTCAGTTCAACGGTGGTTTCGGGCTGGTCCATGTCGGTCCCCGTGGTTCACGAGGACGACTAAGAAGACCGCGTTTCAGCCGATCTCAACAGCGAATTGGAGATCGAAAACTATGGGAAAGACAAAGAACGATCAGCGAATTTCAACGCCGCTCCGCGCCCGCAGTAGCCGGTAAGCGGCCCAGACGGGAACGCCGCGCCTCGCTGGCGGTTAGTCGGTTGTGACCTGGCGAGGAGATCGTTTGTGTCGGCTAAGCGTAACGCGACCCTCTATCGGATGGTGACGCCCGAGCACACGTGCCCCTTTGGGGTAAAAGCCAAAGCGCTACTCGAAGACCATGGCTTTGCTGTCGACGACCAAGTGCTCAGAACCCGCGAGGCGGTCGATAAATTCGAGGCCGAGCACAAGGTCGATACGACGCCGCAGATCTTCATCGACGGGGAGCGCGTCGGCGGGTGCGATGACCTGGAAGCCTATTTGGCATAGCGAAAAGACCTTGAGGCAGTCCGACTGGCGCCAAAAGCTGCCGCTGGATCGCCTCCAGTAAATGGACGTATGGCGTCCAGCCAGCGAGACTTAACCGCCCCAGCCTTAATCGAGATCCTGCCCGGCCAGCCGAACGCCGATGGGAAGTCAATGCCTCCGACGCAGCTACCATCCGCTCCGTCGCCCTTGAACTAAGAACGCGGCCCGGAGTTTGGCTTGGGCGGCCCGCGCGACCGCAGGCCCCTCGCCTCCATACATCCGTCAGGATAAAAGGCGTTCTGCGTTCCTTCACAATCGCCGCGCAATCGGAGACGCTTTTTTTGTCGGAATCCAAGACCGCCCCTAGCGCGATGTCGGAGGAGGCGCGCTATCGTCTCCTGGTGGAAGGGATCACCGACTACGCGATCTACATGCTTGACCCACAAGGCGTGGTTTCGAGCTGGAACCCCGGTGCGGCTCGGTTCAAGGGCTACATGGCGGAGGAGATTGTCGGCAAGCACTTCTCCACCTTCTATACCGACGAGGATCGCGCCGCCGGGTTGCCGGCCACGGCGCTGCGGCAAGCCTCCGAGGAAGGCCACTTCGAGCGTGAAGGTTGGCGGGTGCGCAAGGACGGCACCCGGTTCTGGGCCCATGTGGTTATCGACCCCATACGCGATAGCGATGGCCAGCTTCTCGGCTTCGCCAAGATCACGCGCGACCTGACGGAGCGGCGTGAGACGCAGGAGGAGCTCAGGCGCAGCCAGGAGCAATTCAGGCTCCTCGTTCAGGGCGTCACCGACTACGCACTGTACATGCTCGATCCGGCCGGCCGGGTGTCCAGCTGGAACGCCGGCGCCGAGCGCATCAAGGGCTACCAGGCCGAGGAAATCATCGGCGAGCACTTCTCCCGGTTCTACACCGAGGATGAGCAGGTCGCTGGTGTGCCGACGAAGGGTCTGCGAACCGCCGAACGGGAGGGCCGTTGGGAGACGGAAGGGTGGCGAGTCCGCAAAGACGGATCCAAGTTCTGGGCGCATGTCATCATCGACGCGATCCGCGACGAAGACGGTGAGCTAGTGGGGTTCGCGAAAATCACCCGTGACGCCACCCAGCGCCGGGAGGCCGAGCAGTCGCTTGAGGAAACGCGCAGGGCACTGTTCCAGTCACAGAAGATGGAGGCGGTCGGGCAGCTGACCGGCGGCGTCGCTCACGACTTCAACAATCTGCTGACCGTTATCATCGGCGGCCTCGACACCATCGGTCGCAGCAAGCTCACGGACACGGCGCGGATCACCCGCGCCCTCAACATGGCCCGTCGCGCCGCCGAGCGCGCGGCGGGTCTGACATCGCGGCTGCTGGCGTTCTCTCGACAACAGCCGCTGGAGCCTACGCCCACGGACCTAAACGCCATCGTGCGCGACATGACTGAACTGCTGCACAGGTCCCTGGGCGAACAGGTGGAGCTGGAGAGCGTGCTGTCGCCGCGGCTCTGGGCCGTAGAAGTCGACCAAAACCACTTGGAAAGCGCGGTGCTCAACCTCGCGGTCAACGCGCGCGACGCCATGCCGGAGGGCGGAAAGCTCACCGTCGAGACCGCCAACACGTTCCTCGACGAGGCTTACGCCAGCAAGGATGCGGAGGTGGTGCCGGGCCAGTACGTCATGATCGCGGTCAGCGACACGGGATCGGGCATTCCCAAGGACAAGATCGGCCGCGTCTTCGAACCGTTTTTCACCACCAAGGATGTAGGGCGCGGGACCGGCCTGGGACTCTCGATGGTGTACGGCTTTGTCAAACAATCGGGGGGCCACGTGACCATCTACAGCGAGGAAGGCCAAGGAACTTCCGTGAAGCTCTACTTTCCGCGCTACACGGGCGATTTGCCGATCGATCCGGACGAGGACGAAGCCGATCAGCCATCTGCGAGCGAGGGTGAAGCAATCCTTGTGGTCGAGGACAATCCCGACGTCCGCACCAACAGCGTGATGATGCTGAAGGAGCTCGGGTATCAGGTCATCGAGGCCGCGACCGCGGAGGCCGCGTTGACGCTGATGGCGTCGGACACCCGCATCGATCTGCTCTTCACGGATGTCGTGCTGCCGGATCGTAGCGGGCGTGTTGTCGCCGACGAAGCCGAGAGGCTTCGGCCCGGTCTCAAGGTGCTGTTTACGACCGGCTATTCCCGCAACGCCATCGTGCATCACGGACGCCTGGATTCCGGCGTCCAGCTCCTGCCCAAACCTTTCACGTTCGATCAGCTCGCGGGCCGAGTTCGCGATCTGCTTGACACACCAAACAGATGATCTGCACGTCGGGAGGGTGCGCGAGGCGGCTCCCCACCCTGGCCGCCCTGCCCTGATCCGCAGCTCTGCATGGCCGGCAAGGTCGCGCCAGAAGCGGACATTGGGACCCGGCCAGAAACACGACCTCAGCCCCGGCGGTTATTCGGCGTAGGCGACCCCATGAATCTGCGGCCCAAAAAAAGCCCGCCGCATAGGCGGCGGGCTCATGGGTAAGCTCGATCGATTGGTGTCCGGCCAACTAGGCGCGAACACCCTGACGTCCAAGCTTACTGGGAGGTAACGCGGAGACGGAAGCCGAGGGTTCGCGGCGTCGGACCCGAACCCGACAGGGGCCCGTTGGTGCCGACGAAGGTCGGGCCGCGCTCATCGGCGAGGTTGTTGCCGACGAAAGCGAATTCCCACTGATCACGCCGCACGCCGATCGTGGTGCTCAGCTGATCGTAGGGGCGCGAGGAGAACCCGTTGGTCTGGATACGATCGCCGCTGTGGCTGACCGCAAAATTGCCGAACCCTTCCAGACCGTAGGGTAGATCGCGGCTGTAGTTGATATCGAAGCGATAGTTCTGGTCGAGCGTGTTGAGCAGACGCGAGCCCGGCCGCAGCAGAGGTTGCGCCTTGGCCACGACGGCGTTCACGGTGTCGTATTTGCTGTCGTTGAAGTTGGCCACGAACCCGGCGCCGAGGCCCTTGATCGGCGTGCGCCAATGAAGCTCGATGTCCACGCCCTTGGTGGTGGCGTCGCCGAAGTTCGCGAAGCCGTTCACCCCCTCGATGCCGCCGGTGACCGAGGTCTGGAGGTTGGTGTATTCGAGCTGGTAGAGGTTCAGGCCGACCGTCCACGACCTGTCGTCATTGCGCCACTTGAGACCGAACTCGTAGTTCTTCGATTCTTCTGGCTCAAGGGCCACCGACACCGGGACGCCAGCCAAGGTCAGGGATTGGACCTGCACGCGAGATTGAACGATGCCCGGGCGGAAACCGGTGGAGGCTGACAAGAACATCGTCAGATTGTCGGTGGGCAGATAGGCGAGGTTGAGCCGCCAGGTGTTGACGTCCGCGTCCGTGGGGACGGACGAGGTGCCGTCCGCGAACGAGCGGTCGTCGTGATAGGTCCGCAACCCGACCAGCGGCACGAGCTTGCCGCCGAACAGATCATAGCTGACCTCGCCGAAGAACGCGTAGTTCTCGGTGAGCGTGTTGTTGCTGGCGTTGATGTTCACGCCGGGACGAACGAGCGCGTTGACCTGCGGTCCCTCGCCGTCCTGGTAGGAAGCGCCCGCGACCCAGTGCAGAGGACCCTCGGTCGTGGAGTTCACGCGGACTTCCTGCGCGAACATCTTGGGCAGGAACCGGCTTGAGAAGAACCCCGATGGCGACTGCGGAATGTTGATCCCGAAATCACCCTCCAGATTGCTGGTCGCGCTGGTGATGGAGAACCCGTCGAAGTCGACCTTCGCCGCCAGGCTCCACAGCTTGAAGTCGCCGTTGGAGAAGCCTTGCTGGCCCGCGGTGTTCTGGAAATAGGGCGGCTTGACCGACGCCGTGAAGCCGGTGAAGTCCTGCCGCGGCTGGAAATGCCAGTACTGGGCGCGGATCTCGACATTGTCGGTCGGGCGGAACAGGGCGACGAGGCGCAGGTCGTCGTTCTTGGCCTTGTTGACGCCCTTCTGGTCCGGCGTGCCGTCGTAGGGCCCGTAGTAGGCGTCAGCCCACCCGGCGTCGCGCGCGGTGCCGCCGCTGATGCGGATCGCCAGCTTGTCCTTGATGATCGGCACCGAAACCGCGCCCGAGACGCCGTAGTTCAAGCCTTCAGCGCCCCTCGTGCTCGCGCTTTCGCCTTCGGCGGCGTATTCGATATCGCTGAGATTGGGATCGCGCGTGTGGAAGATGAACACGCCGCCCGACGAGCCTTGGCCGTACAGCGTCCCTTGGGGTCCGCGCAGGACTTCCACGCGGTCCATGTCGATGAACCGCACCGGCGGCGCGATGCCGAAGTTGGTGACGATGAACGGAACGTCGTCGAGATAGTAGCCGAGCGGCGAGTCGCCGTTCTGCGTGACGGCGCCCCGCAGATTGTAGAAGCGCGACCCCACCGATTGGCGGAAGCCTTCGAAGGCGCCGGGGATGGTCGACACGAGGTCGCCGACGCTGCCGATATTACGCGCCTTCAGCTCTTCGCCCGAAAAGGCCTGGATCGCCATGGGCACCGCCTGGAGCGTCTGCCCGCCGGTTTTCGAGGCGGTGACGACAACTTCCTGAATGGTGCTGTCTGCTTCATCCGCGCCCTGCCGGTGATCGCTCTGCGCGCCAGCGGTCTGCTGAGCATGCGCGGCGCCCCAAGACGCGCTCATAGCCAAGGCGGCCGCGCTGACCGCGAGCCACTTCCGATTTTGCATCCCTGTTCTCCCCTAACGTCTGAGCGCGTTACGTCGCTCTTCTCCCGCTCTTCCGACGGCGGGAGTTACGCCTCAGCCCTTGATGTTTGCTAGCTGGCGACGATCAGACAGTGCAGCGCAAACGATTGCAGGTCAACCCAACTCTCAAGAACGGTGGCATTTTTACCAAGCGATAACGCTTCTGGCGGGACGCAGCGGGACTATACCGCGAGTCTTGCGGCGCGCGCGCGGCTCAGGGAAGCGTTCTCAGCCGCCGATGGACAATCGATTGCAGTGTTTGCGCGGGGCACGAAGACCGCCTGCTTCAAGGATCCGGCCGCCGCCGGTTCAACTGCCCATCGTCGGGGCAGATCGGGACTCTAGGCCGTCGAAGCGCGAACAGTGAGAGTCGGTGCGAGAAGAACCGAAGCGGCCGCCTCGTCTCGCATCAAGGCAAGGAGCGCCTCGACCAGCGCCTGAGCGCCCCGCCCAAGATCCTGCCGGACCGATGTGAGGGGCGGCAAGGTGTGGCGCGCGATCTCCAGGTCGTCAAACCCAACGACCTTGACGTCGTCGGGCACCGAGCGGCCATGCTCGGCCAAGGCCTGGATCGTCATCATGGCGATGGTGTCGGAAGCGGCGAAAATACCGTCCACCCGATCGGCGACGCCCAGATAGTCGGAGATGGTCGCTAGAGCCATGTCCGGCACGAAGTGAACCGGCAGGAGCGCGCCGACCACCTTGTCACCGGAGGCCTTCAGCGCGTCGCGAAAGCCGCGCAGGCGCTCCTCGACCTCTGGGACCGTGGGGTCGCCGAAAAAGGCCAGCTTGCGACAGCCCTGGGCCAGCAGATGCTCCGTCGCCATCCGACCGCCCAGACGGTTGTCGCTGCCGACCGTGCAGTAGGCGTGCCCATCGATCTGGGCGCCCCAGACGACCATGGGCTTGTAGGCCCTGGCGATCTGATCGAGGACCAGCGCCTGGTCGGATTGGCCGATGACGATGATGCCGTCCACGCGCCCCGACCGGGCGATGCGATCCAGCCAATCGACATCACTGGGCACGACGCGGCTTAGCAGCACGTCGTAGCCATGGTCGGCCAGCTGATCGGCCACATGGCTGATCAAGGTCATGAAGAAGGGGTCGGACAGGTGCTGGGTTCGCTCGTGCCCGATGGGGACCACGACGCTGATGGCCCCCGTCCGTCCGATCCTGAGATTACGCGCCGTGGTGCTGGGCTTGAATTGCAGGTCCGCGGCAAGCTTTTGAATACGCTCCCGCGTCGCCGCCGACAGCTTCCCGGCGCCCGTCAGGGCCCGAGAAACCGTCGCCGTCGAAACGCCGGCGATCTTCGCCAACTCCTGGATGTTCTGGGGTCGCGCGCCCGCCTGGTTGGACTCGGATCGAATCTTAGGGGGCAAGGCAACCTCAAGGAGAAGCTTAGACCGTTCAGCGGACGCCAATGACGCTTCTTCGTCAAGGTCGCCACGCAAACGCAGCCGCGAAGAAGTTAGTTCGATTCCGAGGCTTGCTCCAAGTCCAGCAGGCCTTCGATGATCGCGGTCTCGGCGCAACCCGGCTTGAGCCTGGAGGACACGACCTCGAAGGTGTTCTGGCTGAAGGCCTCATCGTGCGGGATATAGCCGGAGGGCGCCATTCCGTTGGTCAGGGTCGCCATCATCGCGCGGCTGGATCCGCTCCTGGCCTTGAAGCGCTCGGCGATGGGATTGAACACCTCGGCGTTGACGCCGCCGATCTCAATGCCGCCGATCTTCAGCAGGCTGAGACGGATCGGCACGTCGGGGCCGTCGGTATAGGTTCCGGGGTAGCCGGCGCGCCCCTTGTCCGTGCGCACGCGGCCCGGGCAGGTCACCGTCTTGGAGGCGCCGAAGATGCGAGGATTGACCTCGGGCCGGTCCAGGACGTCCCGTCCCACCCGGAGGACTTCCTCGCCGAGCATCTGCCCCATCGAATCGACCATCTGGCGTTGCTGGGCCATCAGCCGGGCGACTTGGGGATTCTTCCTGTCGAGGCCTTGGCCGCCGGGCGGCATGGCGTTGCTGATGTCCTCCCCACGCTTGGAGTAGTCGGCGATCCGGATGTTTCGCAGATCATAGGCCTGCTGGAAGAAGATCGGGTTCTGGTCGCCGGCTGCGCCTTCGCTCCAGATCGCGACCGCGCCGCTTCCCAGGGAGTCCTCGATGTAGCGCGACGCGGCGCCGGGAATGTCGCCGCTGACCATGTCCAGCTGCCCGTTCACGACCGCATGGACGGCGTAGTTGTAATAGACCGCGATCGGCTGGCCCGACGCCGAGGTGATGCTCACCACCCCGACGGTCTTGTCGGAAGGCCCCTCATAGTTCGGCCCCTCCCACCAGCGACGGGTCTTGGGGTCGATGATGTTGCGGTTGATGTTGATGTAGGAAACGCCCTGGCCGTAGGCGATCGTGGCCGGCTGCATCTTGGCGGCGGCTTGGCGCAGGGCCTCCACGATCTTCTCGTCGAGCTGGGGAACGCCGCGCGGCACGCTGTGGGAGTGGGTGGCGGTCAGCATCAGGTTCGCCGACGGGATGCCGAGGCTTTGCGCGCCTTGGACGACGGCGGCCCAGACGGAGTCGGGCATTCCACCGATGTCCACGCTCACCAGGGCCGCCTTCTGGCCGTCGTGCTCGAGCACGGTGGCGCGGACATAGATCGGGTCGTTGACCCCGTCATAGCCCTTGGGAAGTTGCGCCTTGGTCGGGGTGATATCGATCTTGGCCGCCCCCGCGTTCAGCGGCGCGGCCGCCGGGGCGCAGAGCGCGGACGTCGCGTGCAGAGCCACGATCGACGTCGTCAAAGCCAGAACTGTGTACTTCACGTCTCTCTCCCGATGTTATTGTTTGTAATTGAAAAATCGAGCATCGACCGCAAGGCGGTCCTCTCCGGCTAGGGTGTTCGCTCGGCGGCTCTGATCGCCAGGGCGATCGCGCCGAGCGGCCCCGCATCCGCGCCGAGCTCCGGCGTGGTGATGATCCGATCCACGCTCGAGGGTGTCACGAAGGGCAAATAGGATTCCAGACGCTCGAGAACCTGGGCCCGGACCCGCGGCAGCAGCTGACGCCGGGCGATCGCGATGCCGCCGCCGATCAGGACCCGATCGGCCGCCGTCGTCAGGAGCAGCGCGCCGACGAGTTCGGCCAAGGTGTGGGCGACATGATCCCACCGAGGGTCTTCATCCCCAACCTCGGCGGGGTCGCCTCCGAACAGCCCCGCCAGCGCCGGGCCCGAAATGAGCCCTTCCACGCAATCGCCGTGGAAGGGGCAGGCGCCGGCGAAGGTGTCGCCAGGCGCGCGCCTCAGCTTGAGATGCCCGACCTCCGGGTGCATGGCGCCGTGGACCGGGCGGCCGTCGACGACGAGGCCCCCGCCCACGCCGGTGCCGAGCGTCAGGTACCAGAGCGATCGACATCCCCTGCCCGCCCCCCAGTCGTATTCGGCGAGGGCCGCGCCGTTGACGTCGGTGTCGATCGCCCAGGGACCGGGGAAGGCGCGCGTAAGGACAGAGGCGACCGGCGCATGGCTCCAGCCCGGCTTGGGGGTCGCCAGCATGCGGCCATGATCGTCCGCGGCGATGTCGAGCTGGATCGGACCAAACGACGCGATCCCAAGTCCAGCGATGGGATGCTCCCGCTCCCAGCGTTCCAGCGTCTCGGCCAGGGCGCCCAGGGTGGCGTCCGGCGTCGTGGTCGCGACCACGTGGCGGTCCAGGATCTCGCGGCCGGCCGAGAGCACCGCGATCGACTTCGTGCCACCGAGCTCGACGCCGGCGAACAGGGATTGCACCACCATCTAGGCCTCCAGATCGGCCAGATCATCCGCCAGGCGCAGGCGGAGCGTCGGGGCGAACGTGGCGCCGAACCGTCGGGCGCCGAGATCGTCCAGTCCACGACCCCAATCGTCTATGAAGCTGATCACCGAGAGGTCGGGGAGCACCAGCCAGCTATAGGCCTGGCGCGGCGCGGAGGGGGGATTGGCGAAGACCAGGCCCGAGCCGTTCAGCGGGCGCCAACCGCCGTCCAGGCTGCTGGAGACCATGCCGTACAGACCCGTGGGCGCATGCCTAAGGTCCGGCGCGAAGACGTGGGTCTGGGTCGACCAGAACATGTAGTACAGGCCGCCAGCCATGATGACATGCGGTCGCTCGAGTTCGTTGTTGACGTCGGTGGCGTCGATCAGCGGCGGCGTCAGCCGCCAGTCGCTACCGTCCCCCGTTCGAGACACGGCGGCGCCGATCACGCCGTTGAAAGCCGATCCCGTCCCCGCCGCGGAACCGGCGAAGAACAAGTAATGACCGCCGCCTCGGGGATCGTGAAAATAGGCCGGGTCGCGGAAGGCCTTGATCGTCCCGATGACGCCCACACCGCCGTCGCTGGCCATGTAGTGTTCCGGGTCGCGCGCGGCGATTTCGAGCAGGTCTCGCCAGTCGGAAAAGGTCAGATGCGCGCCTGCCCTTTCGACGGTCGCGCGAGCGCTGAACAGCCTCTGCTCAAAGGTCAGCACCTCCTCGCCCCGCCGGCCGGTGGCGGTGAAATAAAGGGTCAGCGTGCGCTGGTCGTCGTCGAGCACCGCCGATCCAGACCACTCCCGGCTGCCGGGCGAAAAGCCTTCGGGCATGAGGAGGCCCCGGTGGGACCAGCCTTGGCCGTCGTGATGGAGCAGGTGAATGCGCGCGTGTCCGTGCCGGATGTCGGGATCTTCGAACCGAGGCGCGCCCAGGGCCATCCACAGCGTCGCGCCTTCGCCGAACTCGACCGGCGCGCCTGTCCTGTCCTGAACGGGCCAGGCATCCCAGATATCCAGGTCCGGTGCGATGCGTTCAATGTCAGCCTCGACGATCAGCGGCGCCGCGCACATGCGGCCGCTGTCGATCCCCGCCACATGATCGGGCTTCCAACGGTCCGGGGAAGCGCGTTCACCGGCGACCGCCGAGGGAAAAGAACTGGACATGCACTCTCCTGGTGCGGCTGGAAGCAAGCCCGCCAACTGCGCGGGTGTAAAAGAAACAAACCGATGTAGCAAACGATTGCCGTGTGATTTTGAGATCTATTTTGGAAGCCGCGCCGCGATCTCTTGGCCGCGAGTTCCCGCCGGATTTGGCCTGAGCATCAAGGCGGACAAAAAGACCCCCGCGAAGATTGCAGGACGACCTTCGCGGGGGCAGTCGCCTCGCAGGTAAGGCGATCTTTCGAGAACGGCGCGCGGCATCGGCCGCGACACGCGCCCATTGCTCCAACCCGGCCTCATCATCGACGCCCGTCGCGGGATCGGAACGACGAGCCAGGATGGAAAACGCTTTTCAAAAACAACTCGTGACAGGTCGCCTTTGGCTGGCGTCGCTTGCATCAKACTTTTCATGCAATCGTTTGCTGGTCAATATGGATTGATGGCGACCTCAGCTTTGATTGCCCGATATCGATACGGACTTTGAGGCTCACGCATGAAGCAGCAACCGATTGCTGCAAACGCCAAGCCCAGCGTATGGTCGATCGCCGGCCCGCGCTTCAAGACGGGCGATCAAATGCGGAAGGAAACGATGAGGCACCCCATGACACGTCGAGGATTCGCGGGCGCGACCCTCGCCATGACAGCCCTGGCGGCGGGCGGCTCCGTGCGAGCCCAGTCGCCGGCCGAGGACCTGAGCGTCGTGGACCCCCAGCTGCGAGGACCGTTGGCGCATCCGGAGCGGATGAAGATCCCATCGATGACCGAGCAGGATCTCATCGCCTTTCGACAAAAGGCTCCGCCGCCAGGAGCGCCCTTCCTGGCCGCGCCCCCGGTCGTCACACGCCAGATCCGCGGACCATTGGGCCCCGACACCCTGAGGGTGTTCGTGATCAACGCCGGGGGCGAGGCCGTACGTCCGGCCATCCTGCACATCCATGGCGGCGGATACATTCTCGGCTCCCCCACCACCGACATCCCCAACCTGCAACGGATCGCCGCGGCGCAGGATTGCGTCATCGTCAGCGTCGACTACCGCCTCTCGCCGGAGGTGCGGTTTCCGGGGGCTCTGGAGGACAATTACGCCGCGCTTGCCTGGCTCCACGACAACGCCCAGGCCCTGGGCGTTGATGGCCGCCGGGTGATCGTCATGGGCGAGAGCGCCGGCGGCGGACACGCGGCCGCCCTGGCGATCGCCGCGCGCGACCGCGGCCGGTTCAAGCTGGCGGGACAAGTGCTGGTCTACCCCATGCTCGACGATCGGACCGGCAGCACCCGCCAACCACCGCCCGATCAAGGTCGATATGTCTGGACGCCCGAGCAGAACCGGCTGGGATGGAGCGCGTTGCTGGGCGTCGCGGCCGGCTCGGCCAATCCCCCGCAAGGTTCCGTTCCAGCGCGCGTCGAGGATCTGCGCGGCCTGCCGCCGACCTTCATCGGCGTGGGCGGGCTGGACCTGTTCCTGCGGGAGGACATCGACTATGCCCGCCGCCTGATGGACAGCGGCGTATCGACCGAATTGCTGGTCGTGCCCGGCGCCTATCACGCCTTCCCGTTCATCGTACCGGGCGCGGATGTCTCGCGCCGGTTCTTCGCCGCGATCGATACGGCGATCGCCCGTCTGCTCGCATCGCCGACGCCCTGAGGCGCCGACGATGCGGATCGAAGCGCTCACCGCTCGGTGAGCGCTTCGGCCGGCAGATAATCTTCGCTGTCGCGCTCGGCCAACCGCGCCCGCGTCGGGTCCAGGGCGACGTTCAGCACCGCCAGCACAGCCAGGGCGGCGGCGAAGGCGGTGGCCAGGTAGAGGCTGAACTTGGCGTCGCCCATGAGGTCGCTCAGCGCGCCCATCGCCAAGGGGGCGAGAACCGCGCTGGCGCAGGTGAAGAACAGCAGCAAACCGGCGATCGCGCCGTGCTGCGACTTGGGGAAGCAGCTGATGCCCTTGGAATTGATCGTCGGATAGAGGACGGACATGAACAGCCCCGACAGCGGCAGGGCGATCGCGCCGACACCACGGTCGCCGATCGCGCTGACCAGGAAGCAGATGAGCACCCCGCCCGCGCTCAGCGCCACCACGACCGACCAGTCAAAGCGCGACAGGAGCCACGCGCCCAGGAAACGGCCGGCCGCGCGCAGCACGAAGAAGATTGAGACCACATAGAGCGCGAACCAGGCCAGGTTGCCCTCATACCCGCTCAGATAGGTCGGGGCCCAGACATAGACCGCCGCCTCGGCCGCCACGTAGAGCATCAGCGCGAGGCCAAACGCCAAGGCGAAGGGATCGCGCAGCAAACCCAGCGTCTGCCGCAGGCGAGGCTCCTGGTCGACCTTGCGGGCGGGCGGCTGGGGATATTTCGCCGCCGAGGCGGCGATGACCAAGACCCCGCACAGCACCGCGGCGATGACGTAGAGCCATTTCCATTCGGCGCACGAAGCGAGAAGCCAGGCGACGATCGCCGGTCCGATGATCGCGCCGATGCCGAAGAAGCCCTCGACCGTGTTCATCGTCGCCGCGTGTTCGCGGGTCGAGCTTGAGATGTCGCCGATCAGCGCCAGAGCGCCGGCCTTGAACACCCCGATGCCGACGCCCGAGACGAACAGCAGCCCCACGAAGAACAGGAAATCGTGCCCCACCGCGAACAGCGCCGAGGACGCGCCGAACAGGATCAGCCCGACGATGATCGTCCACTTGCGGCCAAGCTGGTCGGCCAGAAAGCCCAGCATCAGCGCCGCGATCGAGATCCCCGACATCGTGGCGTACTGGAAAGCGCCCCCAACGGTCATGCCGAGCGAGAACTGCTCGATCACCCGGGGAATGATCACGCCGACCGAGTCCGTCGTCATCGCGAACATCGCGAACATCAGGTAGGTCAGGAGCTTCAGAAGCCGGGTGTTCTGACGGGTCGAGCCGGTCATGACCACGCCCCCGCCGACAGCGTTTCCAGGCGACCGGTGACCGCCTCCCGTGCTGATCTAGGCTCACGCGCAACTGTCTTCACGTTACTCTCCCTGGCGGCGCTACGCGCGGCCCAGCCAATTTCGATCCGCTTGCTCGCTCGTCAGTGGGCGAAATGGCCAAGGTCGATCGACGACCCCATGGCCAGGTTTCCCGCGTCGTTGGGATGGATGTGGTCGCCTGGATCGAAGTCCGCGCGCAGGCGTGGAGGCTGAGACTGATCGCGAACCGCCGCCTCGAAGTCGGTGACCGCGTCGAAGCGCCCGCTGGTTCTGATCCAGTGATTGACGGCCTGGCGCATCGCTTCGCTTTGCGGCGTCTGCAGCCACAGCCCCTCGGTGGGGGTGATGGTCAGGCCCATGACCTTGATGCCGTGCAGGTGGGCCTTCTCGATGAACTGATTGTAGCCGTCGATGATCTGCTCGGCCGTCGTGTGCTCGGCGGGCGGCGATCCCGGGATCACCGTCATGTTGATGTCGTTGACGCCCTCGAGGAGCGCGATCCATCGCACGCCGGGCCGGCTGAGGACGTCACGGTCAAATCGCGCCAGGGCGCTGGAGCCGGCGCCGTCACGCCGGACGCGATTGCCGGAAATGCCGACATTGATCACGCCCCAGCCTTGGGTGCGGGGGTCGGCGCGAAGCCGTCGGGCCAGGATCTCGGGCCAGGTCGCGTGCGCGCCGGGCGTGGTGGCGAAGCCGTCGGTGATCGAGTCGCCGAACGCGACGATGACACCCTTGGGAGCCTCGGCGAGGACTTCAACGCCGGCCAGCCAGAAATAAGAGCGCACCGTGTTGGGGGCGGACAAGGTGGTCGCGGCGGTGGCGTCGCCGTCGACGATGTAGGTGGGGTTCAGGCCGACCGGGTGAATCGTATGGCCCTCGGTCCCGGCGGGCACGTACAGCGACACCGCCAGTTCCTGCTCGGCGGCCACGGCCAGGGCGACCGGGTCGCTGACGATCATCGCGCCGGGGGGAATGGTCACCGTGGTCTTGCCGCCGAAGGTCACCGCCCGATCCGAACTCGGGACGACGCCGGCCCCCTGGTCCCGGATGGCGACGTGGGCCGCGCCGATGATCAAAGGCGGGCGCCCTTGCGCGTTCGAAAGCTGTATGCGGACCGCTTTGCCCCCGAGGCTGGTCTGCATGATCATGCGGACAGTCTTGTCGGCCAGGCTGTCAGGATAGGGCACGATCGGGCGCGGCATCGACGACATCGACCTGATGACGGCGGCCGGCGGCGGCGGCATCTTCAGGGCGGGCGGCGGGGAAAGCTCCAGGGCCGTTCCCCACGAGCTGACCCAGCGCTCGTCGGCCCGCGGCGCGGCGGCTTTCTGGCCGCCGTTGACGGGTTCAGCGGCGAGGCTGGCGGTCGTGCTCAGAAGGCCGCCGACGACGGCGAGGGCGATGAGTGGCTTCCACATGTGTTGCACCTGGCTGTCGACTAGCGGGAGAGGGTCTTGTCGAAGAAATCAGTGATGACGTCGTAGGCCTCTCGAGATTCCGGCAGGTCGGAATTGTAGAGGAAGGCGTGGAACAGGCCGTCCCACACGTGCAGCCGCGCCTCCACCTTGGCCTTCACCAACTGATTGTGGGAATAGGTCGCCGCGCTCATCTCCATCGACCGGGTGCCGGTAATGAACAGGGTCGGCGGAAAGCTCGCCAGCAACTTGGGCGAGACCTCGGGATAGGCGCGCGGATCGTCGTCGGCGACCTCGCCCAGATAGGCGAAGCTCATGCCGCGCGGCCGACCGTTGGCGGCTGGCGGCGGAGCGGGATAGCCGTTGAGCGGGCCGGACACATAGGCTGAATCGCCGCTCACCAGCTTGCCCAGCGACGCGCAGAGCACCCCGATCGCTCCGGGGCGCGGCAGGCCGTGGGTCTGGAACCATCCGATCGATTGCCCGGTCAGCATGCCGCCCGCCGAGCAGCCGTAGAGGCCGATCTGCGACGGCTTGTAGGTTTTCAACATCTCCGCATAGACGGCCGCGATGTCTTCGGAGGCGGCCGGAAACTTGGCCTCCGGGCTCATGCGGTAGTCGATGCTGACGACCTTGACGCCCATGGTCGCGGCGATGGGGATGGATTCCACCAGCGCGGCGGTATGGGCCCCGGACAGGAAGCCGCCGCCATGGATGTTGAGCAGCACCCGATGGGCGTTGCGCGGCGCCACGCCCTGGGCGGGCGTGACGACGTCGGTGAGCACGCCGCCGATGCGCCGCGCCGCGACCTTGACCGGGTAGCGCGCCCGGATCGGCTTGAGGAACGTCTCCATGATCTCGTCTTGGCGGCGACGATATCCTTCAATGTCGGCTGTCGCGCTGGGTCCGCCGGCGAAGGGCCGATCAACCAGGATGTGGCGGACATAGGCCTGGGCCTCGGGACTGGTCCGGTCGGAAACCGGCACCGTCAGCCCGTTGATGGTCACCGCCCCCTGAGGCGTGACCTCCGTCGCGTTCGCGCCGGCGCCGGCCGCGGACAAGCTCAGCGCGAGCATGGCGGCGACCGCAAGGGCCCGGCGCCCATCGACCGTTTGGGAGGCTTTCGTCGTGCGTGGATGCGAGGCCGTGGCGGCCAAGCTCGCGTCTCGCGGCGCCAGGATGCGGATTCCGCCGGAAACGGTTGCCTTCAGCAATCGATTTTCGATCCTTGCCTCCCCTGGTCCCGTTCCTCGCGCTCCCTCTCTGTGGGAGGGCTTCCGAGCTCACTCAATAAACGCATTCGGAAGCATTACGCAATCGTTTGCTTTGGGTCGCGTATGAGACCCCTCCTGGGAGGATGCGTAAGGCGCCACCCGACATCGAGGCCCGCACGGCGCTTGGCGCCTGACTGCATGGATTGGTGACGCCACGGCTGTATCGACGTTTGTCGATGACGATGGCTAGGCTGTCGTAGGTCGCCGGTGCGTGTCGGCATCGATTCACGGATAACCGCCACGAAGACGGAGACGGGCGAGCGCCAGATCAACGGCTGCGGGCTTTCCGAAACGACTAAAATGATCGTTTCAGTTGTTCCGCGATAAAGGCGTCCACGGCGTCGGTATAGGCGCCCGGCAGGCCCAGGGCGCGGTTGATATCAGCGTGGGTCAGGGCTTGGGGCAGAACGGGCATGTCGCGTCCGCCCGCCCGGGCCTTGGCCTGGAATCGCCGCGCGTCGTCGCACGGATCGTCGGGCCGCTGGGTTGAGCAGACCAGCATCATCGGCGCCGCCTTTGGCGTCCACTGGTCCATCGGCGAGGCCTTGGCCCAGTAGGCGGGATCGGACCCGAACGCCCGGTCGTAGAAGCCGGGATGACGGCCGGCCATGGTCGCCGAGATCTGCATCGCGGCCGAATCCAGCACCACCGTCCCGGCCCACGGCCTGCCGACCATGTCGGGCCGCGACGAGACCAGCGCCACCAGGTGCGCGCCGGCCGAATGACCCATCAGAATGATCTTCCTCGGATCGCCGCCCCAGTCCTCGGCATGGCCCTGCGCCCAGCGCACCGCCTGGGCGACGTCCTGCGCCTGGGCGTAGGCCATGGCGTCGGGCAGCATGCGGTAGTTCACGCTGACCACGATCCAGCCCCTGGTCAGCCAGTGCTTGAGCTTGTTTTCGACCGAGCCCGTATTGGCCTTGTCGCCGATCGTCCAGGCCCCGCCGTGCACCATGATCAGGATCGGTGCGTTCCGGGCGCCCGGCGGGATATAGACGTCCAGCCGCTGGGCCATGTCGGTTCCGTAGGCGTGGGTCTGCTTACGAGCGCCGGATAGGATGCCTTGCAGATCGATCGCGCGCTCTTCCTCGGCCTTTTTCTCCTGCAGGCGCTGGCGCAACTGCCCCCCAAGGCCCGGCCCCAGCTGGGCGGCCTCGACGGCGCTGGTCCCGGTCAGAGCCGCGACCGCCAGGGCGATCAGCAGGGTCTTTCGGCGTGAGGTCACTTCAGGCTCTCAAGCTGGTCGCGGACGGCGGCGACCTCGTCGCGCGACAGGCGGCCATCCTGATCGCGGTCGGCGCGATCGAACAGGGGGGCCGGCCCATCGACGAACTCGGCCCGGGTCACCCGCCCGTCGCCGTCGCGGTCGGCGTGGGTGATCACGGTCTTCAGGGCCTGGGCCTTGGGACGGTTCGACTTGGCCAGGCGGGGAAACTCCGACAGCGTCACCAGGCCGTCGCCGTTGCGGTCAAGGCGCTGGAACTGCGATGCGCGCGAGGCTCTGAATTCGTCGCGGGTGACATAGCCGTCGTGGTTGGCGTCGGCCTTGTCGAGCGCGGCGCCAGGCTTGCGCGAGGCGGCGTCGGCGCTGGAGGCGCCCATGGCGGCCAGGCAGACGATGGACAGGGTCAGGATCTTCATTTCGGTCTCCGGAGAAAACACCCGCCGCGCCGTTCGGGGGAGTTTGGCGCGGCGGGCCTGGACGGGTTCGATCAGGGGCGGGTCACCGTCCCGCTGACGGAACGCGTCGAGCCGTCGTAGCCGGTCCGCGAATGGTCGTAGCTGACCGTGCCGTCGCCGTTGTTGACGACGTTGGTCGAACGGTTGGCGGAAGCGCCATTATTGAACGTGCGGGAGGCCCCACCGTGGTAGGCGCCGTCGCCCCAGCTGGCGTTGCGGTTGCTGGCCACGCCGCGGCCGGAATTGGTCTGGGTCCCGCGCGAGACCGAAACCGCGCCGGGCTGGCGGCTGACATTTCGATTGTGGACATAGCCGTGGCCGCGCGCGCCTTGGACGCTGACGAAACGGCCGTGCTGACCGGCCTGGGCCGGGACGGCGATCATGGCGGCCAGAACCGCCAGGGACGAGAGGCCGGTGGCCAGAATGGAAGTCTTACGCATAGTCGCTCCATGGGGATGGGGTCGGTGTCCCTCGACGCCGCCATCTGACCATCGCCGGGCAATCCCCTGTTTGCGCGCGTCCGACAAACTGTGTCGAAGTGTAAACGGGCCTGGCGACGGCTTCCGCTGGGCCGAGGCTTGAGGCATCTCCTTGGTCATGGCCGACAACACGCTGATAGCGGTCGTGGAAGACGACGCCGAAATCCGGGACCTGACCCTGGGGCTGCTGCGCCGCGAGGGCTACGAGGCCGTGGGCTGCGCCGACGCCGAGGCCTTCGACCGCCTGGCCGCCCGCCGCCGGGTGGACCTGGTGCTGCTGGACATCATGATGCCGGGCGAGGACGGCCTGTCGGTCTGCCGTCGCCTGCGGGCGGCCGGCGACACGGCGATCCTGATGGTCACCGCCAAGGGCGACGACATCGACCGCGTGATCGGCCTGGAGATCGGCGCCGACGACTATCTGGCCAAGCCCTACAACCCGCGCGAACTGCTCGCCCGGGTGAAGGCGATCCTGCGCCGCACCCGCGAGGTCCATCGCGTGGCCAGCGCCCCGCCGGGCGAAGTGCTGGGCTTCGCCGGTTGGCGGCTCGACACGGCCAGCCGCGACCTGACCGATCCCGACGGCCGGCCCGTGGCCCTGACCGGCGGCGAGCACGACCTGCTGATGGCTTTCCTGCGCCATCCCCAGCGGGTGCTCAGCCGCGACCAGCTCCTGGACTGGACCCGGGGTCGCAGCGCCGAGCCGTTCGACCGCGCCGTGGACGTGCTGCTGAGCCGCCTGCGCCGCAAGCTGGGCGGCGCGGCCCTGATCAAGACTGTACGCGGCGGCGGCTACCTGTTCAGCGCGCCGGCGGAACGGCTCTAGCCATGATGCTGTCCGACAACCTCTCGACCCGCATGACGGCCATCCTCCTGGCCGGCCTGGCGGTCATGCTGGTGATCGGCGCGGCGCTCCTCGTGTGGCCGCAGGGCCGGGGCGAAGGCGGCGTGCGCTTCTACCAGCTGCCGCGGCCGTCCGAGGCCGTGGCGCTCGTCGAGGCGGTCGAGGCCGTCTCGCCGGCCGCTCGCGCCAAGGTCGTCAAGGCCCTGGACACCGGCGTCATCCGCACGACCCTGGAAGCCGACTTTCCGCCCTTGCCGCTGCGCGCCCGGATCGCCGACGCCGGCGACGCCGGCTACCAGGCCTATCGCCAGGCGCTGGGCGGGCGCGATCTGCGGATCGACATCCGGCGGGGCGGCCAGTTGCGCGGGGGCGCCCTGCCCGGCCGCCACGCCCTGCGGCTGTCGGTGCGCCTGGCCGACGGCCAGGTCCTGGTGCTGCGCCGCCGCGCGCCGGAGACGGCGCGCCAGTTCTTCAGCCGCGTGTCCCTGGCGGCCGCCGCCCTGTTGGTCGTGACCCTGCTGATGCTGGTCCTGGCCGTCCGGCAGACCACCCGGCCCGTCAGCCAGCTGGCCCACGAGGTCGCGCGGTTTGGCGCCGACCTGGACGCCAAGGCCCTGCCGCTGCGGGGCCCGCGCGAGCTGCGCGAGCTGTCGGCGGCGTTCAACACGATGCAGGGGCGTATCCGGGGCCTGATGGACGAGCGCACGCGAATGCTGGCGGCCATCGCCCACGACCTACGCACCTACCTGACCCGCCTGACCCTGCGCGCCGAGTTCATCGCCGACGACGTCCAGCGCGCCAAGGCCGGAAGCGACCTGGCCGAGATGTCCCAGCTGCTGGACGACACCCTGCTGTTCGCCCGCCAGGACGCCGGCCGCGGCGACGGCGCGCGGTCGGTCGACCTTCGTCGCGAGCTGGAGACCCTGGTCGCCCTGCGCCTCGAGATGGGGCAGACCGTGCTGCTGGCGCCCGAGGCGGCCGGCACGGCCTGGACCTCGCCCCTGGCCCTGCGCCGCATGGTCGACAACCTGATCGACAACGCCGCCCGCTACGGCGGCGCGGTGACGGTCGACGTCCGCCTCCTGGATCGCCGCGTCGAGATCATGGTGCTGGACGATGGGCCGGGCCTGCCCACCGAGGTGCTGGAGACCATCACCGCCCCGTTCGAGCGCGGCGAGGCCTCCCGCAACCGCCGCACCGGCGGTGCCGGCCTGGGCCTCTCGATCGTCCAGGCCCTGGCCAAGGGCCAGGGCGGTCGCCTGACCCTGACCAACCGCCCCGAAGGCGGGCTGGCGGCGACGGTCGAGCTGCCAGCGCCTCCGTCTGATTGAAAGCGACCATGACGCGCCAATACCGGACGTTGGCTTGCCTCCAGAAATACGACGTTCCGTGGCGACGCGTCGCGCACCCGGACGGCGCTATAGCTGTTGGGCCGACCCGTTAGAGGTCGGTCTGCTCGGACATTTCCAGCGCGTCATCGACCTCGATGCCAAGGCACCGTCCCCACTTTGTGACATTGAAGCTCTAGCCGACATACTTGCCTCAGCCAGCGGGTCCACCGTCACCGCGAGGAGAAGGCACTAGGGATACTTCCCAAGCCATCGTCTCCAGGGGGTGGCGTGTCTCTCAGGAGCGCGACACCCCACATCCGGCGTTGCTCAGACGACGAACGGCCTTTCTGGACACTCAGAAACCAGCCAATGAAAGCGTCGATCTGCTTCCCTAGGCGGTCGTCGAGTTGAGTGAATTCGACTCGCTGTGTGGTCTCCTGGAACGCGTCTCCCCAGCCCCTTATCTTCCGATCGACAAGCTCCATGGTCTGAATGAAGCGGTGCTGCGCTCGCCTGGGCTCCGCAGAAGCCAGAATAGACTTCTTGGCGTCCCGGATCGTTAGCGCGACGTCATTGGAGAGTTCGTCCTTGGCCTTGCGGGACGGCGCGATCGTTCGACCTTGAACCCTAAAAGACAGAAATTCGAAGCCTTGAGCGACAGTGCCTTTTGCGGCCTTGTCGCTCTGGCCTGGTTGATGAGCTTCCAGGCCTAGCCCTGCGAGTATCGTTTCAGCTCGCGTCCATGCACTCGCAACGGTCGCTTCAGACGGGCCCAGAATGACGAAGTCGTCGAGGTACCGAATGGTGGTGACTGTCCCCGAGTTAAGCTGCTCGTCGAAGTCGCTGAGGACGATGTTCGCGCTTATCGCAGAAAGAGCGGAGCCTTGCGGGACACCGACTTCTGTAGTGGGAAACAGGCTCCACCACTGCCGGACATCCTCATCCTCACGATTCGAGAGCTCTACCTCAAGAGCATTTTTGAATAACGCGACGAAGGACCTGTCACTGACCTCAGCGTCGAGAAACGCGTGGAGGGGCTGCTTGGGCAAGTTGGCGAAGAAGTTCTTTAGGTCAGAACGGACGTAGTGGGTCGCTCCCTCGTCGATCGCTTCCTTGATAAGCCGAACAGCGTACGACACGCCGCGCTCTGGTAGCCCCCCGACAGACGTTCGCGTTGCCAGTCGTTTCGGCAATTCCCCAAGGAGGCGGCATATCCGCCGCGAACTGCTTTGGCACACGTCCAGAATTGCTCGCTGAACTATGCGGTTGCGCAAAGGCGAGACAACGATCGGACGCGGTGTCTTCCCGGCTCGCCGCTTCAGGACGCCTTTCTGAGCGTCGAACCGAAACCCTTCCGGGCCAATCTCTTTCTGAAGGCGACCAATATAGAGCAGCGTATCCGCCTCGATGGCGGCCCGCTCTCGCTTGGTGTCAGGATCGCGGGATTGCAGCGCGCGAGGACGCACGTGGTCCCACGCGCGCTTCAGCGAGCTACGCTTGCGGACCTCGCAGAATAGCTCGATCGGGTCGTTTGGTCGGGTGAGACTCATCGGTGCCGCGCAGCCTCAACCTTGCAAGATCAGCGTTCGTCGGAGCGCGTACCAGAACCAGGGCCTGGCATCGCGACGATCCCCGCCACGTGGGCGCAACCCGCGTGACAGCCGCCCTGCGCTTCCTCCGCTCCTTTCGGTCCGGGGTCACGCAAGGCAGTCAGAAGCGTGACCGACGCCGCGAAAGCGGCAACGATCATCAACCCCGGTGCGGGGCGTTTTTGCAGCGCATGGTCGGCACTCCCTCAGCATCCACCGTAAAGGTTTTTCGCCCAGGTCAAGCGCAACTCTCGCCGCCCCCTCGCCCCTCACCGACAGAAAAGACCGATTAGCCGTTCGATGTGCGTCAAACTGCAACGCGGCAACGGCATCGAGCCTCATGGCGTAAGGCAAGCGTTCGTCGGAGCGCGTACCAGAACCAGGGCCTGGCATCGCGACGATCCCCGCCACGTGGGCGCAACCCGCGTGACAGCCGCCCTGCGCTTCCTCCGCTCCTTTCGGTCCGGGGTCACGCGGCGCGGTAGAACTCGCATACCGTGCGGCTTCCATCGGAGTCGCGCAAGCAAAAAGAACACCGAGTGAACGTAAGGGGTCTAAATGGGGTGCGCCCTTACTGGAGCTTCACCACCCAGTTCCTGGTTCAGTCAGGCTTGAATGGCAAACGACTGCCCTTCCGTGAACCGTCGCCGCTGTTGCTTGATGCCACGCTGCTCCACGCGAAGGTCGCATTAGGACGGCGGGCGCCACGAGCGGACTCTCAAGCCACGCCAGAAACACGACCTTCAGACGACCGTTCGCCGCGACTATAGCTCGCAGCGACCGCTCACGAGCGAACCGCTGTTTTGACCTCCCGAGTCGCTAGATCGCGGGATCGATCGCGCCAGCTTCCTCGGCCCGTTGCAGCGCCACCGCCTCGACAATGTGGGCGCGGTAGAGCACGCCCAGCAGGTCGGTCTGGGTGATGATGCCCAGCAGAACGCGGTGCTCGTCGACCACCATGGCCTCGTGCGCGACCCCGCTGGACAGGATCGGCAGCAGGGCCTCGATCGCCGTGCCGGGGCGGACCTTGTGCACGAACGGATCCAGCACCGCCTCGACGGGACCGTCCCGTCCGGTCTGGAGCTCGGCGCGGCGCACCATGCCGACCACCTTGCGTTCGCTGTCGATCACCGGCGCCGAGCGCAGGTCGTGGGCCCGCATATAGGCCAGGGCGCTCTCGGCGGTCTGGTGCAGGTCGACGCTCAGCACGTCGCGGGACATGATGTCGCTGCACAGGATGTGGGCATGGATGCGACGGTGGGCCTGGAGCTCGACTTCGCGGAACAGCGCGTCCAGGTCCTCGCGGTCGACGTCTAGCAGGTCGCCGTAATGGGCCAGGGCGTTGTCGATGTCCTCGGCGGTGAACCCGACCCGCTGCAGGGGCGGGGCGTCCTGGGTGGCGTGCACATTGGCCGGCGGCGGCACGCGGTGCGGGTAGGACCGTCCCACCGCCCGCGCATAGGCCATGGCGGACAGCACGAGCAAGGCCGAGCACAGGCCGACCGGCACGAAGACATAGGCGTAGGAGGCCGCGCCGACCGGGCCGGCCACCAGGGCCGCGCCCAGCGCGACGGCGCCGCCGGGCGGGTGCAGGCAACCCAACAGGCCCATGGCGATGATCGCGCAGGCCACGGCCGTCGCCGCCGCCAGGGCGGGATGGGGATGGAAGGCCAGGGCGCAGGTCACCCCCGCCAGGGCAGAGACCATGTTGCCGCCGATGATGGCGCGCGGCTGGGCCAGCGGGCTGGCCGGCACGGCGAAGGCCAGCACCGCCGAGGCGCCGATCGGCGGCACCAGCAGGGGCAAGGCCGAGGCGTGGCCGCTGGCGACCATGTGGGCCAGCAGGCCGGTGGCGGGGATGCCGAGCAAGGCGCCGAGTCCCGATCGCAGGATATCGACCGGCCGGATCGGATTGCGGCCGCGCAAGGCCAGGGTGAGGGTCTGTCGCATGAACTTTCGGGGGGCTGGGCAGGTCAGGCCTGGTCGCGGCCGAGGCGTGCGAGGGCGGCGGTCAGGGCGGGCTCCAGGGACTTCAGCTCCTTGAGGTGAGCCGTGCTCAGTTCGGCCAGCAGCCCCTCGGCCTTGTCGGTCAACGCCAGGTGCACCTTGCGACGGTCCCGCAGTGAGGGAACCTTGCTGATCAGACCGGCCTCGACCATCCGCGCGGTCAGCTCGGTCGCGGTGTGGGGCGCGATCATCAGGCGTTCCGACAAGGTCCCCACCGTGGGCGCGTCTTCGCCGTCGAACCCGGCGATGGCCAGCAGGGCCTGGTGCTGCTGGGCGGGCAGACCCGCGCCATGCGCGGCGGTCTCGCTGAACGCCATGAACCGGCGCAGCTCGTAGCGGAAGGCCGCCAGCGCCACGTACTGGCCAAGCGTCAGGAAGTCTTCGTCACGATTCTTGTCGTTCAACCGTTCGCCCCTCTTGGAAAATATCGTAATACGACATATTGGCGCTTCCACAAGAGCCGCGCCGAGAGGGAAGCATGACCGTCGCCAACGCTGAGTCCAGGTCCATGACCGTCGCCCCCCGCCGAGCGCTCGGCGATTTCACCGCCGATCGCCGCCTGCTGATGCTGGCGGCGATGGCGCTGGTGGTCGGCAGCGGCGGGGCGGGCGCGGCCTGGCTGCTGATCCGCCTGATCACCCTGGCGACCAATCTCGTCTGGTTCGGACGGTTCGACGTCGTTTCCCGCACGCTCGAGCATCTGACGCCGTCGCCCTGGATGGTGGGCGCGCCGGTGCTGGGCGGCCTGGTCATCGGCTTGATGGCGCGGTTCGGATCCGAAAAGATCCGCGGCCACGGCATCCCGGAGGCCATCGAGGCGATCCTGATCGGCGGCAGCCGGATGTCGCCCAAGGTTGCGGTGCTCAAGCCGATCTCGTCGGCGATCTCGATCGGCACGGGCGGGCCGTTCGGGGCCGAGGGGCCGATCATCATGACCGGCGGGGCGATCGGTTCGCTGTTCGCCCAGTTCTTCCACCTCAGCGCCGCCGAGCGGAAGACCTTGCTGGTTGCTGGCGCGGCGGCGGGCATGACCGCGATCTTCGGCACGCCGGTGGCCGCCGTTCTGCTGGCGGTCGAGCTGCTGCTGTTCGAATGGCGGCCGCGCAGCTTCATCCCGGTGGCGGTCGCGGCGGTCACCGCCACCAGTTGGCGGCCGCTGCTGTTCGGAAGCGGCCCGCTGTTTCCGTTCTCCGCCGATCCGCTCCTGCCCTGGTGGGGCCTGGCCCTGTGCGCGGGGCTGGGCGTGCTGGCCGGCTTGCAGTCGGGCCTGCTGACCAAGCTGCTGTACGGACTGGAGGACGCCTTCGAGCGCCTGCCGATCCACTGGATGTGGTGGCCGGCGCTGGGCGGCCTGGGCGTGGGCCTGGGCGGGCTGATCGAGCCCCGGGCCCTGGGCGTCGGCTACGACGTCATCGGTGATCTGCTGACAGGCCATCTGGTGGTCCAGGCGGTCGTCGTCCTGCTGGTGGTCAAGGCGCTGATCTGGCTGGTGGCCTTGTCGTCGGGCACCTCGGGCGGGGTGCTGGCGCCGCTGCTGATCCTGGGCGGGGCGATGGGTTGGCTGGTCGGCCAGGTGCTGCCGGGCGACGCCGGCTTCTGGGCCTTGCTGGGCATGGCGGCGATGCTGGGCGGAACCATGCGCTCGCCGCTGACCGCCGTGATCTTCGCGGTCGAGCTGACCGGCGACTGGCGGATGCTGGCCCCGCTGCTGGCGGCCTCGGCGGCGGCCTACGCCACCACGGTGCTGCTGCTCAAGCGCTCGATCCTGACCGAGAAGATCGCCCGCCGGGGCCGGCACATCACCCGCGAATACGGCGTGGATCCCTACGAGCTGGTTCGGGTTTCCGAAGTGATGGTCCAGGCGGTCGACACCTTGCCGGCCGACCTGTCCATCCCCGCCGCCGTCGCTGTCCTGGAGCGTGGCCGCCACCGGATCTATCCGGTCGTCGAGGCGTCTGGGCGGCTGGTCGGACTGGTGTCGCGAGCCGACGCCCTGGCTTGGCGGGTCGAGGGCGGGCTGGAGGAACAGACCCTGGCCGAGCGGGTGTCGGACGCCGCCCTGCCCGTCGCCCATCCCGACGACGTGGTCGCGCGCGTGGTCGACCTGATGCTGGCGACCGGCCACGGCCGCATTCCAGTCACCGACCCGGCCACCGGTCGCTTGGTGGGCTTGCTCGCCCGCAAGGACCTGCTGCAGATTCATGCGACGACCTCGAAGGCCGAAGGCGAACGACAGGCCTATTTCACGCCCGGACGACGGGACTAGGCGAGATGGCCGGCGAATCCGAAGAGCAGTCGCGGCGCGAACGGATGCTCGTGCTGGCGGCGCGGCAGCAGGCCTTGGCGGAGGTGCTGCTGCAGATCCTCCGGCTGATCGGATCCGAAACGGCACCTGACGACGCCGGCCCCGACCAGGCCTACCATCGCCTCAAGACCGGCTGGCGGTCGCTGCACGCCTGGCTGGAAGAGGCCGGACGCGAGAGCCGTCTGGAATTGAGACTTCTACGCGCCGAACAGACGCAGAGGTGTGAATCCGAGCGGGCGGGGCCCTGGGCCCGGCTTCGCAAACTAATCCGCAAGCATTGATCTGGATCCATGCCGCCCCAAGGTGGGGCCTTGCGGCATGACGCCGTTTGGGCGCCGGTCTCGCGGCATCGCTTGACGGGCGCCCACCAGAGGCGAGGCCGGTCTGCGCCAACAGCAGACTCTCGCACTGCTCCAGAAACACGACGTTCGTGTCAGATGGCTCGACCTCCTTCCCCGATGATTAGTGCGGGCTGCCGCCGTAGGCAAAAGCGTGCGCAGTCAGAGGTCGATCTGCTCTGACATCTCCAGCGCATCGTCCACCTCGATCCCAAGATAGCGCACGGTGCTTTCTAGTTTCCGATGGCCAAGCAGAAGTTGGCAGGCTCGTAGGTTGCCGGTTTTCTTGTAGATCAACGCCACCTTGGTTCGGCGCAAACTGTGCGTGCCATAGGCGCAGGGCTCCAGGTCGATCATCGCCACCCAGTGATTTACGAGCCGAGCATATTGGCGGGTCGTGATGTGGTCGCCCGGTCGGGAGCTACCGCGCAGCGACAGACGGAGCAGCGACTGTCTATTTTGCATCGTCGCTGCCGATCCATCAGGTAAAGGATTGCATGGCGAAGGCTCTTCCACAGGTCTCCATCGAGCCAGCATCTTAGCGCTAGGTCTGGTTTCTGGTGCGGGGATCATTTCCGCACCCGCCCCAAGTCAGACTCTCGAAGGGCCTCCCGCAACCAAGATCCAACCGGTAATTTGCGCAAATAAGATTTCGTAGGCTAAAGCGAACCTGGATTTCATATCGGGAGGGGCGAAGTACATGAAGTTATGGCTGGGCGCTGTGGCAATAGCAGTTGGCTTCACTCTTTCCAGTTCAACGCATGCAGCCGACTATTACTTTGCCTCGACAAATGAGGCCGGGTGGTTTTTCGTTGATCTTGAAAACGTCGAGACGGTCGAGGGAAGCGTGAAGTCCGCGTGGACTCTTACGATTCATAATAAGACTGAGGAGCGGGGCAGCGCATACCGGCGCAACCGAGGTTGGTTCAATTGCGAAAAGAGATGGTACATCCCGCTGGAGTTCTATGATTATCGCCTCGATGGAAAGGTGAGAGATAACGGCCGCTACAGCGTCCATCGGATAGACGTCAGGCCTGGCTCGGTACTTGAGAGCCAGTTGGACCTTGTCTGTACAACGACCCCGAACCCAGCGGCCCGACTGGGCGATGTAGTGCCGCTTAAACTGACCGAACTTTTTCGAGAGAAAGCTAAGGCGGACAAGGAAAAACAGTAATCCTGCGTCCGCCAACCACTCCTAGCTGACCTTCGTTCCGTCCGCTCACCGGCATGGCGACCAAGGTCCGGCTTCAGGCGTGGCCTTCATTTCTGCACCCGACCCAATTCGGACCCGCCAATTATCGCCTAACCCCAACTAACTTTCTGCTGGAAATACAACGCCAGAAGGTTTTCGAGTGGTCCAACACTTCGATAGCAAAGGCAGCTGAGCCTTAATCCAAAGATCGACTTGGCTTCCCCAATTGCCCTCGAAAGAAAAACCTTCGCCAGCGAGTTGGGGAAAGCGGGACTTAGTGCGAACTGACAGCGATCCCCCGTCTAAGACAGAAGGGTCGGGTTCACGAGGAGATTGGGAAAGCTCGTTCGTCGCTAGCAAAACCTTGATGAGTGCGGGGCACCGTTCACTATTTATCCAACGTGGCGCGGTGCCGCGCTCGCCTGGTTTTATCCATTCAATCGCGGTCCGCCGAGCAAACCACCGGACGTTAGAGCCGTCGGAAACCTCGAAAAGTTCGATATTTTCGCCGCCAAATCCGGGCGGCGAGATCGATTGCCGAATGTTGCCCCAGCGTTTAGCGGTCAACGCCTCTTCAGCGCGCGTCCCAATGCTGGCACCAAGCATTATCAGCGAAGCGAACGCCCAAGCTCCAGTCTTCCAGAGGAGATTGTACTGCACAAATTTCTCCAGACGTTGCCCGATCAACATCGCGATATTGATTGTGAATGTCCACCGTCCAGCACTTAGTCGCTATGGCGTGCGGCTTGCGCCTCCAATTGCTACCGATCTGACCCTGGCGTCCAACTTCCACCCGTTGCGAACATTGAACTTGCGCGCGGATGGATGCACCTTGCGACGATGCGCTGACCTCGACCAGCGTTGCCGTAGGGGGGCCAATGCGTAACCAAGCGTTCGACTACACCCTGACGCTCACGCTGGGCATTGCGCTTGTCGCCGGACCAGCGCTTGGGCAATCCGCAATTGGTCTCGAAGGCGTTGAGGCCTCACCTGCCACCAGTTTTGGGGGGCGTTGCGGGCAGGCCGTCGTTCGCGTTGTCAACGTGCCAGGCATTGTCGCTGAAACGTTTCAGATCGATGCGGACACAGAGATCGTGGTGCAGAACTGGTCTGGCAAGCGACTTCGGGTGACGCCTAGCGGGGAGAATAACGGCGTCAGTTGCGTGAGTACTCCTGCTGGAAAAAGGCTTCTAGTCCATGGCGACTGCGGAATTAGCCATTGCGATGGCGACCTCAGCTTCATCGTCATCGACCCCGATACGCTTGCGATCCTGTCCCCAGATCGCGCCAAGTTAGAGTGTTTCGCGGACTGCGCGGCCAAGATCATTGGCACCAAGGAGCCTGTTGAAATCGAAGCGCGCCTTGCGGCGGGGCCGAGATAGCGAAGCGATAGGTCTGGAACCCACCCTTAGCCGCCCTTGGTTATGTCCGGACTGAAGGCTTTTGGCTCTGTGAAGGGGGCAGTCAGCACGTCTAGATCACCGTAGCCGTCGAGGAAGCTGTAGGCTTCGATCATCTCTGCGTAGCCATCTTTGACGTAGAGCATGAACTCCAGCGGGTAGGCATTCGGTCCCACTTCAGCACGAACTCATCCTCCAGGACTGACGTTGACCACGGCTGGCGGTAATGCCCTGTCTACGCTGAACTCCGTGAAGAAGCCGAGCCCTGTAAAATCGCGAGAAGTCACCTCAGCCGACTTCAACTGATCGACGAGAGCGCGGCTTTCGGTAGGGCTGACCTGCTCTGCCAAAATGACAGCGGCGGCCATCTCGAGTGCAGAAAGCTGGTTCATACCTCAGCGTATCTCGGCGCGGGCGGTGAGCCAACGTCTCCCGCCCACCCAACTCGGCCCATCGCTGCGTCCGCTTTCTGAAGAAGTTCATCTGGGCGAGGCGCGGTCTGGGTGGCGCCAGGAGCGGACGTTGCCGTCGATCCGGGAAAACGACCTTCAACCGGTGATCAATCGGCATCCAGCGCCGAAGGGCTCTCTGAGTCTGCCGGTCGCCCAAGCCCCGTGAGGCCCTGCTCGAACGGCGCGATGGTGTCCTCGCCTGGCGGCCTTGGCGGCAAGCCAGCCGCGAACTGTCGCAACCCGACGATGACGAACACCAACACCGCGATCGCGGCCATGACCGCGCTGGCGGCTCCGAGGACATGACCCACGAGAAGCCAGGCGTCGTGGGTCATGACGCTGATGACGATTGCGCTGATCATCATCAACGCGCTGACGCACAGCAGTCGGCGGGCCAGATTTAGAAAAGTCACGGAGCCACTCCATCCGAAGTGATCGCCAAGCCCTCAGGCTTGGCCGGAAACGGACGCCCGGCTCGACGACGCGGGCGTGTCCACGCGCGAGCCAGCGCATGGTAGAGCGGGACCGGCGCGACCGCTTCGGAGCAGCGCCGGGCGATCAGCGTGCAGAGCAACAGCGGCCCGACTAGGCCTGGATCGCGGGTCATCTCCATCAGGATCACCGCGCTGGTCAGCGGTGCCTGGACGACGCCCGCCAAGTAGCCGGCCATGCCGAGCGTCACCGCCTCGCGGGCGCCTGCCCAAGGGGCCAGATGCGCGAACAGCGCTCCAAGACCGGCGCCCGTCGCCAGCGACGGGGCGAAGATTCCGCCCGGCGCGCCGCTGGCCGCCGCCGACAGGGTCGCTAGCCACTTGCCGAGCGCCAGCCCGCCGCCGGAGGCGTAGTGGCCAAAGAGCAGCGACTTGGCCTCGGCGTAGCCCGCGCCATAGGTCACCCCGCCGCTGAGGACCGCAGCCCCCGCAGCGATCACACCGCAGATCAGCGCGAAGCGGACAGGCCGCGCGTCCTTCCAGCGCCGGACGCGATTGTCGCCGACCAGCACCGCGGCCATCAGGCCCGAGAAGAGACCTCCGGCCAGCCCGGAGACGACGCCGATCAGAGCCGCGCTCAGCCAGGCGTGCCAGCCGGCTGAACCGGACATGTCGCCGAAATAGGCGTAGTTGCCACCCAGCGCGTAAGCGGCGACGCCCGCGGAGACCACGGCCAGGATCACCACCGTGTTGGCGCGTTTGTCAAAGCCCCGCGCCAGTTCCTCCACGGCGAAGACGATGCCGGCGATCGGGGTGTTGAACGCCGCCGACACCCCGGCCGCGCCGCCGGCGATCAAGAGTGTGCGTCGGCCCGGTCCTCCGCGCAGCCAACCGGTCAGGAACACCATGACAGCCGCGACCACCTGGACGGTGGGCCCTTCGCGACCGATAGATCCGCCGCAGACCAGCAGCAGCGCGGCCAGGAAGATCTTCACCAGGGCCGTGCGGATCGAGACCCGTTCGTCATGGATCTTCTCGCCGTCCAGGCCCCGTCCCCGCCCGATCTCGCCTGCGGCGATCACCTGCGGGATGCCGCTGCCTGCGGCGGCCGGGGCCAGGCGGCGCATCAGCCACACGCAGAGCGGCATGCCGACGACCAACAGCAGCGGCCCAAGCCAGGCTCGGCCCATGATCACCCGCGCGTGCAGCGCCATGGCCGCATCGCACAGCTTGGCGAAGCCGACCGCCGCGGCGCCGGCGGCCACGGCCGCGGCCACGACCGCGCCGGTGCGCATCGAACGTCGGGCCCGCAGGCGCACCAGCTTGTGCTGACGGCCAAGGGTCTCCAGAGGCGAGGACATGGGCAAAGCACTTTTCGACGCCGAGGCGCGACAGAAAGAGGACGGTTGGATCAGGCGTTTACATCGCCTCACGATGTTTAGGCCGTAATCGCGCGCGGCGGTCGGGTCAAGGCGAGCGTTTCAGGTCCGGCGGGAGGGCAGGTTCTTGATGAGGATCGCCACGATGATCAGCACGAAGGCGGCTAGGCGCGGCAGGTAGACATGACCATCCTCCTCCTGTCCCGACCTGGCCAAGAGGGTGAAGATCTGGGCCGTAGCCATCAGGGCGAAGGCACCCGCGAAGGCCAGGAACAGGCGGTCGCGGCTGCTGGCCCAGAACCGCAGGAAGAAGACGGCCGCAACCGCGTAGCCCATGGCCAAGGCGCCGCCAACGAAGCCGATCAGGATAGGTGGATGCATCAGTCGCGCTCCCAGATGAAGCCGCCCAACAGGACACCCAGAGCAGCGGCCGCCGCCACCTGGCGCCACACCCAAAGGTCTGTCGTTGGAAAGAGTACGAGGTCGGCGACAAGGAGGAGATTGTTCAGCGCCAGAAGAGCAAAGCTTACGGCGCACCAGAGCAACAGGCGATGGCGCGAACGCCCATAGGCCCGCGCCAGCAACACCGCGCAGACCAGGCTGGTGGCCAAGCACAGCAGATAGACCAGTTGCGGCGCGAGCAGGCTCATCATTCCTTGCCCTTCAGCCGAAAGGCGTCGGCTAGGTCGTGCAGAGCGCTGCTGCCTCGCCCGATCAAGCTGATCATCGCGAACGGCTTCTGACGATAGGCGCCTTCGGTGCGAGCGCAGAGAGCGTCGAGTTCGGCGTTGGCGGCCCGATAGGCCCAGCCCTCCCCATCCTGCACAGCCAGACCCAACGCCTGCAGGCGCGTGAGGATCTCGCCGACCATGCCAAGATTGGCGCGCAGCTCGGCGGTCAGCGCCCCATCCGTCCAGACGCGATCCGGCGTGCTCCTGATCAAGAGCAACAATTCCAGCGCCCACACCGTGCGCAGGTCCGACACCACGAACCGCACGATGTCGTCGTCAAATCCAGGATCGCCCCGACGCGGCATCTAGTCGTCCGCCATCGTCGCGTGTGAACGTTTCAAACAACCCGCCATCCTTCAGTCGCCGCCCAGGTCCATGCCCAGGGTCGGGCCAATGCCATCGGGATGATCGCCAAACGGATTTGCCGGCGCCCGTCGGCGCGCCAGATCGTCCAGGCGAGCCCGCAGGCCCTGGTCGAGACCGGCGGCGGCCTCGTCACCGGACGGATCTTCCAGCCCCGCGGACGGGGTTGCGGCCAAAACACGCCGCAACGCCTCGTCGAAGACCCGTCCATGTTCCGAATTGGGCGGCGGCGGCGCCTCCAGGAAAGCCACGACGGTTTCCAGGGCGTCCTCCCAAGCGCTTTGGCTCATGGGGTCTCCAGCACGATCAACGCTTTGCCGCTCAGCCGCCCAGGCGTTGCGACACGAACCACGCGCAGACTAGAACAGTGGCCGCGACGAGGATGATTTCAAGCGGCAAGCCGCTCAGGTGGCCAGGCTTCATGGTGCGTCTCCTCCCGCGGCGGCTCTGGCGGCCGCTCGCGTCGGCTTGCCCCGACTCAAACATCGTATCACGATGCTTTGCGCCTGTCGCCGTCCGGCGCGGTCACGACCTCGACATCGCCGCCAGAGCCGCGACGAATCGATCGCGCCAGGCCGAGACGTCGTCGCGCGTCACGCCGTCCATCAGCCGCCTCCAGCGCGCGACCCGCTCGGCCTTGGGCATGGCCAAGGCCTGGCCAAGCGCCTCGGAGGTTTCCTCGCGGCTGAACGGGTTGATGATCAAGGCGTCCTGCATCTGCTCGGCGGCGCCGGCATATTTGGACAAAACCAAGACGCCCGGATCCTCCGGATCCTGGGCGGCGACGTATTCCTTGGCCACCAGGTTCATCCCGTCGCGCAAGGGTGTGACCAGCCCCACCTGGGCCGCCCGATAGATGCCCGCCAGCTCGTCCCTCCGGTGGGCCCGGTTGACGTAGCGGATTGGCACCCAATCGACCGTGGCGAAGGCGCCGTTGATGCGGCCCGACACACCGTCGAGGCGCGCGCGGATCTCCTGATAGGCTTGCACGGCGTCGCGGCTGGGGGTGGCGATCTGCAGCAGGAAGACGCGCTCGGCCCAGTCAGGATGATCGACCAGAAGTTGCTCGTAGGCCAGGAACCGCTCCTCAAGCCCCTTGGAATAGTCGAGGCGATCGACCCCCAGAATCATGCGCCGGCCCGCCTGGCTGGCGCGCACGCGTTCGAAGGTCTCCCGGGCCGGGTCTTCCTGGGCCAGTTGTGCGAAAGCCTCGGCCTCGATCCCGATCGGAAACGCCCCGATGCGCGTGCACCGGCCACCGGCCTTGACGACGCCGCCGCTGATTGAAAGCTCCAGCTCGCGTTCGACATAGTCGGAGAATGCCTCCAGAGCGTCGTGCGTCTGGAAACCGACGAGGTCGTAGGCCAGCAGCGATTCCACCAGCTCCTTGTGCTGAGGCAAGGTGGTCAGCAGCCGCCGGCTCGGCCAGGGAATATGCAGGAAGAAGCCGATGCGATTGGTCACCCCCAGCCGCCGCAGTTCATCGGCCAGGGGGATCAGGTGGTAATCGTGGATCCAGACCAGGTCGTCTGGCCCGATCAGCGGGGCCAATGTTTCGGCGAAGCGGCGATTGACCCTTTGATAGCCCTCGCCGAACGAGCGCTCGTAGGCGGCCAGATCCGTGCGCGAATGAAACAGCGGCCAAAGGGTGCGGTTGGCGTAACCGTCGTAATATTCCTCGCGATCCTGCTCTTCCAGATCGACCAGGGCCACGGTCACGCCGCCGACCTTCTGCATCGAAATCTGGCCGGTGAAGCTGTCGATCGTCTCGCCGCTCCAGCCGAACCAGACCCCTGAATATTCGCGAAGGGCCGCCGCCAGCGCCATGGCCAGACCCCCGGCGGTGCCCATGCCCGCGTCGCTGGGCGGATTGACGCGATTGGAGACGACGATCAGACGGCTCACGAGGCGCGCTCGACGATCGCCGCCTCCAGCCAGTCCAGGACCGCCGCGACGTCGGCTAGGCGATAGCGGGCCACGGTCTGGCGCCGGCTTTCGCCCACCAGCACGCCATAGCCGCCAGCCGCCTCGGCGGCCAGAAAACCGTCCTCGTCGGTGAGGTCGTCGCCCACGAAGATCGGTCGCGCGCCCTGGAAGGGCCACTCGGCCATGAAGGCCTCCAGCGCCTGGCCCTTGTCGGCGCCGGCGGTGCGCAGCTCGGCGACCATGTCGCCTTCCTGCAGGACCAGGTCCGTCGCCGCCTCCAGGCGGCGCGCCACTTCGCGGACCGCCTCGCAGGCCGACGGGATGGCGCGATAGTGCAGCGCGACCGACAGCCCCTTGTCCTCGACGATCAACTGCGGCTGGGCGCGGGCCAGCGCCTGGAAGATCGCGGTCGCTTCGGCCAGTTCCGGGGCGGCGAGCACGGCGATCTCCTCGCCCACGGCTGTGCGGCGTTGCAGACCATGGACGCCGGCCACGGCGGCGACCGCGTCCTCGGTGATCGCCGACACCTCGGCTATCGTGCGGCCGCTGACGATGGCGATCCGGCGGCCCAGGCGCTCGGCCAGCCGGCGCAGGACCAGGGTGCGCCGAGGATCGGGTTTGACGCCGTCTGGCCGGTCGACGATCGGCGCCAGGACGCCGTCGAGGTCGAGGAACAGGGCGCTGCCGGCCGTATCGAGCGCCGGCGGCGGTAAAAGCGTATCGGGAAAGCTGATGATCTGGGCCGTCATGGGGTCTCCATGGCCGGCGCCCGGGAAATTCAGTTCGGACGCGACCTGCCGTCGCGCCGGAGGACCGGCGGCGGCTCAAGGGGGCGATGGCCAAGCCATCGCGGCGGTGGGATCGAGCTCTAGGGCCGCGGCGAGCTGGCGCGGCGGCTTGGCGTGGCGCGCCGAGCGCGCGGGCGGCGAGATGCGCCGGCTTGGATCTTTGGTCGCATAGGAATGCCCCTTGTGGTCTGAAGCGCCGTGCGCGGCGCGATGGTTCTCCAAAGTGTCGGACCGGCCACCGAAGGGATGGCTGGCCCCGTCGCACAATGCGACGTCGGCGAAAGCGCGAGCCGGGTCCAGGCGACCGCGGCTGGCATGAGACTAGCAGGCCAGTCAGCGTGCGGGCGGCGTCTCACGGGATAGTGACGCCGGCTTTACCGCCCTGCCCCGGCCCGACCCGCAGATGCGGCGCGTGGCCCGGCCGAAGCTCCAGGTCGCCCAGGCGAACCTCGGCGCCGGCCAAGGCCCCGGCCGCCGCCATGACGGCGGCCCCGATCAGCAGAGTCCAAAGCCGCCATCGACGCCGCAACGCCGGCGCGAGCCACCCTCTAAAAGCCCGCGCCGGCGGCCCCGTGACCTGGGCGCGCACGGCTTTTCTGAAAGCCATGGGCCATAAATATCGCGGCACGATCTAATGAGTCAAATCGGTCAATCACGAAACCGCCACGACTCGGCGCGCGTGCTAGAAGATCGATTGGCCGCGAGCTTGGTCGCGCCGCCAGGATCAATCCCGTGACGTCGCCGCCCTCGCCGCCTTCGCCAACCCTCGCCGACAGCCCCGCCCTGACCGAAGACGACTACCGCGCGCTGGGGGATTTCCGCCTGGCGATCCGCCAGTTCCTGGCGTTCAGCGAACAGGGCGCGCGCGAACATGGCCTGAGCGCTCAACAGCACCAGGCCCTGCTGGCCATCAAGGCCCATCCGGGACCGGATCCGATCTCGATCGGCGAGCTGTCGCGCAGCCTCCTGATCAAGAACCACAGCGCCGTCGAACTGGTCGCGCGTCTGGTCGAACGCGATCTTGTGGCGCGCCGCGATTCCGACGCCGACCGCCGCCGGGTGATCCTGGCCTTGCGTCCGCGCGGCGAGGCGATCCTGGAAGCCATCTCCCAGCGCAATCTGGGCCGCCTCAACGAGGGGGCCGACATCCTGGCCGGCATCATCGAGGCCGCCCGGCGCGCGGCGCGGCCCAGTCGCTAGCGAGAGTTCAACAGACCAGCACCGAGGCGCGCGCCGCCCACAGGCTTTGCGGCGACACCGCGTGTAAGGGGACCGAGGTCAACAGCACCTCGCGCGAGATGACGATCAGGTCGGTCGGACGCGCGCCAAGATAGTCCCAGACCGCCGCGCCAAGCCGCTCGGCGTGGACGGCGAACGCCCCAGCCCGGCCGTCCAGCGTCTGGCGGACCAGGGCGAGCTTTTCGCTGGGATCCTCTCCAGGATAGGCGGCCACCACCACGTCGAGATCGAAATCGGCCAGACCCGACTGGGCGATGATCAGATCGAGCGCCGCCCGCCGCCCCGGCTCGGCGTCCATCACCGCCACAACCCGTGTGATGGGCAGGAAGACCTTGGACACCAAGCAGACAGGGACCTTGGCCGCGCGAAGAATAGGATCGACATGACGGCCCAACATCGTCGGATCGTTCTGGGCCCCCGCTCCCCTCTTGCCCATCACCAGCAGGTCGGCCTCGGCGCTAATCGCCGCGGCCAGGACCCCGCCCTCGACGAGGGTCTGCTGCGGCGCCTCAGCGCCCTGGTCGGTGACCTGGACGGTCAGGTCCGACAAGAGCCGTTGGGCGTCCTGGACAGCCTCATCCGGCTCGCGGGCGTGGCGCAACTGCAGCCGCCCGCCCAGGCGACCGCAAAGCCAGGCGGCGTGCTCGGCTACGCTGGAAGCGTAGGCCGATTGGTCGACCAGGGCCGTAACCCGCGCCGAACGCTCACTCATCGCCGCTCGCTCATCGCGGCCAGTCCGCCAGCACGGCGCCCTTGGCGTCCTCGAAGGCGACGCGGTCCAGCTCCACGGCGAACAGGCAGGTGGGACGGTGTTCGGCCGACTCGCTCCAGCACCGGATCGCCGCCCCGTCGGCGAAGCTGGCGATGCGGCCCTCCAATCGCAGATCAAAGGACTGTGGTTGATCAGCGCCGCCCCCGTCGAGCTTGACGACATGTTCATACGGACGCTCGCTGCGACGCTCCACGCGCGAGGCTCCTGCGTCATGGAACATGGCCAGACCAAGGCTTGGCGCCTCCACCGGCGTCGGCGTCGCCGGCGGCGCGACATCGCGGCGCTTGGGACAGGTCTCGCGCGTCAGCCATGGGCGCGGGATCCAGAAGCCCTCGACCGTCTCGGCCGGAGCCTGGCCCGAGGCGGCGCGGACCAGCGGCAGGTCGGTCCAGGTCGCGGGCCGCGCGACCAAGCGCAGCGTAGGACCGGCCGGGTCGTACTGGTAGTAGGCCTGGGCCGGCCCCGGATCAGCGGCCGGCCCGCCGCAACCGAAGGCCAGCTTGACCATGAAGCGGCGCCCAACCAGATCCTTGGCGCCGCCGGTCGAGCCCGCCGCATAGGCGTCAGCCGCCGCCGCGGACGCGGCGATCAGATCGGCGCGGGTCGCGATGGCTGGCGGCGCGGGAGCGGCTGGCGCGGGCACGAAGGGCGGCGGCGGCTCGGGCGGGGTCGCCGGGACAGGCCCAGGCCGCGTCAGCACCAGGACGAGCACGATAATGGCCGCGACCCCAGTGGCGATGGGGGCGATCAAGGCGAACTTGCGGTCCGGAGACCTCGGTCTATGGTCGCTCATGGCGCCAGCCTAGCAGAAGACAGGGTCCCGATTGCAATCGTCTCCGCCCCGGTCCGCGCCGGACGTCCCGCCCAGACCCCCGGCGCGCCGGCGATGAGCCTTGCCCAGATCATCGCCCTGTCGGTGCTGGCCGCCGTGGTCGCCGCCCTGATCCACGGCAAACTGCGCGCCGACGTCGTGGCCCTGGCCGGCGCGGCCGTGCTGCTGGGCACGCGCACCGTGCGCCCGGTCGAGGTTCAGGGCGCCTTCGCCAGCCCCGCCATCCTGGCGCTGGCCTCCTTGTTCGTCATTGCCTACGCCATGGAGCTGTCCGGCTTGCTGGGCCTGCTGATCCGCGGCGCCACGCGGCTTTGCGCGCGCATGGGCGCGGCGGGCCTTTGGCTGGTTATCGTGTTTTGCGGCATGGCCTCGGCCTTTCTCAACAACACCCCGATCGTGGTGCTGGGCGCCCCGGTCGTGCGCGACGTTTCCCAATCGCTGGGCCTGTCGCCCAAGCGCTTCCTGATCCCCCTGTCCTACGCCACCATCCTGGGCGGGGCCTGCACGCTGATCGGCACCTCGACAAACCTGTTGGTCAACGACATGGCCCGCAACGCCGGGCAACCGGCCTTCAGCCTGTTCGAAGCCACGCCAGTGGCGTTGATCATCGCCGCGGCGGGCGGGCTCTATCTTGTCCTGGTGGGGCCACGCCTGCTCAGCGTCGAGACGACCACGCCGACCGAGCCGCCTTCCCAGCCTCAGGCGGCGATGACCCCTGCGGGCGAGGATCCGGCCCTCTACCCGATCGACGCGCCGTTCGACCCCTGGCGCGCGGGCGCGGCGCTGGGCGTGTTCGTGCTGGTGGTGACCGTCGCGGCCCTGGGCCTATTGCCGATCGCCGCGTCGGCCTTCGCCGGCGCGGTGCTGCTGGTGGTCACCGGCGTGATCGGCGTGGAAGACGCCTATAAGGGCCTGCGTCCCGAGATCCTGCTGCTCATCGCCGGCATGGTGGTGGTTGGCCTGTCCCTGGAAGTCACCGGCCTTGCGGCCCTGACCACCGACGCTCTGGTCGGATGGCTTCGTCAACTGGGCCCGCTCTACGCCCTGGCCCTGATCTATGGCGCGACTCTTTTACTCACCGAGCTTCTGTCCAACGCCGCCGTGGCCGTTCTGCTGACGCCGATGGCCGTGGCCCTGGCCGAGAGCCTGGGGGTCAGCCCCCGACCCTTCCTGGTGGCGGTGATGATGGCGGCCAGCGCCGCTTTCGCCACGCCGTTCGGCTACCAGACCAATGTGCTGGTCTACCAGATGGGCGGCTACCGCTATCTCGACTTCGTGCGCATCGGCGCGCCGCTCAACCTGATTACCTGGGCTGTCGGCTTGGCGGTCATCCCGGTGTTCTTCCCGTTCTAGGCCCCAACAGGGGTCACGAATTCGTCAGGTCGATGTGTCCGGGCGACTCATTGGATCGTGCTACGATGTTTTTGGGCCAGCGCGTTAGGCCCTGAACAGTGGGGACGCAATGACCGATCATGACAAGGAAACCATTCTGCTGATCTGCGGCGAAGACATCGACGCCGCCGCGATCATGACCACGCTCTATGACGCCGACATCCGTGTCGTGGGTCCCATCCAGACGGCCAAGATGGCCCTGGCCATGACCGCCCAGACGGGTCCGACCCTGGCGCTGATGGCCGGCCAACCGACCGGCGAGCGCAAGGTCCCGGAACTGGCCGCGACGCTGTTGTCGACCTGGGGCGTGCGCTCCATGCTGCTCGATCCTCTCGAGCACGAAGCCCACGGCCAGCATGACTGGCGCGCGCCCGATCATCAGGTCGCGCGCATCCGCCACGCCCTGACGCGCGAGCCCTTGCAGGCCTAGGGCCGCCTGGCGCCGCCACGAGCGCCGCGTCGCGCGGCGCAACCCGCACAGCATGAGGAGGCGCGCCTGATGACGGCGAGCGAACGAATCCTGGCGGGCCTGCGGGCCCTTCTGACGCATTTCTCCGGCCTGAGCCCCTTGGTCTGGATGATCGACATCGCCCTGACCGTGGGGGTGACCGCCGCGGCGCTTGCCGCGGGGCGCCTGGCCAGGCGCCTGGCGCGGCTGGGCGCTCATCACCTGCCCGGCCCATCCGACGCGGAAAAAACCGTGCGGTCCAATCGGCTGGCGCGGCTGGCCGGCCGCGTCGCCCAGGTCGCCGCCGGCGTGGCCGCGGGGCTGATCATCGCCGACATCTGGGGCTTCAACCTTCTGGCCTGGACGGCGGGCCCGTTCGGCGCGCGGATCCTGGCCAGCGCGATCCGCCTTGGCCTGCTGCTGATCGTCGGGGTGGCGGCGTTCGAATTGGCGGGCCTGGCGATCGGCCGCGCCATGGGAGGCTTTGCCGACCACGCCGCCGAACCGCGCCGTCGCGCCCAGCTGGCCACCCTGGCGCCGCTGCTGCGCGGCATCGCCCAAGGCGCCATCGTCATCGTCGCGGTGCTGATGGGCCTGGGCGAGCTGGGGGTGAAGATCGGACCGCTACTGGCCGGAGCGGGCGTCGTCGGTGTCGCCCTGGGCTTTGGGGCCCAGACCCTGGTCAAGGATTTCCTGACCGGCATCTTCCTGATCGTCGAGGACATCGTCTCGGTGGGCGACATCGTCCGCATCGGCGACAGCGGCGGCCTAGTCGAGCAGATGACCCTGCGCACCATCCGGCTGCGCGACTTCAACGGCACGGTGCACGTCTTTCCCTATAGCGAAGCCCAGGTGCTGCATAACCTGACCAAGAGCTTCTCGTACTACGTCTTCGACCTGCAGGTGTCCTACGCCTCGGATCTGGATGCAGCCCTGGCGATCATGCGCAGGGTCGGGGCGCGTCTGAAGGCCGACCCGGACTTCGCCGACAAGATCCTCGAACCGATCGAGGTGGTCGGGGTCGACAGCCTGGCCGACAGCGGCGTGGTGCTCAAGGCGCGGATCAAGACCCCGCCGCTACAGCAATGGACCGTGGGGCGTGAATACAACCGGCGCATCAAGCTGGCCTTCGACGAGGCCGGCGTGGAGATCCCCTTCCCTCACCTCAAGATCGTCATGCCCGAACGCCAGATCGCCGAACTGGTGGGCGCGATCTAAGGGCATGACCAAGCCCGTTCCAGGCCCGCCGATCCCACCCTGCAAAGGCGCCATGCCATGACCTCCAAACCCCTTTCCGCCCTCCTCGCCCTGGTCGCCCTGGCGAGCACGGTCCCCGCGCAAGCGATGGACGAAGGCCAAGACCCCGGAGCGGCGCTGGACGCAAAGGGTCCCCTGGGTCTGGCCGGCGTCGAGGCGCTGGTCGGCCTTCCCGTGTCGACCCTGGCCGCGGCGCCCTTGGTCTGCGGCGAACCCGGGCCCGATGGCGCCAAAGCCTGTCGCGTCGCGCGGCGCTACGGCGACTATCTGATCGACAGCCCGCCGCGGCTCACCGACAAGGTTCGGCTGAAGCGGCTGACGCTGTTTGTCCGTGGTCAGAGCGTCGAGGCGGTGTCGCTGGAAACATCGCCCGACAATTTCCATGCGCTCATCGGCCTGCTCAAGGCGCGCTTTGGACCGCCCGCCTCGTCGCATAGCGCGCGCGTCCAGTTCGCCCATGGCGCGGCGCCGCGACTGACGATGACTTGGCGGGCGGGCGGGCTGCAGGCGAGCCTCACCGATCCGACCCCATTCGGGACGCTGTCCGTGCGGATCACGGCCGGCCACGCCCTTCCCAAGCGGCCGGCGACGTAAGTCCGGCCACGTTCTGACCGAGCCTCCAAATAATATCGTGCGGCGATGTTTTTTGCCGAACCTTAAGGTCCGATTCACCATTCCGACGGCGCATTGGCCCCATGTTCGACTTGAGATTTCTTCACGCGCCCTCGCGCGTTCACCAGGCGCTTTGGACGCCATCGGCCTGGATTCTCCCCGTCTTCGTCGGCCTTGCGGCCTGCCTAGCGCTGTTTGCAGGTCCGGCCGCTAACGCCGCAGGCCAGGGTTCCGATGAGCGGTTCGCGGCCATCGTCATCGACGCTCAGACCGGCGAGACGCTGTACGCCCGTCATGCAGATGCGCGTCGGTATCCAGCGTCGATCACCAAGGTGATGACCCTGTACCTGGCGTTCGACGCGCTCGACGCGGGCCGCGCCAAGCCGACCGACCGGGTCATCATCTCGCCGCGCGCCGCCTCGCGGCCGCCGTCGCGCCTGGGCCTGGCGGCGGGCTCGAGCCTCAGCCTCCAGGAGGCGATGGATGTCTTGGTCGTCAAATCGGCCAATGACCTCGCCACGGCCCTGGCCGAGCGTCTCGGCGGCAATGAGGCCGCCTTCGCCCGCGCTATGACCGCCAAAGCCAGGAGTCTTGGCCTGTCTCACACCCAGTTTCGCAACGCCTCGGGCCTGCCCGATCCGGGCCACTACAGCACCGCGCGTGACCTGGCCTTGCTGGGCCGTGCCTTCCTTCGCGATCATCCCGACGACTACGCCATCTTCAACCAGGAGCAGACGGTGTTTCGCGGCCGGGTGATCCGAGGCCATAACCGCTTGCTGGCCAAGCCGGGGATCGATGGTTTCAAGACCGGCTTCGTCAATGCCTCGGGTTACAACCTGCTGACCTCGGGTCGACAGGACGGGCGGCGGGTCATCGCCGTGGTGCTGGGCGGGCGCTCGGCGCGCTCGCGCGACGCCTTCATGGAACGATTGGTCCAGGCCAGCTTCTCGAGCCTGGCCATCCGCTCAGCCGGCTTCGAGGTCGCGGTCAACGATCTGCTGAACCCGACGCAGCCGGCGCGGCAGGTTGACGACAAGGCCATTCCACCAGCCGCCGCCCCAACCTTGATGGCGTCCACGACAACGGAACCTGAAATCGCCCTCGCCCAAGGCGATGTCGCCTCACCTTCCGCAGAACGCGCGCGATGGTGGGTGCAGGTCGGGGCCTTTCGCTCCAAGGCCAGCAGCGCGGCCAGGCTGGCCGACGTCACCAAACGTCATCCCCGCCGGTTTGGCGCGCGCGCCCGCGACGTCTCCAGGATCGGCGCGCTGTTCGCAGCGCGGTTTTCGGCCCGCTCGGCCGAAGGCGCCAGCGCCGCCTGCGAGGTCCTGACCGCTGAGGGGGAAGATTGCCTAGTCCTCATGGAGTGAGCCTGTCGTTTCGCCGCATGCTGTGGTTCTCCCCAGGCAACGAAATCCAAGCCGGGCGGCGCGACCAGCAAACATGGTCCGGCGGCACATCGGACTTCGCCGTAGGACGCCGGCCAACATCCATTCTCGGGCCAGACCCTTAGGCGTCTTCCGGGATGGCTGGGAGACGCCTCTTGGCCAGGCTCAGCAGCGTCGCGCCGAGGGTCGCCGAAACCAACGACCCGACAAGAACCCCCACCTTCACCTCGTTTTGAAGCGCCGCGTCCTGGAACGCGAGAAGACCGATGAACAGGCTCATCGTAAACCCGATCCCGCACAGCAGGCTGACACCGTAGAGCTGCAACCAGGAGGCCGCGACCGGCAAGCACGCGATGCGCAAGCGGATCGCCAGCCACGCCGCCAGGAAGACGCCGGCCTGCTTGCCCAGGAACAGGCCCAAGGCCACGCCCAGCGTAACGGGCTGGACGAGGACCGAGGGCGTCATGCCGGCGAACGAGACGCCGGCATTGGCGAAGCCGAAGATCGGGACGACGAGGAACGCCACCCAAGGCGACAGCGCGTGCTCCAGACGGTGAAGCGGCGATGTCGCATCGTCCGGCGCGGCCTTGGACGCCCGCAAGGGAATGGTCATCGCCAAGACCACGCCAGCGATCGTGGCGTGGATGCCCGATAGGAGGACCAGCCACCAGAGCGCCACGCCGAGCACCAGATAGGGCGCGAGCCTGGTCACCTTCAGTCGGTTGAGGCCCACCAGCAAGACACTGGCGATCACCGCGCCCACGAGAGCCGCGACATTCAGCTCGGCGGTGTAGAACACGGCGATGACCAGCACGGCCACGAGGTCATCGACGATGGCGAGTGTCGCCAGGAAAACTTTGAGGCTTGTAGGGACGCGCGGACCCAGGAGCGAGAGGACGCCGAGCGCGAAGGCGATGTCCGTTGCCGTCGGGATAGCCCAGCCGCGAAGTGTGTCGCCGCTTCCCGCGTTTAGACCGGCATAGACGAGTCCGGGAACGACGACGCCGCCGGCCGCGGCGATGCACGGCAGCGCCCGGTTCGACCAAGTGGCCAACTGCCCGTCCAGGAACTCGCGCTTTATCTCCAACCCGACGAACAGGAAGAACACCGCCATCAGTCCATCGTTGATCCAATGGAGCAGGTCGAGGCCGGCGAACGAGGTGTGAAGCGCGCTGAAGTATCTGTCCGCCAACGGCGAGTTGGCGACGAAAAGCGCGAGCACGGCGGCGGCCATGAGGAGCAACCCGCCGGCAGCTCCGCTGTCCAGGAGTTCTCTCAAGACGGACGGCTTGCGGGTGCGTTCAAGCATGGCGCGGGTCTCCGCGCTGGCGGCCCGACCAACGTAAACCCTGATAGACCAACGCGGCCGACCACCCAGCCTCGCCTATCGCATCCGACGCTCGCGCGAACAAGTCTCTGCCATGCTCGGCAATGTGCCGTCTTGCTTCAGCGGGAGCATGGATGATGGGCCCGTGTGCGCCAATAGCTGCCTTTGGAGCGGTGCCAGAAACACGACCTTCGATGATATGTTCAGGCTCGGCCGGCCAGCCACCCTTCGCCGCCTTTTGGATTGTTTGCTTCCGGTCCAGCCAAGCGGAGGGTTCTCCAGCTGAAAAGCACCTTCTGAAGGCCTGTTGGCGGGTCTGACCCAATGATATTCTGGCGAGGGGGGAACCGGTGGAGGTTCACCATGCCAGATAGCTCATCGCCTTCTTTAATTCCGGCAGCGCAGTACCTGCGCATGTCGAAGGATCATCAGAATTACTCGATCCGCAATCAGGCCCGCGCGATCGCGGCCTACGCCGCCAAGAACGGCCTAGTGGTTGTGAAAACTTACAAGGATCCAGGCGAGAGCGGCTTGACGCTCAGAGAACGCCCCGGCCTCCAGGCGTTGCTAGCCGATGTGCTAAAGCCCGGTAGACAGTTTACAAGGTTACTGGTCTACGACGTTAGCCGCTGGGGTCGCTTCCAGAACCTCGATGAGAGCGGCCACTATGAATTTCTGTGCTACGCGGCCGCAGTGCCGGTCTCGTACTGCACAGAGACGTTCGACAACGATGGCTCGCCCCTCAGCAGCCTTCTCAAGCAGTTCAAACGCTTTCAGGCTGCGGAGTACAGCCGGGAGCTTTCAGAGAAGGTCTTGTTTGCTCAGCTCTTGCAGGCGCGGATCGGCCACAAGCTGGGCGGCAATCGGCGCTATGGGTTCGAACGGCTGCTGGTCGATGAGCACGACCGTCCAATTCAAAGGCTAGAGCCTGGCCAGACCAAGGCGCTCAACAATCAGCGTGTAGTGTGGGCCGTTGGAGACAGCCAAGAGATCGCCGTCATCCGGGAGATCTTTCGATGGTACGCCTTCGATGGGATGACCATTCCTGAAATTGCCCGCGTTTTGAATGAAAAGGGCGTTCCATCGACTGGCAGTAGCTGGACCCCACTGCGGGTGCGTAACGTCCTGAAGAACGAACTATTGGTCGGCGTGCATGTATTCAACCGCACGAGCCAGCGCCTCAAGGGCGCCCGCAAAGCAAACCCGCCCGAGGCCTGGATCCGGACGAAGGTCCTAGAGCCGGTTATCAGCTGTGCCCTATTTGATCGTGCGTCGCGCCGGCTGCGTAATTCCCAACGCCTTCTGCCCCACGGCCAAGTCGCTGCTGCTTTGGCCCGGCTCCTCAAAGCCAGAGGGTACTTGACCAGCAACCTGATCGATAGCTGCCCTTATACGCCTAGCACGAAGACCCTCTACCGGCTTTATGGATCAATGCAGGCGGCCTACGGCGCCGTGGGCTACCGAAGTGAGCGTTGGGACCGCCGGCCCAAGACCGAAAGGGTGTCCAGCAAGGAAGATGTGCTGGCTGCCCTCCGTGCCGTTTATGAGCGAGAGGGCCATGTCAGCGAAGCGATGCTCAACGCTGACCCGTCGCTTCCGGCGGCTGCCCTCTGCCGATATCATTTTGGAAAGCTGACGAACGCGTATCGGCTGGCTGGCATCCCTTACGACTACGCTGAGTTCAAACGACGCGGCATGGCCAGGACGAAGTTACAGCGCGCCGAGCAGCCGCCTCGCAGGGTGACGACCCCTAGGTGGCCAACCGTTGACGGCCGATACTCTGACTTTGAGCTGCTTGACCACCTTAGGCGGCTGCACACCCGTCACGGGTATGTCACAGCGCGATTGATCCGCGCCGACCCGGAGACGCCGCCGACCGCCCTGTTTGTTCACCGGTTCGGATCTTTAACAAAGTCCTACAAGTTTGCGGGCATTCGGCCTAGCAACTCCAGTTCGTGGAGCCGGGAAGCTCGGGTAAAGCAGGCGCCAGCTTTCAGCCAGACGCCATAGGTGCCCACGGCGGCCAAAGTGACGCTGGTGAGTAGGCAAAGTCAGCTCTCGTCAGCGGCCGCCCGCGGCGTGACGCATTGGGTCCGACAGGCGCCATCAGCGGAACTTCGCCAGGATCCGGAGAGCCGACATTGGAGGCGGTGGCGGAGGTAGCCTTGCTAGGCGCTCTGACCCGCACTCTCCCAGATCCCACAGGCGCGAGAGTCGAAGACAAAAACCTCTAAGGCGGCGAACTTTGGCGCCGCCCCTCGCATTTGGTGCCACTGGCGAGCGACTTCGACCGCGCGACGACCATCAGCAGAATCGCGTCCGCCGTAGGCACCGACAAAGACACGACCGATGGTTCCACGACCAATTAAGTCGGTCAGGTGGCTATCTTGAAGACTAAGCGAGTGGCCAACCGTGAAGAGGCTGTCACGGGCGTCTTTACAGGCAAAGCGGAACTTTCGGAACGCTTCACGTAGGTATGGATTCGCCTGGATGTGCTGAAGTTTGCGCTCCGCGCTCCCTTCTGCCACGAAGACCGGCAAGTCTTCTGCCGAAAGTCGCTCACGTATCTGGGTGATTAGGTTCCGAGGGGCAGGTCCGTGCTGGTACCGCACGCGTACAATGCGCCCCCCATCGTCAAAGATGTGAATCCCGCCGTGTAAGAAGACTATCGATAGATCGGCGTTCCTCATTCTTTCGGCTAACCACACGTCTCCCTGAAACGCATCGTGGAACTCTAGTTGCCGGCCGGGTTGCCTGGCGCCGAACGTCACCACTGTCCAATAGAGCAGCAAGTCATAGTTGACTGTGAAGACGATTCCGTGAGGAACGGTAGCGCGACCAATATACGGAGCCAGAAAGTTGGCGCAGTTTTGTAATTCCTCTCGGCGCATGGAGAATGAACTAGCTGGATGCACGAGAGTCACGGTATCAGCCAACAGTCGCCGCAGACCATCCAACCGCTCTTCGATTAGCTGGGTGGTCTCGTCTTCGTCCTCCCTGTAGGCGGCTTCCAGACCGCGAAGTAGGGAGGCCATCAGCTCTTCGAAGTTAGCGCCTTCGTGGCCGTCGAAGATTCCCTTCGCATACTCGAACTGATCGGCAGCGCTTCTCAACGCGTCATAGCGAAACTGCGTACGTGCCGAGATGCTGAAGCCGTTGCCAAGCAACAGGTGTCGCCGTCGCCCGACCGTCCGCGCCAAAGCATCGTGATATTCTATCTCGGTAATATCTTCCAAAGGCACCTCCGCTTCGCAGCGTACAGCCGTTGCATACCAGCATCGGAGGCTGAGCGAAGTATCGGAGCGCCGCCGGTTTCGGACTGCGCCAGTTGCTGACGTTGACGTCGCTCCAGATTCCGGACGTTCGACCGACGCGACGAATATCGAGGGCCAAGCCCTTCGCGCAATGATGAGCGCGCCGATCGACCTCCGGGGGAGATCTTCGCCACACTCAATCGCCGCTTGACCCCGACGGATAACCAATCAAGCTTTGCTTTGGTGCCGAATGGTCATGGTCACTTTGCAACGGGGGCTGCGTGAGCCTTTTTCCTAAACCACTTGGTACGATTGAACTTCCGCCGCTCCCAGAGCGGAGGATCAAAGTCGGTGGCAATTGGATCGTGCAGACGCCCTTCTTGGGAGCCAGCACGAAGGCTCAGATTTCATCCTCACAGTTCAAGGGTCACGATCTCATCACGACTGGACTGAGCGCGCCTTACGACGAGCTACTGCTTCGACATAAGGGAGCCCGGAAGGTCAAGAGTGACACGCCTGTGATGACCTCCTCGGGAACCCTCACCTACGACGAGCAGCCTGCCGACTTCACGTTGCAATGGGACAACCTCGGTAAGCTCGCGAACTACGTCAATACTCCCGAAAAGGTGCTCGACGCGTGGGTCAATGCCTTCGACTTTCATACTGAAGATGAGGCCGCCGGGCGCGCCGGGCTCCGAACGCCGCAGATCGGGGCCCTTCACGCCATCTCGGCGCATTTCGCCGTCGGAACGGACTTCGAGCCCGCGACGGTCGTTTTGCCGACTGGCACCGGCAAGACCGAAACGATGTTGGCGACCCAGGTCTATCGCCGCCTGGAGAGGACGCTCGTTCTCGTGCCGAGCGATGCATTGCGCTCGCAGATTGCCGGCAAGTTCATCAGTCTGGGCGTCTTGCCCGACACGACCGTGGTGCAGCACGAAATCGCCTGCCCCCGCGTAGCGGTAATCGCGACCGGATTGAAAACCGTCGATGATGCCCGCGAAATCATCCGGCAGGCGAACGTCATCGTGACCCTGCCAAACACGCTGGAGGCTTCCGACCAGGAAGCCGTGGCGGCACTAATCGAGAGCACCACCGATTTGTTCGTGGACGAAGCGCACCACGTCTCGGCCGCCACCTGGTTGTCCATTCGAGACAGGTTCGACACGAAACGCATCCTTCAGTTCACGGCCACGCCATTCCGCCGAGACACCAAACGCGGCGACGGCAAGATCATCTTTAACTACAAGCTCGGGGACGCTCAGGCGGCGGGCTACTACCGGCCAATCAACCTCCGCACCGTCGAAGAATACGGAGAGGACGAGATGCGCGATCGCGCGGTCGCCGTCGCCGCCGTCGCCGCGCTGCGCCATGACCGGGGCGAACTGAAACTCGACCACCTTCTCATGGCGCGAACCAAGTCCAAGGACAGGGCCGAGCAGATTTGCAGGCTTTACGCCGAACTCGCGCCCGACCTGAAGCCCGTATTTGTTCACTCCGGTCTGGGTGTGATCGCCACGAAGGAAGCGATGGCGAAACTGTTCGACCGGGGTCCGGATGGTTCGCGGATCGTCGTGTGTGTCGACATGCTAGGAGAAGGCTTCGACCTGCCTTACCTCAAGGTCGCGGCTCTGCACGACAATCACAAATCGCTGGCGATCACGCTCCAGTTTATCGGCCGGTTCACCCGTAAGGGCGACCCCGACAAGATTGGGGAAGCGACAGTTATTACCAACATTGCTGACCCAGAAGCGGAGAAGAAGCTGGCCGACCTCTACGCTGAAGGGGCGGATTGGGACCGGATCATCAAGCGCCTTAGTGAGGAGCGTATCGACGAAGAGCTCCGCCTGCAGGACGTCGTCTACGGTCTGAAGGCGGAAGGAACGCTTCACGATCAGCTTTCCCTTTGGAACTTGCGGCCGGGTCTGTCGGCTCAGTTCTTCCGAACCAAATGCGAAACTTGGAATCCAGTCGCGTATCAGGAAGTTCTGCCCAAAGGGGCTGAGAGCTGGTTTTCCTACAGCGAAGAGGATGGCGTCCTGGTCGCGGTCATCTGCCGCGCTGACGAGGTGGGCTGGGGCAACTACCAAAACGTCCTGAATACGATCTACGACCTTCTCGTTGTTCGTTGGGATAAGGATGCTGGTGCCCTGTGCCTCTATTCGAGCGACTACAAGGGCGTGCGTTCGGAGAAGCTCGCCCAGATTATCACCGATGACCAAACCGAGCTCGTCTCGGGCACTCCAATTTTCAATATCCTCAACAACGTCGAACTGCCGCTCGTGAAGAGCCTCGGCTCATCGCGAATTGGCGCAATTAGCTTCACCTCGTATTTCGGTCCCAACGTCACAGAAGGACTCGCGCTCATCGAGAAGGCGCAGTCCGAACTCAATAACCTCGCCTGCCTTGGCTACGAAAACGGCGAGCGCGTCATATGGGGCGGCACTCAACGCCGCGGTAAGGTCTGGCAGCAAAAAGCCGGGACGATCACCGAGTGGATCGAGTGGACCAAAGCCACCTGGGCCAAGGTCACGAAAAAGGGCGAGGAACAGGCGAACGTCATTCGCGATTTCCTAAAGCCCGAAAAGCTGGATAAGCCATATTCGTCTCAGCCCATCACGGTCCAATGGGGCGAGCAGGCGCAGCAGCGATTCAACGACCGCCAGTCGGTTCTGTTCGGCGATGTCGAAGTGCCGCTCTACGAGATCGATCTTGATCTCGGCGAAGCCGGTCCGAATGGCGAGATCCACATCCGGATCGTCAGCGACAATGCAGCTTCAGAATACAGCCTCACCATCCGGGACGGTCTGCCGGGAGGCTACCGACACGACCACGTGTCCGGCCCGCTGGTTCGCTTCAAGATCGGGAACGGCGATCCCGTCGATCTGCTGGAATACCTGCTCAAGGACCCGCTCGTTGTGCATTACGTCGACGGCACGTACTCCTACAATTGCTACCACATCCCCGCGAAGCTGGACGCCGGCCTGTTCCCGAAGGATCGCCTGGAATCTTGGGACTGGGCGGGCATTCCTCTCAACAAGGAGTCGATGCACAAGGCCGCCGATCAGGCGACGATTCAGTATCGAACAGCTGAGATTTTAAAGCCGGAATACGAAGTTGTGTTCAACGACGACGGATGCGGGGAAGCCGCTGACTTGGTATGCCTGAAGGACGTGGATGAGGACACGATCCGGCTGTGCCTCGTGCACTGCAAAGGCGCGCATGGCGGTCAGGTGTCGCGTGACATCACGAACTTCTACACCTTGTGTGGTCAGGCGCAAAAGAGCATCACCGCGAAGCATGCGGGCCTTCCAGCACTCTACCGCGATCTCAAACGTCGGCACGAAATTTGGGCTCGCGCAGGTGCGAACAGGTTTCTCAAGGGGAACATGAAGCAGTTGGCCTACTTTAAGGAGAAAGCCCGTCGCGCGAAGATCGAGTTCGAGATGATCCTCGTTCAGCCTGGCGGATCGGTCGCGACGATCACCGATGACGCGTTGCGTCTGTTAGCGACGACGGAACTTTATCTCTTCAAGACCACGCAGGCGAAGTTGCGTGTGGTAATTTCGGCCTAACCTTAAAGCAGCGGTTATTTGTCGGGCTCGCGCAAAGCAGGCCCTCCGGATCGCCGGCAAGATTCGCATCAGGGTTAGGCCTGCCGTACTTGAAAGGGCCAAAAGCGGAATTTGGCCCACCTGCAGGAACCGACATTCGGCACCCCTACTTCTTCCGGCTCGATCCGATGGTATAGCTGTCGCTTCTATCCGCCCGTCCGAGCCACGTGACCAAACGCGACGATTTCTCCAGCAAGGTCGTACAGCAGATCGCCAAGCGCGCCGGGTGGCTCTGCTCGGACCCTAACTGCCGGGCCGCCACCATCGGCGCGACTAAGGACGGCCAGGGCGAGATCAACATCGGCACCGCCGCCCACATCTGCGCGGCCGCGCCCGGAGGGCCGCGCTACGACGCCAGCCAAACTGCCGACGAGCGCAAGGCCGCCGACAACGGCATTTGGATGTGCCGCGACCACGGGAAGGCGATCGACTCCGACCCAGCGGCCTTTCCCGTCGAGATGCTGCGCGCCTGGAAGCGCCGCGCCGAGGAAGATTCCTGGCATCGCGTCGTTCGCCACAATCCCCAAGAACTCGTTGCCCCCAAGCCCGCCACGGATCCGGTGTCCGAACGCGTCCGGGCTGCGGCCCAGGCCGATCTCGAACGCTTGCGCGCCGGCGGCAAGTGGCCGGCGACAGCCTTTCCCTTGCCATTGCAACTACAAGGCTTCGATGAGCCGCTGACCACTGAGGCACTGGCCAAGGCCGGAACTGCCCTCCAGGACATGATCCTGGTCGCGCCGCCCGGCATGGGCAAGACGACAACCCTGCTGCAGATCGCCGAGGGCCTGCTTGCCAACGCCACTGGCACGCCGCTCTTCGTTGCCCTCGGCGAATGGGCCGCCCAGAACGAGACACTGCTGGAATCGATCCTGCGGCGCGGCGCTTTCGCTGGCCTATCCGACCAAGAACTGCGCGAGGCGGCCGGCGCCCAAGGCGTGTGGCTGTTGCTGGACGGCTGGAACGAGCTGGATGCCGCTGCCGCTAAACGCGCCCGGATTCAGGTCGAAGACCTTAAGGCCGAACTCCCCGCTCTGGGCCTCGTCGTCTCGACCCGTCGCCAGGCCCTGGACGTACCGTTCTCGGGCGCTCTCCTCGACATCCTGCCGCTCAATGAGGACCTGCAGGCCAATATCGCCCGAGCCATGCGCGGCCAAGTCGGCGTGGACCTCGTCGATCGCGCCTGGCGCACCGCCGGCGTCCGCGACCTGATCACGATCCCGCTCTATCTGACCGCTTTGCTCTCGCTGCCCGATGGCGCGCCGTTTCCCGAGACCAAGGAGGCCGTCATTGGCCTCTTCGTCACGGCGCACGAGCGCCAGCCCCAGCACGCCGAGACCCTGCGCGCCGTGCTCGACGGTTTCCAGTCGGACTATCTGGAAGCCCTTGCCGTCCAGGCCACCACGACCGGTAACACCACCCTGGCCGAGACCGACGCGCGGCCCTGCATCACCCGGACGGCCAAGGCGCTGGAAGACGACGGACAGATCGGGGCACGGCCCGCGCCCCACCTTGTCCTCGACACCCTCGTCAGCGACCACCTGCTGACCCGCAGTGGCGACAGCGCCGGCTTCACCTTTCAACACCAGCAATTCCAGGAATGGTACGCCGCGCGCTGGGTGCAGCGCCGAATTCTGGACGATCTGGAGGACGCCGCGCGGCGGGCCGATCTTCTCGCCCGAGTCTTCGACCTGCCGGTTTGGGAAGAAGCCATCCTCTTCTCCGTCGACCGACTGGCGCGCGGCGACGAGGCCCACCGCCGCGCCTGCGCCAGCGCGATCCTGGCCGCGTGGGACGTCGACCCGATGCTCGCTGCCGAGATGATCTACCGGGCGACCGACGCGGTTTGGGCCCTGGTGGCGCCCACCCTCGAGCCGCGTGTCAGGCGCTGGCGTCGGCCAGGCCGGCCCGACCGCGCGCTGCTCTTCATGTTGGCGTCGGGCCGCCCGGATTTCCGGGACATCCTTTGGCCAGTGTTGGCGAGCGAGGATCAGCAGGATGCTCTTTGGGCCATGCGGCAACGGGTTCGATTCAGGCCTGGTGTCCTGGGCCCGGGCGCCGCCGCCGGGGTAGCCGCGCTTCCCGTCGAACAGCGCACTATCCTACTTTACGAACTGGCGGCGCGCAGCGGCGTGGATGGCATGGATTTGGCGACCGAAATCGCCGTCGCCGACACCGACCCGCAGGTGAAGATCCGGGTAATCGAGGCCCTGTCGTTTCGCCGGGGCGACAACCACGTCGCGCGCATTCTGGGCAGCGCCAATGACGAAACCATCGCCATGGCCGCCGATCGGGACATCATCGACATCGTCGAACATGAGGGCGTTCGCGAGATGGTCKCACGGGCTCGCGAGCGCTTGCCGGTCGAACCGCAAAGCCTGGTCAGCCGGCTGCGCGCGATCGTCAACCCATTGCCTGGCGTGGACCTCACCGAGGACCTGATCGCGATCATCGCTACCGAGGATCTGGGCGCAAACGATTTCGCCGCCTCGCTCGTTCACGACGCCATCCGCATGTATCCGAAGGCTGCGGCAGCCGGGCTCCTGGCGCGAGTGCGGGCCGGACTTCCCTTGCCGTACGGCAGCGACGACACCCTGGCCGCCGCCCAGCTGAGCATCGACGATGACGATGCGCTGCTGACGCTCGCGCTGAGCCCGACGCGCGACCACGGGCGCGACGCCCATGCGGCGACGTCGGTGCTCGGCCCGGCGGGCGTGGCGCGCCTCGTCGATGCCTACCTGGAAACCGTTCCAACTGTGCGGACCGAAATAGAGGCATCGCGACGGTACAGCGACCTGCAGGGGCGGCTCGGTTGGGCGTCGATCGATCACCTATTAGCGTCGGTCATTGCTCGCGCCCACGGCGCGGACAACGAAATCCTCTTTCGTCTGGCCGATCTGCTCCGACACAGGCTGTCCCAGCCGGGGCAGCGCGGGCAAGCTCTGACTACCGACGTCCCGGCGACGGTCGCGGCGTTGATCGCGGCATGGGCCGAACAGATGCTCGCCACCGACGCCAGCCGCCAACAAACCGCGAGCCTGGCCCGGCTCGCGACGGTCGAGCCATCGCCAGCGCTTTTGCCGATCGTCAAACGCCTGCTCGACGACGAACTGCGGCGCTACCGGGGATTCCGCGAGGCCGCGATCGCGCTGCACTGGCGTCCATCGCAGGCCGTGCAGGAAGCCCAAAGCCCGCTGTCTCATGACTATCAGGCCGCGCTTACGGCCATTGGAACGCCGGACGTCGTCACCCTCTTGGCCGAATACCTCACCGATGGCGAGTTCGGCGACAAAGCGGCGCTGATCCTCGCCGACCTTTGGCGCCGGGCCAACGATCCGCCCCGGCCACATCACTTTGGCCTTGATATCTCGCGCGTAGCCGAACGGCGGGCTGAGCGCGCGGCCCGGCCCGATGCGACATGCCCGGAAGCTGAGACCATCCTGGCGGTCGTCGAACAGATCTTGACCTCCGCGCCCGACGAGGCCCAGCAGCAACGGGCGGTCAGGCTCGCCGCAACCGCACTGCGCCTTCCTCACGGCCAACGGCCCGCACTGCTTCGGACGCTCATCGATCTGGCGCCGCGCGAACACCGCGCCAACCTGCTGCTGAGTCTGGTGCTATCGGGAGAGATCATCGCTTTTGACGATGTCGCCACGGGCGTGGCTGAGACCTACGAGGCGGCCAAGACACAGACCTGGATCCTGATCGACGGCAACGGCTGGGCGCTGCGCGACTGGCTTCGCCTCCTGCCTTTCGTTGATCGACCGCTCGAGATTTTGGGCCTGGTTGCGGGCCTGCCCGAAGCGCAACGCCGTCCCCGGTTCCTTGAAGAGGTCGTCGGCGGACTTGCACAAGCGCCTTCGCTCGACACCGAGACGGTACTTTTTGCCCTCCCGCAGCAGGACCCGGCCTTCTACGAGGAGCGCCACTGGCGCGACACTGTTCTTGCCTTGGACACCCACTCGTCCCGTTGCCGCCTCATCGACCTGATCGCCGACGGAACCTACCTGCGCGACGCTGGCGACCATTGGCACATGGTGCGCACCATCGCGGGCCTTGTCGCGGAGGCGCCGGATCTGCGCGCCTATATCTATCAGCTGCTCGATGGGCTCCCGCAGTTTCCCGGACTGCCCAGCCTGGCGGCGATCGTGGCCGCATGCGCCGACGACAACGGCGTACTGATCCTAGTTCGGCTGGAAAACGCGCTCGGGCGTCGGTTCCTCGACCAGCGCGCGATCGAGGAAGCCGTCACCGAGCGTCGTCCGCACGAAGGCATGCAGAACGCGTATGACATCGTCCCTCGGCCGGCCGCGGCGCTGCGCGCCAACCTGCTGGCGATGGTCGCCGACGGCGGGTCGCGCGATGCGGCGGCCCGGCGCCTGGCCGATATCGACCTGGTCCGCGACGAGTACGGCTGGCCCGAGTACGATCCCCGTCACCCCGATCTCGCTTCAGGTCGCGCTTGGCCGATCATTCCCGCCCCGGCTGTTCTGGGCGCAGACGCCCTGTCCGGTGCGCCGGCCAAAGATGATCTGTCACAGTAGCCCGTTCGACAGCATTGAGTTGCGTACCTTCGACACCTCCGGGTGGGACAGAACAGTCGGCCCGTTCGGTCATCACCGGAACTCAACCAGACACGAAAGAGGGGGCAACATGCGGCGGGTGTTTTCCAATGGCGGCAAGTTCGACTACGTCCGCAATCCGTTCGAACGTCTGGCCGGCAAGGCCTCACGCCTGCATCTGGCAGCCCCCTATTTCACGGCGTCCGATCCAGTCGTCGAAGCGGCCTCGGCGGGCAAAACCGTGCAGCTTCTCGTGGGCTTGAATAGCGCGACCCATCCGGAAGCCCTGGCCGCCGTGCTCAAGGCGCCGAACGTGGCGGTCCGGTTTCTGACGCATCGTTTCCACGCCAAGATCTACATCTTCGACGATTGCGCTCTTCTCGGCTCTGCCAACCTCACCGACGGCGGCCTCAGCTCCAACCGCGAGGCAGCGATTTGCCTTGATCAGGCGGAGGACTTCCAGGCCATCGAAGAAGTGCGCGCACTGTTCCTGGAACTCTGGGAGCAGGCCAAGGTTCTGACGCCAGCGATCCACGAAGCCTTTGCCCGCGCCTGGCGCGCCGGCCAGCCCAAGGGTCCTGGTCCCGACGAACTGATCGAAGAGGCTGTGGGGCGGGCCCAGCCCCGCAGCATCACCGTCGGCAGCGAGTCCAAGTCCAAGGAGCGCCTGTTCCAGGATGGTCTCCAGCGCCAGATCTACGAGCAGTACCGGCCAGCCTTCTCCGAGGTCAGCGACGTCCTGTCCGAAAATGGCTTCCGACGTCCCGAACTCGAGGTCATCGGCCTCGCGAACGAAGCCAACCGTTTTCTGAACTGGGTGAGGCTGAGCTACGTCATCGGAGATGAAGCGTGGCGAGCTGCTCCCCAGCTGCCGGCCGCTGAGCGCCGCGAGCGCCTTCTCCACCTTGGCGCCGAATGGGCCAAGACCACCGACAACATGGTGCCGGCGACCTACGTCGGCTGGCTGCGGACCGTGGACCAGACTTTCGGCTCCTCTGCAGCCTTGGAGGCCGCCTCCAAGGAGCAGATTACCCAGGGCCTGCTCTCGCTGCACGCCTTCACCGAACAACTCAGGTTCGTCAAAGGCGGCCTCGCCGCCCTGCCCGCAGCCTTTTGGGCGGCCAATAACGACGACGTCGAGCGGGTGCGGCGCACCCTTGCGCACCTCATCCACGGTCCGGGCGATTTCGTCCCGCGCCTGCATGACGTGCTGTATGACCCTCGAATGAAGCTCGGCAATTTCGGTTTCTTCAGCGCCTTGGAGCTGTTCGGCACCGTGAAACCGGAGGTGTCGCCGCCGATGAACGGTCGCATGGCCAAGGCGCTGCGCTATCTGGGTTTTGATGTGAAGGCCGCCTGAGGGCCTGAAACCGTGTCAAACCAGCGGGCTGATCGCCGGGGCGCGGCCGCGCAAAGCGACAGCTAGGCGGATCACTGCGCGGCCATAGTCGGTAGCCAGAAAGCCCTGCCAGCCGTGTTGGCTGTGTGTGTTTACTTGGTACCTGACCCCGCGCGCACTTAGCACGAGTTCCAAGGGCCAACTTTGCGCCTTAGGGTGGAACTTTGCTCCCGTCCTCGTCGTCTACTGCTAGGCCGCCATGAAGCTCGATCCCCGCTTTAAGAAGATACTCGCCGAGAAGCTGGAAGGCGTGCTTGCTGGGATCACGGTCTATGGCGGCATTCTCGGCTATCAGGACACCGATACGATCGACGGGATTGATCGGTCTTTCGCGAGTGGCGATGTGGCTTCTCTCAAGGAGTATATCTCCGAGAACCCGTTCGCCGATTTCCTGGACGACTACCTGCGGAAAAAGGTCAGCGCGGAGGGCTTTCTCTACGCCGATGGTTGTGCGCTATCGGCCATCAACGGGTTCAGTGACCTCGCTGCTCTTTCCGGCGAGATCATCGACGCCATTGAAGCCGTCCCGCATACCTACGCATTTTCCATTCCCCTGCCGCAAACCCTGAACAGCCAGTTTCAGTCGAGTGGCCTTTGGGAGCTGAGCGAACGCATCCATATCGGTAAGGGGGAGCATCTTCACCGCGCCTATGACGTTCCATCACTCACCAATGGGAAAGGGCAAAACTTCGGCAAAGGCCACGCCATTATGGTGGTCAACAATGCCCATCTAGTTGTGCGCGGAACCGGGTACGTTCTGGGCAGAGAGATGAGCCATCCGTATCATCGCGCCTTGGAGGACATTCGCGCGATGTTCGGCCTCATGTTGGCGCTTGGTTTGGTTAGACTGAACTACTTGCCAGCCACCTCCGATAACGAAATGTGGATCACTCTCAATCGGCAGGTTGGCGGCGTATTTCGCTACGAGGGCACGTTCCGTCTAGACTCGGCTTGGAGCCATGTGCTCAGCCGCTTAGTCTTTCCACCGACCAATCCCGCAGTCCCTCCGCAGTGGGCTTATGCTGTCGGTCGGCACCTCACGACCTTGGAATATATCCTGGCTAGCGAAAAGCATGGCAGGCGGCTCAAGCTCGCCGCGCAGTGGTTCTTCGACAGCTACGCGGGCGACAATCAGTTGCTTCAATATGTCCAGGCCATGGTCGCTTTGGAAATCCTTGTCGGAGGCACAAAGGACGAGAATGCCGACGTTGGCATTGGCAAGCTCATGCGAAATCGGATCGCATATCTGATCGGACGCAGCATCGAAGAGCGCGAGCAGATTATGAAGACCTTCGATGCGATTTACGCCGTGCGATCTAACATTGTCCACGCGGGCTACAGCCGTCTCACTGGCGAGCAGCTGGACCAACTCGTTGTGCTTCAGGAGTACGTCGCGCGGGTCATCGCCGCTGAGGCTAAACTCATCACGCCTGACGACGCTTACGAGATGACATTTTGGGTCAAGGCGACGGCCGATCTGGAAGAGCCTGAGGAGCCAGAGGTAGCGCCCGCGCCAAAGTGGGAGCCAGGACCTCCAGGGCCGGTGCCTGAATGGGTGACGAAGCATTCCAAGCCAGCAACAGACGAGGCTGCGTCATGATGGGCTATCCCGATCCTGATTTCGATGACGAATACGATATTCCCTCGGCTGACCCTGCTATCAGGCAGAATTACGAAGCCGCTCTTGGGAGGTTCATTCTCGCTCACAACGAGATTGATCGGCACCTTACGCTCTTGCTTGAGAAGTGCGTCGCGGAACTCGGCAATCCAATTGCCCTCAAGGATTTCACCAAGGGTATGTTCAAGGTGCGACTTGATCGCCTCGCAGTCCTACAAGCGATGCCAGTTGACCTTCGCCTAAATGGCCTGGACCTCGCGGAGATCACCGACCTAAACGAGGAACGCAATAAAGTCGCGCATGGTCATTTTGAGCAGAATATCTACGACGGCAGCTACGAGCTGATAACCAACAAGGCGCATTTCGCACACTACACGATTGAGCGGCTTGAGGCCCTTTCGGCTCGAATGATGACGCAGATTATGCAGCTCCGTCCGACCGTCATGTTCTACGAGCGCTACGAACTTCCACCGGGTGCCAAGCTGCTAAGCTAGTACAGAGAGGTAGCGATGGCGGTAGCTCGGTCTCAGTATGTCGGACCTCATCGTGGCCCGCTCCGCCCACTTGAGGCGGCTGTCCTAAAGTATCGCACCTACCAGATGATGCTCGTGCTCTTCCACGCGGAAGACCTACGGAACCAGATACAGGACGCGCACGAGGCTCACGAGCGCATCAAGCGAGCTTTGGCCGGAAGGCAAGGTGACGACCCGAAGGCACAGGCAGAACTGGAGTCGGAACCTGGACCGAACAAGCGGCTCAGCCGGGCTTTCAAGGCGCTGATACGGGACGGTGTGATCACCGAGGAGGAGCGTAAGGGCATTGAGCCCGCAATCGCCTTCAGGAACGATATCGCTCACGATCTCCACATCCTAACCGCAGACCTTAGCAACGAGCGGTGGGCGCGGGATTTGGTGCGAGTCAGGGAGTTTCAGAAGACGGAGGACCAGCGTCCGCTTAGCGGCCTGTCCAAGCTGAAGCCGCTTCACCTTCCCCAACATGATTACGATGCCCTGGATAAAATCCGAGCATTCAGCAAGCTCCTCTCTCAGCGAGTCCGTGAGCAGCAGCGCGCAAGCTCGATCAGAATGGAGTCGATGGCATTTTCGGCGGCGGAGCGTGTCTACGACGCAGAGTTAAAACGGCTAGATCGGATCATCGGCCGATTGATGAACGAGCGTGACGCTGAGGACGAGGCCTTGCGCCGGGAAGTAGACTTGCGCGGTACAGGGCTGGAGGATTTCGACAGTCCTGGCCATCCCTACTCGTCCTATGACGATGGTCGGCTGACGAAGCGCGGCGTCGAAATCTGCTACCGCCTTTTCGACCTAGGAAAGTCACCGCTCGCCGTGGCGAACCTGTTCAGGATTTCCTTGGTGTCCGCGCGTAAGCGCCTTGGGATGTGGAAGGCCCTTGGAGGCAATGAGCGTCCGGCAGTCGATCTAGATGCGCTACCGCGCAGAGTATTTTACCTCGACTACGACGATTGAGGATCCGCGTTCGCAGTACCGACGTCGCTAGCGCCTCGACCGTTGCCAGGAAGCGGACGTTCCGAAGGTCGGAGAAGAGTCAGGGTTGCTCCTCCGGGACGTCAGCAACAACCTCCCGCTTCAGCAGTCGGCCGTCCGTAAGGCGCTTGGCCAGGAGGTCGACAAACGCCGCGTAGCGTTCCTGTCCTTTTGATGCCGCTGCACGATCCTCAGCGGAAGACATCACCGGCGTGATCTTGAGCCAGGTCTTCACATGAAGCGCCACGGCTTCGGTGACGATCGTGACGTCGCGCTCAATGCGATCGAGTTGCCGAGATAGTCGATCGATCCGACGGGTCAGCGCCGCCTCTGCCGCTTCTGCGGAGTCCGGAGACAGGTACGACTCGATCGCCGCCCGGGCGATCTCCGACTTGCCCCGTCCCGAGCGCTCCGACAGGACCTCGAGCCTGCGGATAGTGTCGGGGGGAAGGAAGACCTTGGTGGGGATCTTCATGAGTCACCGCCCAGCGGAATGCCGTCGTCTTGGTCCATAGCGGTCTGCCGGGCGACGCCGGCAAACCGACGCTGCATCTCCCGCCCCTGCTGCGCCTCGTCACCGTCCCCATCCGACTCCAGATCAACCGGGTCCACGATCGGATCTGCCGCATTGTGCTCATGGCCCGCCAGCTCCGGCTCCTGCTTCAACCCGCCATCGTCGGCGCTTGATTTAATCGGCGGCGTCGCCGCCTCTGACGGCGTCGGCGCGATCACCCAAGCAGATGGACCGCTGGCGAGGGGGCGTCGTTCGACGCCGGCGATCGGTCGCAGACGTCCAGCGAGCCGCGTGTCGGCATAGTAGCGGATCTTCCGCGCCCGAATGGGCGGCGCTCCGGCGACCAGGACGATGGCGTCTTGCGATGGAAGCTGCATGACCTCGCCCGGCGTCAGCAGCGCCCGCGCCGTTTCCTGGCGCGAAACCATCAAATGTCCGAGCCAAGGTGAGAGCCTGTGGCCCGCATAATTCTTCATCGCCCTCATCTCTGTGGCCGTGCCCAGGCTGTCGCTGATCCGGCGCGCCGTGCGCTCATCGTTGGTCGCGAACGCCACGCGGACGTGGCAATTGTCCAAAATGGCGTTATTCGGCCCGTAGGCTTTTTCAATCTGGTTCAGCGACTGGGCTATTAGAAAAGCCCGAATTTTGTAGCCGGCCATGAACGCCAGCGAGGCTTCGAAGAAGTCCAGGCGCCCCAAGGCCGGAAACTCGTCGAGCATCAGCAGCAGAGGCCGACGCGCGCGCGACGCTTCCAGACCTTCGGTCAGTCGCCGGCCGATCTGGTTGAGGATCAGACGGATCAGCGGCTTGGTCCGGCTGATGTCCGACGGCGGCACCACGAGATAGAGGCTGACAGGCTTGTCGGCCTCGACCAAGTCGGTGATGCGCCAATCGCACCGCGAGGTGACTGCCGCGACCACCGGATCGCGATAGAGCCCCAAGAAGCTCATCGCGGTCGAGAGCACCCCGCTGCGCTCGTTGTCGCTCTTATTCAGAAGCTCTCGGGCTGCGCTGGCGACGACGGGGTGGACGCGGTCTCCAAGGTGCCGTGTCGCCATCATCACCCGCAGCGTCGCCTCGATCGACCGCGCCGGGTCGGCCAGGAAGTTGGCGACACCGGCCAAGGTCTTGTCCGGTTCGGCGTAGAGCACGTGCAGGATCACGCCAACGAGCAGGCTGTGGGACGTTTTCTCCCAGTGATTTCGGCGCTCGAGCGCCCCTTCGGGGGGTGCAAACGGAGTGGCGGTTTCGCGGGGACCCGGCTGCAGCCGTCGCCGCGCTCGAGATCCTCGAGGCCCTCACGCCCGCGAAGCTGGGCGGAAACCGATACGAAGTGCGCCAGGGGGCAGCGCCCCCAAGCGCGCGGTCGCGCCAGCGACCGCCCACAAGGAAGGGCCCCTCGCCGATCGTCCTTCAGGAACGCGTGGGGCGAGCTCAGAGAATGAGGCTGTGGCGGATGAAGGACGGGGCGTGACGAGACGCGCCCGCGCGTCGGTCCAGGTCTCAGCCGGCGTCGAGCTGCGCGCCGCTCGCGGCGTGCGCCGCGCCGGCCCGGCCACATCCAAGATAGGCCTGGCGCCAGGCCGCGCCGAGCACCTCGGCGAGCAGGGCGCGGTCGACCGTCTTGAGATGGATGAGCGTGACCCCGGAATTGCGCCGCCGGCCCGGCTCGCGCGCGAAGGCGTTGGAGGCGGCCAGGGCCCTTCGCTGGTCGCCGGCGTTCAGCTTGACCACCGCCCAACCCTCGGCGGGCCAGCCCAGGGTGGCGAAAACCTTCGCGCCCACGCGGTACTGGACCGTGTCGAGCACGGGCTTGCGCTGCACGTCGGGACCGATGCCAGCGGCCAGGTCCATGAATTCGTCCGGCGTCATCCCAAGCCCTCGCACGTCCGTCCCCTCCTGAGGCCCCGAGTCGGGGACAGGGAGCAAGATGGCGGCGGACGGCGTCAGGGGCGGTCGTAGGCGGGCAGGACCGCGTCGTAGCCGCAGCGGCGGGGGAGGACAGGCTGGTCAGGGGCGGTTCGGGCCCGCTTCATCGAGCCCGAACCGGAATGGCGAAATCCCCCTGCCGAAATCGGGCTTAGGAACCTGCATCGCGCCCCGTGTCCGCCGGCTCAGGCGGCCTCGACGGGGCGTGCATGGCCTGGGCGGCCCAGCGCCCGAAGCGCAGGCTACGGAACGCTTTTCGGTCGATGCCTTCGGCCGGGAGTGCTTGCGGCAGATGGCCTCATGACCGCCATTGCCGCTTTAAGATAACCAGCCGGGCGCTAAGAGCGTCCGCATGACTGTTCGTCCCAGCCAAGACGCTCATATCGTTATCCGGCAAGACGTACGCCTGCTGCTGACGCTGGCGGCCGTTGTGCTTGTTGTCGTGATCGCCAGCTGCGCAGCGCTGTTGACCTTTTCCGTCGCCTCGGTGAACGAACTTCAGGCCCGGCAGGAGCAAGCCCTGGCCGAGCGGACCTTGCAGCGCTGGACAGGCAAGCTCAGCGCCGATTTGACCACGGCCACCGTGTGGGACCAAGCCTACCGCCAATTCCACCCAGGCGGTGACCAGGCATGGGCAGACGCCGAGATAGGCACCTTCTTCGTCAACAATCGAGGCGTTGATCTGGCCTTGGCTTTCGACGCCAACGACCGTCCTTTTTATGCCTACGACCGACAAGGGACACGCTCGATCGACCAGCTTGCTGATTTTAGCGTCCAGGTGCGTCCCATGCTGGCGCAGCTCAGGCGAACCGCACTTGCGAGCCACCTCGAGCGGCCCAACGCTCCGCCCACCGCGCCGGAATTGTCCAGCACCCTCAGCAGCGTCATGCGCTGGCGCGGCGCGGTGTATTTCGTTTCTGGATCCACGGTGGTCCCCGAGGACGCCGCCGACGCCCTAAGGGCGGGTCGAACGGTCGTGCTTTTCACGGCCGTCCGGGCCGACCCCGGCTTTCTAGGGGCTTTGAAGAGCGACCTTCATCTAAATGACGTGGGGATCGTCCCCGCAGGCGCCAAAGCCGGGCTGCAACTGCGCGACTTCGCCAATCAACCCGTCGCGGGCGTGAAGTGGACGCCCAGGCGACCAGGCTTTCAGGTCTTCCGGGAAGCGGGGGTCCTGATCGGGCTTGCGGTGGCCCTGCTCGCCCTTGTGGGGTGGGCGCTGATCGCGCGCATCGGCAAGATCGTCCGCCGCGTGGATCGTAACGGCGCCGAACTTCAGGCCGCCCTTGAGGCTCAGGTGCATGCGCACCAGGCGGCGGAAGCGGCCAACCGGAGCAAGAGCGAGTTCCTCGCGAATATGAGCCACGAGATTCGCACGCCTCTGAACGGCGTCCTTGGCATGCTGCAAGTGATCGAACGTGATGGGCTGCCCCGGCAACAAGCCCAGAGGATCGCCATCGCCCGAGAGTCGGGCGAGATGCTTTTGGTGTTGCTCAACGACCTGCTTGACCTGGCCAAGATCGAGGCGGGCGGCCTGGCCCTCGATCAGCGCGACTTTGATCTTGAGAACACGCTCACCATGACGTGCAGGACCTACGCCGATCTCGCCGCACAAAAGCGGCTGCGGCTGGATCTCGACGTCGAAGACGACCTTGGCGGCTATTGGTTGGGCGACGAGCTTCGCCTGCGCCAAGTCATCGGCAACCTGGTGTCCAACGCGGTGAAATTCACTGAAGCTGGCAGCGTTGAAGTCAGCGCCCGTCGCCTTGGTGCTGCGATCCGCTTCACCGTAGCCGACACCGGCGTGGGCATGATCTCCGAAGCCTTGCCGCGCATTTTCGAGAGCTTCGTCCAGGGCGACGCGTCGACCACGCGGGTTTATGGCGGCACCGGCCTTGGCCTTGCGATCAGCCGCCGCCTGGTGAACGCCATGGGCGGCGAACTTCACGTTAAAAGCTGGCCAGACCAAGGCTCCTGCTTCTGGTTTGACCTGACCTTGGAACGCGGCGCGGCTCCTGAAACGGCGCCTCCAGCCATCGAAGCACCTGTTCGGGCTGCCCGACTCCTGGCGGTCGATGACAACCGCACCAATCGTGTTCTCATCCAGGCGCTGCTTGAACCGCTGGGTCTGGATATCACCTTGGCGACTAACGGCCGCGAAGCGGTGGAAGTGTTCGCCGCAGAGGCGTTCGACATCGTGCTGATGGATATCCAAATGCCGATCATGGACGGCGTGGCCGCGACCAAGGCGTTCAGGACGCTCGAAGCGCGTCAGGACAGATCTCGCACGCCGATCCTTGCCCTGACCGCCAACGTCATGCCGCACCAGATCGAGAGCTACCTCGCGGCCGGCATGGATGGATATGTCGCCAAGCCCTTCAAAGCCGAAGCCTTGGTCCAGGCGATGGTCGAAGCGCTGGATCGCGACGTCTCCTAGCCGCGCGCCAGTCGTTGCCGCCTTCGATCGGTCATAGACGTCCGCCGTGGAAGCCCTGCGACCAAACGCCACGCGCCCTGGCCTTAACCACGCTTTAGCCGGCCGCCCGCACAATGGCGCGGTAGTTTTCGGCGTGAGGCGCGGTGATGAAGCTCGATGATCTGAAGATCTCCACCAAAGTCGTGCTGCCGGCGTTGCTGCTCGTGGCCGTGGCGATGGCGTGCGTGGCCGGCGGTGTTTGGCAGGCGCGCCGGATCGAATCCTCGGCGCAGATCCTGGTCGATGCTCGCGCGCCCGCCGAGCTGGCGACCTCACGGTTCAACCGGCAGGTGACGTCGATCGGCTACTCGGCCTATCGCACGATCGCCTATGACGGCGCCTCTCAGACCGCTCAAGAAGCTTCCGCCGACATCGAAACGGCGTACGGCAAGGGCAACGCCTTTCTCGACAAGGTCATCGCCGCCGATCCGACTTCCGCACAGCAGATCAACGGCTTCCGCGCCCGTTTCAAGTCGATCCACGCCAGCGCCCGGCAAGGGGCCGACATGGGCCTGCAGAACGCCGACGACGCGGCCAAGATGATGATGGGCGATATCGATCCGCAGATCGTCGGCTTGAACAAGGATGTCGCCAATTGGATCGACCACCACGGCGCCGAAACTCAAGCAATGGTCGCGCAGTCCAAGGCCGACGCCAACCGCGGCGCCGTCTTGACGGTGGCGCTCAGCATCGCCGCCGCAGCAGCCGCCCTGGCCTTCGCTGTCTGGATCGGCCGTTCCAAGATCGCCGGCCCGCTGCTGGCCACGTCCAAGACCATGGAAGTGCTGGCCCAAGGCAGCGTCGACGTCGAGGTCAAGGGCGCCGAGCGCAAAGACGAGGTCGGCGCCATGGCCCGCTCGGTCCAGGTGTTCAAGGACAACGCCCTGGCCCTGCGCACCGCCGAGGCCGCCCAGCAACGCGCCAGCGCCGAGACCGAAGCCGAACGCGCCCGCAACCAGGACGCGGCCGAAGCCGCCGCCCGCGAGCAGGCCTTCGTCATGGAACACATCGCCACGGGCCTGACCCGCCTGGCGGACGGCGACCTGACCTATCGCGTCGACGCCGACTTCCCGCAGGCCTACCAGCGCCTGCAGAGCGACTTCAACGGCGCCATCACCCAGATGGAAGACGCCATGCGCACCATCGTCCACGCCGCCAACAGCATCGGTTCGGGTTCGGACGAGATCGCCTCGGCCGCCGACGACCTGTCGCGCCGCAGCGAGCAGCAGGCCGCCAGCCTGGAAGAGACCGCCGCCGCCCTGGACGAGATCACCGCCACGGTGAAGCGCTCGTCGGCCGGCGCCGTCGAGGCCTCGCGCGTCGTCACCTCGACCCGTTCGGACGCCGAACGTTCGGCCGTGGTGGTGCGCGGCGCCGTCGACGCCATGAACCAGATCGAGAAGTCGTCGCAGGAGATCAGCCAGATCATCGGCGTGATCGACGAGATCGCCTTCCAGACCAACCTGCTGGCCCTGAACGCCGGCGTCGAAGCGGCTCGCGCCGGTGACGCCGGCCGAGGCTTCGCGGTCGTCGCCCAGGAAGTCCGGGCCCTGGCCCAGCGCTCGGCCGACGCCGCCAAGGAGATCAAGACCCTGATCTCGTCCTCGACCCAGCAAGTGGGCCAAGGCGTGTCGATGGTCGGCCAGACAGGCGAGGCCCTGCAGGCCATCGTCGGCAAGGTCAGTGAGATCGACGCCCTGGTCAGCGAGATCGCCGCTGGCGGCGCCGAGCAGGCCACCGGCCTCAATGAGGTCAACGCCGCAGTCAACCAGATGGATCAGACCGTCCAGCAGAACGCCGCCATGGTCGAGCAATCGACGGCCGCCAGCCACGCCCTGAAGGGCGAGGCCAATAGCCTGATGCAGATGATCGGCAGGTTCCAGGTCAGCGGCGCTCAAACCGCCCGCACGACCACGACACGCCGCGCTCCTCCGGCCACCCAGGTGTCGCGTCTGGCTCCGCGCCCGGCCGTGGCTCCGGCCAGCTCGGCCAGCCGCCCCGGCGCCAACCCGGTCCGCGCGGCCCAGGCCAAGCTGGCCGCCTTCGCCGGCTCGGCTCAGCCGGCCAGCGAAGGCTGGGAAGAGTTCTAGGCCATCTGCAACGGGATCGCAGGACGGCAAGCTGTCTCGGAGGCGCGAAGCCTAGGTCGCGCCAGGAGGACTCTCACGCCTATGCTGAAAGCGGACGTTCAGTCTGCGAGCCTCAGCGTCCCAGGACGAGCACCGCGAACGTCCCGTTCTTGGCGCTCCGCCGGCCGCCCGGCTGGGCCGGCGGATCGTAATCGGCGGACGGCAGATAGACCTTGCCGGTCTGCGGATCGAACGTTCCCGTCCGGGCGCCGGGCTTGGTCGCCACCGTCTCGATCACCGCGACGTCGGTCGGGCCGCGTACGGCGATCACCGACAGGGTCCCCGCCCCGCCGCTCGGCACATAGGCCAAGTAACGGTGGGCGTCATAGAAGGCCGCGTCGGGCTCCTCGCCGACCGGCAGGCTGGCCACGACCTTGCCCGAGGTCGATGACACCACCTCTGCCTTGCCGTTGGCGCAGGCGGCGATCAGCAGACGGAGGTCGCCGGCGTAGGTCAGACCGCTGGGCTCTTCGCAACCGGCCATGGCCCAGTGGGCCACCACCTTGCGCGCGGCGGTGTCGATGACGGCGATCTCGCCCTTGTCCTCGACATTGACGAACACCCGGCCCTGGCCGTCGGCAACGCCGAACTCCAACTTGCCGCCGACCGGGATCGCTCCCACCGCCTTGGCGGTCTTGACGTCGATCAGGGTGATGTCGCCGCTGCGGCCGTTCATCACGAAGGCCAGGCCGCTGGCGGGGTCGAACAGGGCCGCGTCCGGGTTCTGGCCGGTCTGGACCGTGGCGCGGACGATGCCGGTCATGGCGTCGACGAGGGTCGCGGTGTCGGCGCCGCCGTTGGTGACCAGAAGCTCGTCGCCGCCGGGCAGCGGCAGAGCGATATGCGCCCGTTGGGCCGCGACGAGGGCCGGCGTGACCTTGCCCGTGTCGACGTCGACGGCCGTGACCGCAGCCCCACGCGCCACGTAGAGGCGGCGGTGGACGGGGTCGAAATTGGCGTAGTCCCAGCCGCCGTCCGGACCGGCGATGCGGTCGACGATCTTCATCGGCGCGGGCCCGGCGGCGGCCAGGGCTTGAGCAGCCGTCACGACGGTCAGGGCCAGGATGGAGGCGGCCAGGAACTTGGTCTTCATGGGGAAATCCTGCTGAGACGAGCCGAACGACAAAGGGTGAACTAGTGGACTTCCGCCGCGTCGATCGGGCGCGGCGCGCGGCCGTAGCGCCAGATCAGGGAGGGCAGAACGACGAGGCTTGCGATGGTCGAGGTGATCAGGCCGCCCAGGATGACGATCGCCATCGGCCCCTGGATCTCGCGCCCGGCCTGGCCGGTCTGGATGGCGAGCGGCAGGACGCCCAGGGCCGTGACCAGGGCGGTCATCAGGATCGGCGTCACCCGCTCGCGGGTCGCTTGGGCCAGGGTAGCCAGCGACCAGTCGTGGCCCTCGACCGTGACCAGGTGATCCAGGTGCGAGACCAGCAGGATGGCGTTGCGGGCCGCCACCCCGAACAGGGTCACGAAACCGACCAGCGAGCCAAGCGACAGGCTGGCGCCGGTCAAGGCCACGGCGATCACGCCGCCGACCAGAGCGAACGGCGCGGAGGCTAGAATTAGGCAAACCGCGCGGCCGTCGCCGAAGGTGATCAGCAGCACGGCCACCACGGCGACCAGGGCGATGGCGACGTTGAACAGCAGCTGGCGCTGAGCGGCCTGGGTTCCGGCGGCCGTGCCGACATAGTCGACATAGACGCCGGGCGGCAGATGGACCTGCTGGGCGATGGCGGCCTGGACGGCCTTGGTCACCTTGGCGGCGTCCTTGGGCGGCGGATTGGTGGTGACCACCTGCCGCTGGCGTCCGCCCTCGTGCGACACGCTGGTGCGGCCGTCGGTCAGATAGACGTGGGCCACCGCCGTCAACGGCACGACCTGGCCGCTGGCCGAGCGGATCAGCAGCTCGCCCAGCGCCTCGGGATCCTGGCGGCTGTCGGGCGTCGTGGTCACCGCGATGTCGAGGGCGCGGCTCTCCTGGTAGACCTGGGCGGCGACCGAGCCTTGATAGGCGGTCTGCACCGCGTCCAGCACCTCGGCCGGCGCCAGGCCGTAGCGGGCCATGGCCGGCAGGTCGAGATCGGCGCGGACCACCGGCGTCCTGGGCGGCGTCTGGATCTTCACATCGACCGCGCCCGGGACCTTCTCCATGACGGCGGCGATTTGGGCGGCGGTCTTGTCCAGGGTGTCGAGGTCGGCGCCGTAGACGCCGACGGCCAGGGCGGCGGTCTCGCCCGACAGGGACTCGCCGATCCGGTCGCCCAGGAAGGTCAACACTTCGGTCTCGAGCCCCGGATAGGCGTCCAGGGTCTTGTGGATCCCGTCCTGGATGCGATCCTGGTCCCGGCCCGACAGCTTGGGCCTCAGCTCGACATGGAACTCGCTCCGTTCCGTGCCCCAGGTGTCCTCGCCCCCCGAGGCGCGGCCGATGGTCTCCTCAACGCTCTGGACGCCGTCGATGGCCAGCAGGTCGTGGGTGATGCCCTCGCCGTACTTGCGCATCACCGACAGCGACGTGCCGGGCGGCCCGGCGACGCCGAGCACGAAATGGCTTTCGCGGAAGCTGGGCAGCAGCTCGGAATTGAACAGCATCAGGCCGGCGACCGTGATGATCGTCGCCAGGACCGCGCCGATCACGGCCAGCATCGGACGTCCGGCCGCACGGACCAGCACGGTCTCGTGCCAGGCCTTGGCCCGCAGGATCACGCCAGGCTCGTCCGGGAGGCGGGTGTTGGACAGCATCAGCAGGCACAGCGGCGGGGTGACGACAATGGCCACGGCCAGCGAGGCGACGGTGGCCAGGATGAACGAGGCCGCCAGGGGCGAGAAGAACGCCCCCTGCAGCCCGCCCAGCATCAGCACCGGGGTCAGCACCAGGGCGACGACCAGGGTCGCGTAGATCACCGGCGCGCGCACCTCCAGCGAGGCGGCCAGCACCGTGGCGGCGGCGGGCTCGTCGCCGCGCGAGCGCAGGCGGCGCACGATGTTTTCGACGTCGATGACCGCGTCGTCGACCACCACCCCCAAGGCCACGGCCAGGCCGCCCAGGGTCATGGTGTTGACGGTCCAGCCCATGGCGTCCAGCACGATCACCGCAGTCAGCAGCGACAATGGGATCGAGACGAACGACACCAGCACCGTGCGCAGGTTCCGCATGAACAGCAGCAGCACCACGGCGATCAGCACCGCGCCGATCACCAGGTCGTCGACGATGCCGCCGAGCGCGGCGGCGATGAAGTTGGCCGGGCGGTGCAGGTTGCCCTCGACCTTGACGCCCTGGGCGTCCAGGGCCGGCTTCAGCTCGGCCAGGGCGGCCTCGACCGCGTGGGTGGCGTCCAGGGTGTTGGCCCCGTACTGGCTGGACAGATTCACCAGCACGCCGGGCTTGCCCATGATCAGCGCCGTGCCCGTGTCGGGGGCCGGGGCGTCGACCACGTCGGCCACGTCGCCCACCCGCACCGGCGCGCCGCCAGTAGTGTTAGGGATCGGGGCTGCCGCGATGTCGGCGGCGCTCATGGCCTGGCCGCGGGCGTCGATCAGGATCCGCTGCTCGGGCGTGTCGATATAGCCGCCGCCGCTGATCCCGGTCGACGCCTTGACCGCCGCCACCATGTCGGCCAGCGACAGATCGCGCGCCGCCAGGTCGTCGGGCCGCACACGAACCTCGAACCGGCGGACCTCGCCGCCATAGACCGTGGCCCGGGCGACGCCGGCGGCGGCCAGCAGGCGCGGCCGCACCGTCCATTGCACCAGGTCGCGCAACTGCATGGGAGTCAGCTTGTCGGAGGTGAAGCCGATTTTCAGCAGGTCCATGGTCGAGGAGGTCAGGGGCGCGACCTTGGGCGGCAGAACGCCGGCCGGCAGGGCGCCCTGCACTTCGGCCAACGCCTCGGCGACCACTTGACGGGCGCGGTAGGGCTCGGCCCCTTGCGCGAAGGTGACGCTGACAATCGAGATGCCCTGGATCGATTCCGAGCGCACTTTGTCCACGCCCGACGCGCCGTTCACGGCCTGCTCGACCGGCCGGGTGACCAATTGCTCGACCTGCTCGGCGGTCAGGCCCGGGGCCTCGGTCTGGATCTCGGCCTGGGCCGGTACAAACTCGGGAAAGACGTCGAACTTGGCATGCGCCAGGACGATGCAGCCGTAGAGGAACAGCAGCAGGGCGGCGATGGCGACCAGGCGCGGCCGGGCCAGAGACCAGCGGACAACAGCGCTGAGCATCGCCTAGTCCTCGGCCTTGGGCGCGGTCTCGGCGGCCAGCAGGGCCGAGGCCCCGGACACCACCACCAGCTCGCCGGGCGCAAAGCCGCCGGCCGAGAACAGACCCTCCGGCTGCGAGGCCGGGGCGACCAGCGCCCGCCGCTCGAAATGGGCGGCGTCCTTGCGGACATAGGCGAAGGTCTGGCCCGCCGTGCGGATCAGGGCCGAGCGGGGAACCAGCACCCCTGTCCCGCCGGCCGCGCCCGACAGCGTGACCGGCGCCGACATGCCCACGCCCAGGCGCGCGGCGACCGGGCCGCGCACGACGCCGATCAGCCCGCCCGTCTGGACGCGCGGGTCGGCCGTCCGGGCGACCCCGAGGATCGCGACATCGACCGCCTCGCCGCCGCTCAGTAGCATCCTCGCGCTGCGAGCCCCGCCGGTCCCTGCCGGAGCGTCGATTCGAACAAGCACGGTCCGTCCCGCGACGAGTTCGGCGATCAGCCGCGAGCGGCTGGCGTCATTGGCGAAGGCGGCGCCCCATTCCAGACCGACGCGGCGGCGCAGCAGCACCAGCTTGGCGGCGTCGGCGCTGGCCTGGGCCTGAGCGGCCTGGGCGACCTTCAGCGAGACGGTGGCGTCGGCCGCGGCCAGGGTCTTGGTCCGGGCGGCCTCGGCGCGCGAGGCGGCGGCGGCCGTGGCGGCGGTGACGAGATCGCCGTCCAGCGTGGCCAGCGGCACGGGATCCAGCACCCGAGCGAAACCGGTCGCGACCGCCTGCCGCCGAGCTGCGACAAGGGGCGCGGTCGTAACGCCGAGCCGCTTCTGGGTGGCTGCATCGAGCTGGACCTCAGTCGCCTGGACGATACCGGCCCAGCTCACGCCAGCGATGAGGGCGAATATCGCGAGCTTGTTCATTGTTGGCCTCCAAGCGCGCGGGACGCGGTCTGCAGCAGGGCGGTCTCGGCCGGATCGAACGGGACGCGCAGGGCGTCCTCCAGGTCAACGCCGGCTGTGGTGGCGGCGCGCCGCGCGTCGAGCACCGCCAACTCGGCCTCGATCAGGGTCGCCTGGGCGCCCAGCTCGTCGACGCGGTCGGCCTCGCCCGCCCTCGCGCTGCGGGCGGTCGCTTCGGCCAGGCGCCGAGCGACGGGCAGGTCGCGCTCACGGGTGGAGGCCTCGGTGATCCGCGCCGCGCCCAGGGCCGCCCACGCCTGGTCCACCGCGCCCAAGGCGGCGGCCTGCACGGCCTCCAGCGAGCGGCCCGCCTCGGCCCGCTTGGCCTCGGCCTGGGCGATGGCGGCGCGGTTCAGGTCCATCGGCGGCAGGACCAGGCCCAGGTTGAAGGGCAGCTTGGCGACGCCGTGATCATAGGTATAGCCCGGCCCCACATGGATCTCCGGATACTGCTTGACGACCTCCAGCCTCAGGGCGCTTTCGGCCAGGTCGTAGTCGACCACGGCCTTGAGGACGTCACGCCGGGTCAGGGCGGCGTCGCGGCGGGCCCGGGTCAGGTCCAGCCCTTCCGGCGGCGGCGCGACGGGCGCCAGCGACAGGTCGGCGACGGCGGCGCCCGGCACGCCCAGAGCCTGGGCCAGGGCGGCGTCGGCCTGGACACGGCGCGCGCGGGCGTCAGCGACGCGACGGTGGGCGACGGCCAGGTCGGTTCGAGCGACCAGCGCCAGGCTGCGGTCGTCCTCACCAGCCGCGACCCGGCGGTCCAGGCGATCGACGCGAGCTTGGCGAACAGCCTCGAGGCGCTGGGCCAAGGCCATCTCGGCGTCGGCCGACAGGCGATCGGCCCGGGCCCGCGTCAAGGCGGCGCGGACGGTCCAGACCGCCTCGCCATAGTTGTAGAGCGCCTGCACGGCGGCCAGGTCGGCGGCGTTGAGCCGTTCGCCGCGCCGCGCGCCGATGTCCAGCGGAATGTCGGAACCCACACCGTACAGCCACTGTTTCGGCTCGCTCTTGGCGTATTCGGCCGTGAGCGTCAGGGTGATGCTGGGGGCGACCCGCGAAGTCTTGGCTGCCGCCACCGCCGTCCGGTATTTGGCCGCGACCTCGGCGACGGAGGCGTTACGCGGTAGGGCGGCGGCTAGCAAGTCGCCGCCGGTCCAGGTGGCGCCGGCTGGCTTCTCATCCAGCCGGCGGGCTTCCAGCGCGGCGGGATAGGCTTCCAGATGCACCGGCTCGGCGACGTAGGGCGTGCAGCCGACCACCACCAAGGCGACCCAAGCGAACCCGGCTGTGACGACGGCGAAGCGGGCGTGCATGCAAGGCTCCTGAACGGATCCGACTTAGCGGCGGCGAACTGACGACGTCATGACGGGCAGATTGCGAATTCCCAACCTGACGAAGGCTCTTCTCACGAACCGGGGAAGCTGACCCGCGCTTCCAGGCCCGGCTGGGCGTCATGCAGCCGCACCTCCGCGCCGTGCAGGCGGGCCACCGCAGCCACCAAGGCCAGGCCCAGTCCGCTGCCCGGGGCCGAGCGGCTGCGCTCCAGACGGTAGAAGCGGTCGAACAGCTTCTCACGCTCGCCCGCCGGCACGCCGGGGCCATCGTCGGCCACCCACAGGACCGGCGCGCCCTGAGCTCGCTCGACTCCGACCCGAATTGCCGCCCCTTCTCCCGTGTGACGAAGCGCGTTCTCGACCAGATTGACCAGCATCTGGGTCAGAAGCTCCGGGTCGCCGTCGATGACCACCTCCACCTCGCGCTCCAGCCGCAAGGTCTGGCGCGCATCCTCGGCAGAGGGCGCAAAGGCGTCGACGACCGTGCGAGCCAGCTGGGCAAGATCGATGGCGCGGAACGCCGCCCGCCGGGCCCCGCCCTCGATCTGGGCGATGCGCAGCAGGGCCGCGAAGGTCTCGAGAATGGTGTCCAGGTCGCCCAGCGCGCCCTCGATGGCCTCGCCGCGCTCAGCCTCGCGAGCTAGGCCGACCTCGAGACGCTGGCGCAGCCGCGTCAGCGGCGTGCGCAGGTCGTGGGCGATGTCGTTGGACACTTGGCGCAGGCTCTCCATCAGGGTCGTGATCCGGTCGAGCATGCGGTTGATGGTCTCGGCCAGGCGGTCCAGATCGTCCTGCGAGCCGCGCACCGGAACTCTCCGGCTCAGGTCGCCGTCGATGATTGCCTCGGCCGTGCCCGAGATCGCCGCCAGTCTCCGGTGGACGTCACGGCTGAGCGCGAAGCCGCCGGCCACGCCCAGGATCACCACCCCCGCGAAGGCCCAGCCGAAGCCGCGCAGCACCGCGCCGTCCAGCGCCTCGATCCGCTCCTCGTCGTCACCGACCAGCAGGCGATAGCCGCCCGGCAACGCCACGGTTAGCACGCGGATCGGCTCGACCTCACCATCGCGTTGGCGGGTCTGGACCGTCGACCAGCCCGACGCCGCGCCGCTCACGGCCAGACGGCCGGCCAGGGGCTTTGCGTCGGGGCCCACCAGGCCGTAGTCCAGCGCGCCGGGCGTGCGGTCGCGCTCGCGGACGGCCTGGACGACGCCCTCCAGACCCTCGCTGTAGAACTCCTGGGTCAGGGCCACGGATTCGGACTGGATGCGGGCGTTGAACTGTTCGGACAGCGCGCCCCGCGTCGTCAGCAGGGTGATCGCCCCCAGCGCCACCACCGACAGCGCGAAGACGGCGGTGTAGAGGGCCGCCAGGCGCAGGCTGGTCGAGCGGAACATCTAGTCGGGCTCGCGCAGGCAGTAGCCCGCGCCGCGCACCGTATGGATCAGCTCATGGCGCTGGCCGCGATCGACCTTGGACCGCAGCCGGCTCATATGAGTCTCGACGATGTTGGTCTTGGGGTCGAAGTGGAAGTCCCAGACGCTCTCCAACAGCATCGTCCGGGTCACCACCCGGCCGGCGTGGCGCATCAGATATTCCAACAGCTGGAACTCCCGCGGCTGCAGCTCGATGCGAGCGCCGGCCCGCGTGACGGTGCGCTTGAGCAGATCCAGCGTCAGGTCCGAAATCCGCAGGTTGGTGGGCACATCCTGCGGCGGCGGCCGCCGCGCCAGGGCGTTGACCCGGGCCTGCAGCTCGGCGAAGGCGAACGGCTTGACCAGATAGTCGTCGCCGCCGGCCTCCAGGCCCTCAACCCGGTCGTCGATGCCGCCCAGGGCGGTCAACAGCAGAACCGGCGTCTTGACCCCCGACGCGCGGATCGTCCGCAGGATCGCCAGGCCGTCGATCTGGGGCAGCATGCGGTCCAGGACGATGACGTCATAGGTCTCGGCGGCCGCGAGCATCAGGCCCTCGCGGCCGGTCGCGGCGTAGTCGACCGTATGACCGGCCTCTGACAAGGCCCGCTTAAGGTAGGCCGCGGCTTCCTTGTCGTCCTCGACCAGCAACAGTTTCATGCGGCCAACCTGCCTCGATTTGCCGGGAGAAGAAATCGCTAGTCGGGGTTCTTTCCCTCGGCCACGTTCTCCAGGACCTTGCCGTCGGCCGCGTCGATCCCGACCTCGTAGGTCTTGCCGCTGGCGACGATGTCGAAGCTGTAGCGCAGGCCGCTGCCGCCGGCTTCCTTCTCCAGTTCCTTGTCGGTGACCTTGCCCGGCCGCGCCTTCAGGGCGATGACCTGGGCCTGTTCGATGGTGATGTGCGCCGACTTGGCCAGTTCGTGGCCCGTATAGGGCTTGGCCGCGGCCAGGACGGCGACGGGCGTGGCGGCCATCAGGGCGACGGCGATGATCAGGCGTTTCATGGTGTTCTCCAGTTGGCTGCCCCACCGGCGACACCTTGCCCGTCGCGACCTTTTGGGACGATGGCCGCGCGATTACCGATCGCCAATCGAGATGGCGTTTTCACGCGCCCGCAGGTCGGCCTCAGCGGCGGCGAGATAATCGCGGGTCACCGGCGCGCTCCCCTGCCGGCGGACCAGTTGCAATTGGAACACAACGACCTGCTCATAGCGGAAGGCCGTCTCCGACATAGCCAGGTAATATTCCCACATCCGGCAGAAGCGCTCGTCGAACATCGCCACGGCCTCGTCGCGGCGGGCCATGAAGGCTGTGCGCCAGGCCCGCAGGGTCTCGGCGTAGTGCAGGCGCAACACCTCGATATCGGCGACGACCAGCCCCGCGCGCTCCACGGCCTTGAGAATATCCGACAGCGACGGCAGGTGCCCGCCGGGGAAGACGTAGCGGGTGATCCAGGGATTGGTGACGCTGGGCGCGTCCGAGCAGCCGATGGTGTGCAGCAGCATCACCCCGTCGTCGGCCAAACGCTCGCGGCAGGTTTTGAAGAAGGTCTCGTAGGCGCCGAGACCCACATGCTCGAACATCCCCACCGAGACGATGCGGTCAAACCGGCCCTCGACCGCCCGATAGTCGGTCAGGGCGAACCGCGCCCGGTCCGCCAGCCCGGCCGCTTGGGACCGGCTCCGCGCGCGGACGATCTGTTCCTCGGACAGGGTGACGCCCAACACCTCGGCGACGCCGGCCACTCCGGCGAGGTACAGCGCCAACCCGCCCCAGCCACAACCGATGTCCAGCACGCGATGGTCCTGCTCCAACAGCAGCTTGGCGGCGATGTGGCGTTTCTTGGCCCGTTGGGCCTCGGCCAGGCTCTGGCCCGGATGTTCGAAATAGGCGCAGGAATATTGCCAGTCCGGGTCCAGGAACAGGGCGTAGAAGGCGTCGCCGAGGTCGTAGTGATGAGCGACGTTGCGGCGCGATCGACCCGGATCGTTGCGCTGGCGCCAGAGCTGGGTGGCCGTGCGAAAGCGGTCGAAGGCCTGGACGATCGGCGACGGGTTCTCCTCGCCGTCGTTGTCGAGGATCAGACTGAGGAAGTCGTAGATCGACCCTTGCTCCATCACCAGCCGGCCATCGGTGAAGAGCTCGCCGGTGCGCAGGTCAGGATCGAGCAGCAAAGCCCAGACGGCCGCGCCGTCGGTCAGGCGGGCGACGATCGGCTGGCCCGCGCCGTCGCCAAACCTCAGGCGTTGGCCGGAGGGCATGACCAGAGTCAGAGCGTCGCGCCGGACGAGCGGCGTCAGGGCCTTGCGAAGCGCCCAGGCAGCCAGGCTCACGAGGCCGGGCTCGCGACCGCCGAGACCAAAGCCTCTCGCCGCACTGGCAGACGGGCGTAGATCTCCGCGCCCGTGGCGGCGAAGCGCGCCTCGCCGAACCGTTCCAGCACCCGCGTCCGCGCGACCTGACCCATCGTCGCCAGTTTGTCGGGCGCCCGCAGCAGGCATTTCAAGGCTTTGGCCAACTCCTCGTAGTCGCAGGATGGCGCCACCCGTCCCATCAACCCGTCCACCACGCTGTAAGGCATTTCGCCCACGGCGGTGACCAGGACCGGAAGACCGGCCTGCATCGCCTCGTGCACCGCGATGCACAGGCCCTCACGGCGTGACGGCTGCAGATAAAGGTGCAGCCCGGCCAGGAACGCGCGCGGCGTATCGCAGAAGCCGGTGAGGCGGACGTTGTCCAGGCCAGCCAGATGGATCATGGCCTGCAGCCGCTCTCGCTGCGCGCCCTCCCCCGCGATCTCGACCTCGAACGGTGCGGGCGGGATAAAGCCGCTGGCCCGCATATGGGTCAGCGCCTTGATCAGCACGTCGTAGCCCTTGGCGGGATGCAGGCGCCCCAGCGCGCCCAGCCGAAGCGTTTCGCCCGGCCGCCAGGGTTTGGCCTGTGGCGCGGCCGCGTCGGCGGAGAACAGCGGCCAGGTGGTCAGGCGGTCGGCCTTGACCTTCAGCCGCGCGGCGGTCAGGGCGGTGACGCTGTGGGAATCACCAATCCACAGGCTCGACAGTCCCTGGGTCGCGCGCAGCAGCAGACGATTGGCGGGCTTGAGAAAGGCGTTGTGCTGCCAGCTGACGACGGGCACGCGGCGGCGCAGGCCGACGATCTGGCCCAGCAAGGTGGCCCGTGTCAGGGAGGTCCACAGCAGGTCCGGCTGCTCCTCGGCGACCATCCGGTCCAGCCAGGCCAGGGCGGCGGCGTGATCCTTTTCGCCGCCCGGACGGACGTGGACCTTGAGCCCTTGGCGCGTCATCGGCGGCAGGGCTCGCCCGTCGCGCCGCGTCAGGGCCAGGATCTCGACCCTCGCGCCCTGCTCGGCCAGCACCTTGGCCACGGTCGGGATCGGCAAGGCCGCGCCTCCGCCCTCGAGCGAATTGATCACATAAAAGATGCGCATCAGACCGCTCCCGTTCCGGTCCGCGCCCTGTCGCGCGCCTCGACCGTCGGGCGTGCTACAGGGTCCGGCCAGCCCAATCCCGCGAACCGGGCCACGGCGCGCGCGGCGCGCTGCGCCGACGGCTCGTCGGTCAGGTCGAAGCTCTCGTCAAACAGCGCGTCCTGCACAGGCCGCCAGACGGTCTCATGCTCTCGGCGGGACCGGCTCATCGCCTCGCCCAGATCGGCGACGTCCTCGATCACCGGGCCGGCGCGCCAATGGCCGAAGTTGGGATCGCCGGCCCAGGAAAACCGGTGGCTATTGAGGAACACGCACGGCCGGGGCTTGCGTAGGAACTCGTAGACCTGGCTGCTGACGTCGCCGAGATAGAGGTCGGCGCGCTGTGTGTAGGCCATGGTCGTCGAGGCCCGGCTGCCCAGGTCGATGTGGATGTTGGGCGCGCGCAGATACCGCTCCTCGATCCGCCCGGCGCGGTCCAGCCGCAGCTTGTCGATCGTCGCCACGAAGGGACGTTCGAACAGCATGACGTGGGGCGCGAAGATCAGATGGTGGTCGTCGTGCTCGACGAACCAGTCCAGCACCTGCCGGCCGGCCTCGTACCAGGACGACAGGTGAGGCGAGACGTGGGGGTTGTAGAGCACCACCGAACGGGCGTCGTCCACCAGCGGGTGGGTCGTCCCCCCGGTCGGCGCCAGGTCGAACTTGGGATAGCCGACGATCGAGATCTTGTCTGGATCGACGCCGGTCTCGCGGATCAGCCGGTCGCGGATCTTGCGGCCCGAAACCAGCACGTGGTCGAAGACGGCGCTGGCCTTGTCGAAACCGATGGCCCGATCGCCGGCGCCGTGGCGGGTGTGCACGATCTTCAGATCACGCAGGCCGTGGCGGGTCTTGAGGATCAGCGAGGTCTTCTCGGCGACGACCAGGATGTCGAGCGACCGGAAGAAATCGAGGTTGTCGCCATAGACCAGCAGCTTGGTGGCCGGCAGCAGCGCCTCGGTCGTGGCGGCCAGAATCTTGGAAGAGCGCCGCGTCAGACTCAGCTCGACCAGGCTGACGCCGTGGCCGATCAGGCCGCCTCCAAGCCGGATCACCTCGGCGGTCAGCCGCCGGTTGGTGGTGGCGACCACGATCTCCAGATCGCGGCCGCCACGCGCCAGGGCCAGGGCGATCGGCAGGCTGTGCGCCACTTGGTGGACCTGATCGTGATTGAAGAGGAAGCCGATGCGCATGGCTCAACGACGCCATGCCCAGGCGAACCCCTCACCGATTTCTCGACCGGAGGGCTGGGCGCTCAGGCCGCCCGGCGCGGCAGGCCCGCGGGCGACCCAATGCGGGCCTTGAGGCGATCCATCAGCGCGCCGAGCGTGGTGCAGTCGGCGCCGACGAGGTCGTCGATCTCGACGTGAAAATGGTCCTCGATCTCGACCAGGACCGCCATATAGGCCTCAAGCGGAAGGCCCAGATCGCAGATCCGGGTCGGGCGCTGCAGGACGTAGCGAGCAAGGCCCGCCTTGCTGGAGATCAGGTTGGCGACATCGTCGTCGGTCAGGAAGGGGTGGGCGAAAAGGGCGTCGGTCATGGCGCGATGCTCCCATGGATGTCTGGCCCAATGACGCCGCGGCTTCGCCGCTCCCTCACCGATTTGGTCGCCGGTTACGCCAGCATCCGGCCGTCTTCCATCCGAAGCACCTGATCGGCCTGGTCGGCCAGCCGGGCGTCATGGGTCACGCAGACCACGGTGGCGCCGCTGGCGTGGGCCTCGGCGCGCAACAGGGCCGTGATCTGCCGCCCGTTCTCGGAATCCAGGGCCGAGGTCGGCTCGTCGGCGAAGATCAGGGCCGGCCGCTTGGCCAGGGCTCGGGCGATGGCCACGCGCTGCTTCTCGCCGCCTGACAGCTCACCCGGACGGTTGGACATCCTTCGCTCCAGCCCCACCGCCGCCAGGGCCTGGGCGGCCCGCGCCCGCGCCTCCCGCGCCGAAGCGCCCAGCCGCCGCAGCACGATCTCCACCTGCTCGCTGGCGGTCAGGGCGGGCAGCAGGTGAAAGCCCTGGAAGATGAAGCCGGAATGGGCCAGCCGAAAGCGGTCGCGCTGGTCGGCGCTCATCGGGACCAGTGCCCTGCCCAGGGCCTCGACCGATCCCGCGTCGGGCCTCAGCAGGCCTGACAGGATCGCCAACAGGGTCGACTTCCCCGAGCCGGACGGACCGGTGATCATCACCAGCTCGCCAGGCCGCAGGCTCAGGCTGACCGGATGCAGGGCGTCGATCCTCAGAGCGCCCTCGCCGTAATGCTTCCGCACCGCCTCGGCGCGCAGGGAAATGGTCACGTCGCGCGTCCGCCCAAGGCCAGCAGCAGGTCGACATAGGCCTGGGCGCGGGCGGCTTGGGCGTTGGTCAGGGCCACGTCGGCGTCGGCGGCCCTGGCCTCCAGGGCGGCCAGTGTCAGGCCGTCGATGTCGCCGTCATCGTGCCGCGTCTGGCCGGTTCCGAAGGCCCGGACGGCCTGGGTCCAGGAGGCCTTGGCCACGGCCTCGGCGGCGGCGGCGTCCTGCAAGGCCGCCAGATTCAGCCGCGCCTGGCCCCAAGCCTCGCCAACCGTCTTTCGGTAAGCCAGCTCGGCCAATTGCGCCTCGGCCTCGGCGCCGCGTTTGCGAGCCTTGGCCGCGCCGCCGTCCAGCAGTTCGTGGGTCAGCCCGCCGGCGACCGCCCAGGCCAGGGCCCGCACGTCCAGCAGATAGAGGAGGTCGGTGTCGCCGGACCCGACGCCGGCGGTCAGCATGAAGCGCGGGCGCGACGCGGCGACGGCCTCGGCCCTAAGGGCGTCGGCGGCCTGCAGGCGGGCGAACGCGGCCTGAATGTCGGGTCGCGCCTGGACGGCTTCGGACGGGATCGTGGTCATCGATGGTGTGGCCGGAATCTCGTCGCCCGCATAGGCCGGCTCGTCGACGGGCTTGTCCTGTCCCAGCAATAGGCCCAGCCGCATCCGGCCTGCCTCGACGGCGTGCTCGGCGCGCCGGAGCTCGGCGCGGGCCCGCATCCGGGCCGTCCGCGCCGTCGTCAGCTCCTCCTCACGGGCCGTGCCCTCCATCGTCTTGCAGCGAATCAGGTCCTCGATTTGTCCCGCCAGGCTCGCCTGGAGTTCGGCGGCCGCGCGATGCTCCTGATCGGCGCGCAGGCCGACATAGGTCCGAGCCACCTCGGCCAGCACCAGTTGGCGGGCGGCGGCGACGTCCTGCAGGGCGGCGACCTGGTCCGACTTGGCCGCCTCCTGGCCGTGCTTCAAGCGATGTAAGAGATCGACCTCGTAGCCGCCCAGCACGGGCGCCCCGGCCCCGGCGCTGCTCGACGAGAAGTCGGCCCCGCCGATCGCGGCCTCGGCGCCGATCGTCAGGTGCGGCCTGCCGCCCGACCGGGCCAGATCGACATCGGCTCGCGCCTTCTCCAGCCGCGCGAGGCCCATGCGGATGTTGAAGGACCCCAGCTCCGCGCGGGCCAGCAGGTCGGCCAAGACGGGATCGTCGAGGGTCGGCGACCAGGGATTCGCCGCGAGCGACGCGACGCCCGGCGCCGGTGTCGGGGAGCGCGGCAACCCGGTCGACGCCATCGCGGGCGCCACGGCTAGGACGGCGGCGAGAGCAAGCCTGATCATCCGCCGACCCTCGCCAACACGCGCTGGCCCAGGCGCAGGGTGTTGGGCTCGTCGAAGGCCAGGACCAGGCGCAGCACCCGACTATCGGCCCGGCCGCCGGGCTGGTCGTCCAGGGCCGCGGCCTCGAAGGACGGCGAGATGCGGAGCACCCGCGCCTTCAGCACGCGCCCCCCGCCGGCGGCGTCGGTGACCCAGGCGACGGCGCCGGGCCTGACCCGGTCGACGAAGGCCTCGTCCAGTTCGGCGCGGACGATCCGGGGCCCGTCGGGCGCCAGGATGAACAGGGGTGGTCCCGAAGCGGCCACCGCCGCCGCGCCCACCGCCGCCGTGCGGCGCAGGATCAGGCCCGACGCCGGGGCGCGAACCGTGCGGACGGTCCGTTCCAACTCGGCCAGGCGCTGACGCGCTCGCGCCACGTCGACCGCGCGAGCCGCCTCGTCGGTCTGGGCGACAGCCACCGCCGCCGCTTGTTTGGCCTGTTCGGCTTCGCGCCGGGTGGCCGCGTCGGCCAAGGCCAGTCGCGTAAGACGCGCGGCTTCGGACGACGCCGCCGAGGATCGCGCCTGAGCGCCGCGCCAGGCCGCTTCCTGCTGGGCGGTCTCAGCCGCCGCCTGGGCCGCCAGCAACGCGCTGCGCTCGACGTCTAGCCGAGCCAGCACCCCGCCGCGATCGACATGCGCGCCCTCCTCGACATTGACCTGGGCGATCAGGCCGTCGCGGGGTGCGGCGACCGGTATCAGACCGCCCTCGACGGCGACCACGCCTCGGGCCACCGCCGCCGGCGCGGGACGGTTCTGGGCGTCGGCGACGTCAGGCCCCTTCTGGCAGGCGGCCAGCAGGGTGCCGGTCGCCAGCAGGATCAGGACGCGGCCCTTCGGCGCGTGGCGGAGCATCATCGACAACCTCACAAAAGCAGCGCGGCCGGGTCGGCCCGCGCGACACGGCGCAGCGCCCACAGGCCCGAGCCGAAAGCGACGAGCGCCACAAGGCCGATCGCGCCGGCGACCATCGGCGCGGTCATGACCAGAGGCGTAGCCCCCAGCCGCGCTACCGTCGCCAGGATCGCGGCCAAGGCGCCGGCCAACAGCACGCCCGCCGCGGCGATCCAGGCGGTCTGGGCCAGGACGATGGCGCGCAGGGCGCCGATGGTGAAACCCAGGGCGCGCAGGGCCGCGTAGTCCTTGAGCGAGGCGGCGACAGCGGCGGCCAGGGTCTGGCTGGTAACGATCACCGCCACCAGGATCGCCACGGCGCTGCCGAACACGAAGGCCACGCCCGCCCCGGACTCGGCCAGCCAGTAACGGACGCTGCGGTCGGCGAAGGTCTGGCTGGTCATCGGCTCGAAGCCGCGTTGACGACCCACCTCGCGCAGGCCGGCGGCGACGGCGCGGGCTTGCAGCGGATCGTTCAGCCGGGCGGTGAAATAGGCCGCGCCGTCCCCCGTGCCGATCGCGGGGTCGAGGCGCCGGGCCGTGGCGGCCGAGGCGATGACATTGACGCCGCCCAAAGCGCGCAAGCCCTCGGTCACCCCGACGATCCGCACCCGCCGGCCGTTGATCTCGGCCAGGCCGCCGACGCCGGTCTCCAGCTTGCCGAGGTCGGCGCGGTCGACCAGCACCGCGTCCGGTTCTCCCAAGGCGATGCGCAGGTCGGCCGGCAGGACGTCCGACAGCACCATGGCGCCGGGCGTCGGATCCAGGCCGACGATGTAGACATTGACCATGCCGTGACGGCTGGTGCGCCACTCGCCCGAGCCCCAATAGAAGGGCTCGACCTGGGCGATGCGCGGGTCGGCGCGCAGGAAGAGCTCGGTCGCCCCGCCGATCGGCCGGCCCAGGTCGATGCTCTGCACGCCCGGAAACCCGACCCAAAGATCGGCGGAGGACTTGGTGACATAGACGCTGGCCAGCGAGAACACGCCCAGGATCAGCCCGGCCTGCAGCAGCACCAGCAGTCCCGAAAAGCCGACGGCCACGGCGGCCGGCGCGAACCGGCGCCAGTCGAACAGCAGGGTCTTGAGCGCGATGCCGGTCATGCGACGGGCCCCGGAGGCGTCTCGCGCCCTCCCCGCCCGATCAGCCAGACGCCGACCAGTATGGCCAGGCTGCCCGCGATCTGCAGCAGACCGACGGGCTCGCGGAAAACCACCGCGCTGGCGGCGATGATCAGCACATAGCTGGCCGCCGACAGCGGGAAGGCCGCGCTCAGGGGCATCTCGGACAACACCGTCATCCAGGCGACGAAGCTGGCCACCTCGCAGGCCAGCAGGATCTGGACCGTCGGCAGACGGATGGCGGCCAGCAGCCAGTCGGCGTCGAAGCGGACGTGGGCCAGATGACCGGCCGAAGCCTTGGCCGCGATCTGATAGCCCAGGGTCAGCAGCGGAAGGATGGCGAACAGCACCATGGGCGCGAGGCGGCGGCGGGGCGCGGGAGCGACAGCGGTCATGCGGCCAGCCCTTCCATCGGGTCGCCCATGACCAGCGGCGCCAGGGCGCGCAGGGCGCCGTTCAGCAGGCCGTTGCGATGGCGGAAATACATGGTCGCTGGGGTCAACCGGCTGCCCAGCCGCACCTTGTCGCCGAGATTGGCCTGGCCGCTGCGATAAAGCTTCAGGCCCCGCGCCAGGCAGCGCTCGAGATTGTAGAACCAGCTGAGGAAATAGAGATTATGGGCGCGGCCCCGCTCGGCCTCCATGCAGAAGAACTTGTCGAGCAGGACCTCGCCGTCCTCCAGCAGCAGGTTGAAGGCCAGCAGGTCGTCGCCGGCGTAGTACAGCGCGAAGACCGCCCGGCCGGGCATGCGCGACGCCACCTCGGTGAAGAAGGCCGGGGTTAAGGTCTCCAGCTGAGCCGAGGCGCGAGCCAGGGTCTGGTGGTAGAGCGCCATGGCCCGGGGCAGATCGGCGCCGAGCGAAGACCGCAACTCCACCCGCACGGCGGACCGCGACCTCAGCTTGCGCCGCATGTCGCGCCGCGCGCCGCTGGAGAGGCCGGCGAGATAAGCCTCGAGGTCGGAGAAATCGATGGGCAGGTCGGCGATCGGCTGGCCGGGCACGGGGCTGTAGCCGGCGGCGGCGGCAGCCCGCGACCAGAGCTCGGCCTGGGCATGGTCGACGTCCTTCACCCCCGTCAGGACGCATCCTGCCCTCGCAGCCTCGTGCTCGAAGGCCCGAACAAGGGCCGCCAAGACGGCGGGGCGGTCGCTCTGCGGCAGGTCCTGCGGCAAGCCTACGGTGGCGGTCTCGGTGCAGGGCGAGCCCAGGCAGGCCAGCTTGGGCGTCATCAGGCCCGGGGCCAGGTTGCGGACCTGTTCGGCGATCCGGCGGCCCGTCCCCTCGAAGGTGGTCTCAAGTCGATAGTCGGTGATGAAGGCCGGCGCCGCCCCGACCAACCGGCCGTCGCGATGGACCAGCACATAGCGCCAGGCGAAGCCCGCGAGACCCGCGCCCTCGATGGCGCGCAGGTAGTCGAAGCCTTCCAGAGCGCCGCCGAACAACGCGTCCCACTGGCCGCGCGGCAGGTCGTCCAGCGTGGTCAGGACCCGGGTCTCAAACATGGGACCTCATCTCGAGACTCGCGACGGCATATGGGGCGTCCTCGCCGAAGAAGGCCGCCGTCAGCGCCGCCACGCGGTCGCGTTCCTGGTCGACATGGATCATGTGGTAGCTGTCGTCGAGCAGGTGCAGTCGCGTGGGGCCGCCCAGCGCCTTCTCCAGGCGATAGGCGTTGCGCGGGTGGCTCATGTCGTCGTCGCTGGCGTGCAAGATCAGGGTCGGCGTCCGAATGGTCTTGCCGATGCGCTCCAGTCGCCGGCTCATCCGGTACATCTGGTAGAGGGCGCCCAGCGGCAGGCGGTCGATGGCGCCCTCGATCAGTCCGCCCGGCGCCCGCTCGGCCAGACTCCGCAGGCGCTCGTCCTTGAGACCGAACGGGTGGGTCTCGGCCCAGGCCAACTGGCGAACCCCTGGCAGGTTGGCGACCAACTGGATCACCGGCGCGGCGACGGCGAAGCGCGGCATGTTCCAGCCGTCGTATTCGAACGTCATCGAATAGACCGCCGCGGCGCGGACGCTGGGCCGTTCGGCGGCCAGCATCAGGCCCAGGGCCCCGCCCACGCAGATCCCGGCCACCGACACCGTGTCGACGTCGGCCGCGAACCGATCATAGGCCTCGACCAACCCGTCCCGCCAATCGCGCCAAGTCGTCTTCAGCAGGGTCGCCTCGTCGGCGCCGTGACCTGCCAGCAGCGGCGCATGAACTTCGAAGCCCCGCCGCGCCAGGCGCTTGGCCAGGGGCTTCATCTCGGCCGGCGCACCGGTCAGGCCGTGGACCAGCATGACGCCGTGGCCCGAACGGCCCGCCAGTCGCAGGGGCTGGACGCTCACGAGCGCGCCGCCTTTTCAGCGCCACGCGGTCGGCGGTTGGCGCGGGCCAGGAAGCCCAGAGCGTGGGCGGGACCAATGACATGGACGCCCTTGGCCGCCTGCTGCTCGACCAATGCCCGTCGCAGGGCCGGTAGCCGCGTCCAGTGCACGGCCGGGCGATAGTGGTGCTCGGCGTGGTGGCCGTTGTTGAACCAGGTGACGTTGTAGAGCGGATCATAGCTGGAGACGCCCCAGGCGATCGGCGTCTCCGGATCGCCGTTGAAGTGCTCGTAGTAGCCGTTCAGCTGCGAGAGGCATTCGCCCAGATAGTAGAACGGCAGCAGGAACAGCACCGCGCGCCAGTCGATCACCGCCATGCCGATCGCGAAGGCCGCCGCCGCGCCAATCTCGATGCGGCCCCAGCGGGCGTCGGCGTCGCGACCTCGCGCTTTGAGGGCCTGGTAGACCGAGCCGCCGCTGTCGCGGAAGAAGCCGAGAAACACATAGGACCAGACGTTCTCGGGCTGGCCGCCCTTGCCGTGGCGGTAGATCGACAGCCAGTCGCGGGTCTCGCCGTCCGGGCCGGGCCGATCGCTGTTGCCCTCGTGATGGCGCAGGTGGACCCAGGTGTAGAAGGTCTGGGAGAAGCCGATCGCCACCGACTCCAGCAGCGAGAACGCACGGTTCAGGGCCTTGGACCGGAAGTACGGCGTGTGCAGGAAGTTGTGCGAGACGCCGTTGACGTTCCAGCTGATCCCCAGGGCGTAGCCGAAGCCGCACAGCAACTGGCCCCACCAGGGACGGTTGGCCGAGCCGACCACGATCCAAACCACGAAGGCCATGTGCGCCACGGCCGCGGCGACGGGAATCAGGTCCCAGGCGGTCCAGGCCATCAGGCCCTTGGCCCGCTTCGGAAGACGGAAATCTCGCGGCGTCATCGCGCTCGCTCCAGGGTTCGAAGAGGTCACAGTCCCGACAGCCCCACGCAGGTGACGCCGGCGGCGACCAGGGCCGCGCCCGCGATCTGGATAGGGGTGAGGCGCTCCTTGAGGATCAGCGTGCCGGCCAGGGGCACGCCGGCGTAGGTCAGGGTCATGATCGGAAAAGCCAGCCCCAGCGGCGTGGTCTCCAGCACCACCACCCAGGCGACCATCTCGACGAACCAGAAGACGATCCCGGCCCACAGCAGCGGCTGGGTCGCCAGGGCGGCCAGATAGGCGGGCTTGCCGTCGGCCCCGTCGGAGGCGGCCTTGAAGCTCAGCTCGCGGCCGATCTCGGTGATGATGCAGAAAGCCAGCAGGCCGGCGCTGGAGGCGGTCAGGGTCGGACTCACCGTGCGAGCTCCGCAAACAGCGAGAGCAGGCGCAGGTTGGTCGCCTCGTTGATGCGCGACAGGTCGCCCGGAACGCCGCCGCGCGGTTGATCGAGGAAGGCTTCGCCGCGTTTCAGCAGGTTCGAAAGCAGGTCCGGTCCGTAGCGCGGCGGCGACCAGTCGCCGACCACATCGGCCCCGATCACCCGCGCCCGCTCCGCCACGGCCCGGACCAGGCGCTCCAGCCCATCCAGGCTCAATCGGCCCTGGTCCCAGTTGGTGAAGGCGTCGTCGTCGCAGAGCACGTCCTTGTCGACCGTGACGTAGACGGCGTCGGTTTCGATCCGCGAGGCCAGCAGGTTGAGAAACCCGTCCTGGCCCATCGCCTCCATCGACGGCCAGCTGCGGTCGCCGATCCGCAGGATCGGGCCGCCGCCCGGCGCGCGATAGGGATAGAGCTCGACCCGCCCTTCGGCGACGAGGCTCAAGTCAGCCCGCTTGGTCTCGGGGCGATCGATGTCGCCGCTGCAGACGCCCACGGTGATCACCTTGGCCACGCCCGCCAGCCGCGCGGCGCGCCCGACCCAGGACCCGCAGTGCAGCCCGTTGTCGAACCGAACCCAGTCGGGGTGGTTGTCGAAATGGACAACCGTCACCGGTCCGGCGCCGGATGCGGCGATCGCCCGCTCGATCAGCAGCGGCGTGACGTGGTGAAAGTCGCCCGAGCCGGCGAACACCAGGTCGGGAGCCCCGCCCGCCGGCGCGCGGTCGCGCAGGCGGGCCGTAAGGGAAGCCAGGGCGGCAGGCCGGCTCCACAGGCGCAGCGCCGGTCCCAGATCTTGGGCCTCGACCGTCAACCCACCCTGGTCCCGCAACACCGGTTGCGTGTCCAAGGCGCTGTCGAGGCTGAGGAACACCGGGCGCATCGGACGATCAGTCGACGCAGCGACGCAAGACGGCGTCGAGCAGCTTCAGGGCTAGGTCGATCTCGCCCTTGGTGATCTCCAGCGAGGGCGCCAGCGTGATGACGTTCTTGTAGTAGCCGCCGACGTCGAGGATCAGGCCATAGCGCTTGCCGTCGATCTCGATGTCGCCCTTCATCCCCTCGGCTTCCATGCGGTTGAGCAGGGCCTTATTGGGGGTGAAGCCGTCGGCCTCACAGATCTCGGCGCGCAGGGCCAGGCCCAGGCCGTCGACGTCGCCGATCTGCGGCCAACGCGTCTGCAGGTCCTTCAGGCCGTCGAGGAAGTAGGCGCCCTTCTCCATGACCTGGGCGCCATAATCGACCTCGTGCGTCATCCGCAGAGTCTCGAGCGCCACGGCCGTGCCCATCGGGTTGGAGTTGAAGGTCGAGTGGGTCGAGCCGGGCGGGAAGATCTCGGGGTTGATCAGCTCTTCACGGGCCCAGACGCCCGACAACGGATTGAGGCCGTTGGTCAGGGCCTTGCCAAACACCAGCACGTCGGGCTGCACGCCGAAATGCTCGATCGACCACAGCTTGCCCGTCCGCCACATGCCCATCTGGATCTCGTCGACCACCAGCAGGATGCCGTGCTGGTCGAGGACCTTCTTCAACTCGATGAAGAAGTTGGGCGGCGGGATCACATAGCCGCCGGTGCCTTGGATGGGCTCGATATAGAAGGCCGCGTACTCGGCCTGGCCGGTCTTGGTGTCGAGCACGCCGTTATATTCGGTCTCGAACAGGCGGGCGAACTTGGCCACGCAGGCCTCGCCGTACTCTTCCTTGCTCATGCCCTTGGGGCCGCGGAAATGGTAGGGGAACTCGATGAACTGGGCGCGGTCGCTGAAGTGGCCAAAGCGGCGACGATAGCGGTAGGACGAGGTGATCGCCGAGGCGCCCAGCGTGCGGCCGTGATAGCCGCCCTCGAAGGCGAACATCAGTTGCTTGCCGCCCGAGGCGTTGCGGACCAGCTTCAGCGAGTCCTCGACCGCCTGGGCGCCGCCGACGTTGAAGTGGACGCGGCCCTTGCGGCCGAACTTCTTCTCGGCGTCCTGGGCGATCATCGCCGCCAGTTCCACCTTCTCTCTGTGCAGGTACTGGCTGGCCACCTGCGGCAGGGTGTCGAGCTGGCGGTGGGCGACGGCGTTCAGGCGCGGGTTGCGGTAGCCGAAATTGACGGCCGAGTACCACATCTGCAGGTCGAGGAACTGGCGGCCCTCGGCGTCGTACATGAACGAGCCCTCGCAGCCGTCGAAGAACTTGGGATCGGGCAGGTAGTGGACGGTGTCGCCATAGGAGCAGTACTGGGCCTCCAGCTCGCGCAGGGCGGCCTCGTCGAGGGCGGTGTGTTCGGCGTCATACATTCGGGGAGAACTCCGGTCAGATGGCGGCGCGGCGCGCCAAGCGGCCGTGGGCGGCCGCGAGCGTCGTCGTGATGGTGTGGAAGTCGGAGAATTCGTGATGCGGCACGGCGCGCGAGCGGGCGTAGGCGGCCAGCTTGTCGCGGGCGAACAGCAGGTCGGCGCGATTGGAGACGCAGAAGTCCGAGCGCCCGTCGCCGATGAAGACCATCAGGTCGCCGGGATCGTTGGCCCGCTCGTCAGACTTGGTGGCGACTTGGCACTTGCAGACCCCCGAGCCAGCCGCGCAGCCGGCGCGCGACCAGGGCTGCTCCAGCCTGCGCCCCACCTCGGCGTTGCCGACCAGGTGGTTGGCGATCACCGGCAGATGGCCCAGCCCGTGGCGGTCCAGGATCCGCGCGATGAAGCGATCGACGCCGTCGCTGACCACCATCAGCGGCACGGCGGCGGTCTGGCACCAGGCGACGAACTCGGCGAAGCCGTCGGCCAGTTCCACGCTGTCGAGCACGGCGTCCAGCGCCGCGTCGTCGCCGCCGATCAGGGCGACCTGGCCGCGCATGCACTCGGCGGCGGTGATCTCGCCCCGGGTCCAGCGCTCTTCCAGGTCTTCCCAGGCCGGGTCGGCCAGACGGGTCAGGACCAGGTCGGTCGTGTCGACCCTGGCGATCGTCCCATCGAAATCGCAGAATATCCGCATCGTACCGACTTGGCTCCAGACGCCCCCGCGCCGTTCGAGCCAATGACGCCGCGTCTGTTGCGCCCCCTCACCGATTTTTCCGAGGCTGTCGGCAAGCGTTTGCGAGCCTTGCCTTGATGGCGCCGTCGAGCGATGTCTCTTACCTCCACCGAGTCCTTCCAACCGGGCCGATCGTCCTTGTGATGACCACCGACGCATCTCGTCCGTTCCGCAACGTCCCGCCGGTCCGACGCCGGGGGCGAACGCGCGGCTGATCATGGAGGACCTGCAGGATCTCTCCCCGTTGGCGAGCGCCTACCTGGAGCGGCGCGAGGACATGCGGCGGTTCTTCCAGGCCCGGCTAGGCGGCCGGGCCGAAGTCGAGGACCTGGTCCAGGAACTGTATCTGAAGGTCCAGGCGGTCACGGGCGAGGCGATCGACAATCCGCCGGCCTATCTTTACCGCCTGGCCTCCAACCTGATGCTCGATCGCCTGCGGCGCGCCAAGCGGGCCGGCGCGCGAGACGGCGAGTGGCGCCGGACTCACCACACCTCGATCGGCGCCCTGGATGTCGCCGAGGAGCCCGACGCCGAGAGCGCGGTCATCGCCCGCCAGCGCCTGGAGAAGATCACCGAGGCGCTGAAGACCTTGTCGCCGGTGACCCAGCAGGTCTTCCGCCTGCACAAGTTCGAAGGCCTGACGCACGTCGAGACGGCGACCCGGATGGGCATCTCACGCAGCGCGGTCGAGAAGCACGTCAGCCTGGCGCTGGGCCACCTGCTCAAGAGGGTCGGGCGATGATCCGTGTCATTCTTGCATCAGCCGCCGATATCCGGGGAGGGACTTCTCCGGTCATGGCGTCATTGTGGCAAGCGCCCTCCCCGGCCCGGCGCGAAGGAAGCGCAACCCGTCGATGACCGACACCGCCAACACAGATCCGATCCAGCAGGCCGCGGTCGATTGGTTCGTGCGCCTGCAGGACGATGCGGCCCTTGAGGACTGGACGGGTTTCCAGGCCTGGCTCGAGGCCGACCCCGCCCACGCCGCGGCGTACGATGCGGTCGAGGCCCTGTGGGTCGATCTGGAGGAGGCGCCGGCCGCCGAAGACCCCGCGCCGATCTCGACCGACAACGTGGTCGCGCTCCGCCGTCCGTCTCCTCGGCCCACGCGGCGCTGGGTGTGGGCCGGCGTGGCGACTGCCGTGGCGGCCGCCATCGTGGTCGCCGTGCTGCCGCAACTGACCCGCCCCACCTTCACCGACTACACGACCAGGCGCGGCGAGACCCGCGAGGTGGCCCTGGACGACGGCTCGCGCCTGACCCTGGGCGGCGCCACGACCCTGCGCGTGCGCATGACCCGCGCCCAGCGTGACGTCACCTTGGTGGACGGCGAAGCCAGCTTCGATGTCGCCCATCTGAAAGACCGGCCCTTCGTGGTCGCCGTGGCTGATCGCGAGGTCCGCGTGCTGGGGACTGAGTTCAACATTCTCAGCCACGACGAGCGCCTGGCGGTCACCGTGCGACGCGGCCTGGTCTCGGTGTCCGGCGGGCCGGGCGGCGCGGTGCGTTTGGCCAAGGGTCAGCAGCTGATCAGCACGCCGGACTCGGCCTCGGTGGTCCGCACGACCGATCTGGACGCGGCCTTCGCCTGGAAGTCGGGCAAGCTGGTCTATCGCGAGGCGCCCCTGGCCGAGGTCGTCGCCGACCTGAATCGCTACGTCGCCACGCCCATACGGGTTGATCCCAACGCCGCCTCGGTCAAAGTCTCCGGCGTGCTGTTGGTTGACGAGGAAGCGGCGATGATCCGGCGTCTTGAACTGTTCGCACCGATTGTCAGCCAGCGGAGCGGCGGCGAGATCGTTTTCAAGGCCAAGGCGACCCGACCCTGACCATGCGACGCAGGTCGTCGACCCAGCGTGGCCGCGATTGGGCCTGGCCTGTCGCGCTGGTGGCCGGCGTGGCGGCCAGCGCGGCCCACGCCGCGCCGGCCGATCGGCCATCCCCCTCCGTGCGCCTGCAGATCCCCGCCAAGCCCGTCCACGCCGCCCTGATCGACTTCGCCCTGCAAGCGGACCTGTCGCTAGGCGGCGACCTGGAGGCCTGCGCCGGCGCCGCGCCCGCCCTCTATGGCAGAATGACGCTCCAGACTGCGCTGGACCGGATCCTGGCCCATAGCGGCTGCGACTACGTCACGGCCGATCCGCGCACGGTGCTGATCCGCAAGGCCGCGCAGCCCAGGCCTCGCCATGCTCCTGTCGTCACGCCGCCCGCCAGCTTGGGTCTGGGCGAGGTGGTGGTGACGGCCCAGCGCTATCCCAACCTCCCGGGCCGAACGCCCTACGCGATCTCGGTCGTCTCGGGCTCGACGCTCGCCCGCGAAACCCTGACCAGCTTGGCCGATCTCACAGGTCAGGTCGCCGGCATGACGGTGACCAACCTGGGACCCGGGCGCGACAAGATCCTGCTGCGCGGCCTGTCGGACGGGGCCTTCACGGGGCAGGCCCAGTCGATGGTCGCACTCTACCTCGACGACGTGCCGATCACCTACAGCGCGCCGGACCCCGACCTGCGCCTGGCCGATGTCGAGCGTGTCGAGGTCATGCGCGGTCCGCAGGGCACGCTCTACGGCGGCGGGTCTCTCGGCGGCGTCCTGCGCGTCGCCACCCGTAAGCCGGACCTCGACCGCTACCAGGCCAGCATCATGGGCGGCCTGTCCTATACTTGGAATGGCGGCGGCGGCGACGAGATGGAGGCGATGGCCAATATCCCGCTGGCGCCGGGCCGACTGGCCCTGCGGGTCGTGGCCTACAGCGACGGCCAGGACGGCTACATCGCCAATCCGACCTTGGGGCTCAAGCGCGTCAACGGCTCGCAGCGGGACGGGGTGCGCGCCAGTCTCCGCGCGGCCCTCTCGCCCCATTGGACGGCGACCCTGGGCGTCACCACCCAGTGGATCAACAACGCCGACACCCAATATGGCTTGCGGCGACTGGGACCCTATCTGCGCGACAACCCGGTGCGCGAACCCCACGACAACGATTTCGAACACGTCTCGCTGACCCTGGCCGGCGAGGGCGCCTGGGGCCGGGTGACCGGCTCGGTCGCGCGTCTGTCGCACCATTTCAGCAGCCGGTACGACGCCACCACGGTATCGACGCTCTACGGCCTGGCCGCCGCGCCCGCCGCCCTTGACGACGAAAAGGCCATCGACCTGACGGTGGCGGAGGTCACCTACGCCAGTCCCAGCGATCGTCGCCTGCACGGCCTGGTCGGCGCGTTCGGCTCGACGGGAACGACCCAGCTGCAAAGCCAGCTGCACGATCTCCAGCCCGTCGGCCAGACCGCCTATGCCGAGCGGCGACGCGACAAGATCAACGAGACCGCGCTCTATGGCGAGGTCACCTTCGACGCCACCCAGCGCCTGTCGGCGACCGCGGGCCTGCGCTGGTTCGACTTCCGGTTCGACACCGACTCCGTCGTCATCCAGGCCGCCCGACAGCGGGTGTTCAGCGAGGCGGACGACGCCACCGGCCTGTCCCCGAAGGTGCTGGTCAGCTACGACGCCCGGCCGGGGCTGCTGTTCTACGCCCAGGCCGCCGAGGGCTACCGGCCCGGCGGGTTCAACACCGCAGGCCGGATCGGCCAAATCTTCGACGTTCCCGGCTCGCCAGCCCGCCGCTACCGGGCCGACGAGCTGTGGAACTACGAGATCGGCGCCAAGCTGCGCGCCTGGGACGATCGCCTCCAGGGTCGGGTTGCTGTCTTCTACGCGACCTGGGAGTCGGTGCAGAGCGACCAGTACCTGGCCGACGGCACGGCCTACACCGCCAATATCGGCAATGGTGACAATCGCGGCGTAGAGGTCGAAGGCGCCCTTCGCCTGAGCGATCAGGTCGACCTGCGGGCCGCCGCCCTGCTGAACGATCCCGAGATCACCCGCCAGAATCTCGACTTCAACTCGCGCGACGACGCGCGCCTGCCGGGCGTGTCACGGGTCTCGGCCAGCTTCGGCGTCGATTATCACCGCGCCTTGCCCGGCGACCGGACTCTGCGCCTGCAAGGCCAGGCGACCTATGTCGGAGCCTCGTACGTGACCTTCGACGCCAGCACCATGCACGAGATGGGCGAATATCTGGGACTGCGCGGGGTCGCGAGCCTGGAAGCTGGGCGCTGGACCCTGGCCGCGTCGCTGGACAATCCGTTCGGGGCCCACCCCAACAGCTTCTCGTTCGGCAACCCGTTCCTGATCACCCGCGACCAGATCATCACCCCGCCTCGCCCGCGCACCCTGTCCGTGCGCTTGTCCAGCCGGTTCTAGCGGCCGACGTCAGACACCGGGCGGCGGCGCGATCGGGCGACCCGGTCCGCCCAGATGGCCGGGATCAACGACCCGGTCGATCGATCGCGCCAGATAGGGTCCGTAGAGTCGCTCGCCCTTGCGATAGGCCTTGGGCAGCAGGACGGCGGCCACGGCGATCAGGATGATCAGCACCGCCAAGCCATGCCAGGGCTTCGTCGCTTCCGACGGTTCGCGCAGGGCCAGCATGATCGCCGCCAGCCCCAGCGCGCCGCCCAGGGCGACGCCGGCCAGGACGTCGGACAGCCAATGGGCGCCGACATAGATCCGCGACAGCCCCGTTAGCCCGATCATCAGCACGGCCAGTCCGCCGATGATCCACCGCCCACCCGCCGAGGCTCCACGGCCGGCGATGAAGGCCAGCGTGACGAACAAGGCCGCGGCCGAGGCGGCGTGGCCGCTGGGAAAGCTAAAGGCGTCGGCGCCGGAGTAGAGCAAGGAGGGCCGCGCGAAGTGGAAGGTGCTCTTCAGGCTCGGGACCAGGATCGCCGAGGCGGCCATGACCAGCGCCAGGGCTAGGGCGGCGCGCGGGCGCCGCCGCCAGAGCAGGAACACCACGATCAGCACCGTCGCCGTCGTGCGCTCCAAGCCGTCGCCCGCCGCCGACACGGCGATCATCAGCCGGTCCAGCCACGGCGTTCGAAGAGCGAATGATGTCCGGGCCATGGCGGCATCAAGGCGGACGATCGGTCCGTGGGTGAGGATGCTGATCGCCAGGGCCAGGATGGCCGCGACCAATAGGATCGCGCCGGCCAGCATCCACCAGCGTGGCGAGACGCCCCGATCCATTGCGACGGGACGCTGATGAACCAAGCGCGCTGCTCCGGCCGCGATCGCAGCGAGCAAGGTCATAACCAGACCAGCCTGACACAGGGGAAGCATCGGGATCACGCGGCGCGTGTCCGAAGGAAGTTGATCACGGAAGCACTCGCGGCGTCCCGGCCACGAAGGATCGGCCGGCCCAAGAGCCTGGAAGCCGAGGGGTTCGCTCCCGATGGCCGGATCTATACGATTTCCCAATCCCGAAACTTGGTGTCCGGCGTGCTGCTCGACAGGGCAACACCAGTCAGCAATAGGTCGGGTGCGGAAATCGGGCCGCCGCCCTAAACCGGACGTGGACTTTCAGCTGCAAGCGGACGCCGCCAAGGTCAGAGGGGGCGGGCTTAGGATCCGCGCTCGAAGCGCGCCTTCGCGGCACTCGATACGGGCGTGAAAAGGTTGACCAGCGTCCCCTCCGGGTCGCGGAACTGTGCCGACTGATTGCCCCACGGCATCAGCTTGGGCCCATGGACGACGTCCACCTTGTCCTTGAGCCGCTGAAACTCGGCATCCACATCGGCGACGATAAACTCGATGATTGCCGTCCGATTGGCCCCACCTTGGGCGATCCCCTCCGCAAAAAGGGAGACGGTTTGCTCACTGGCAATGGCCAGGGTCACGCCGGGCGTGGCTATCTCAGCGAAGACGGGGGCGAGCCACTCGGCCTTGATGCCCGTGACGAGTTCATAAAATGCGACCATGGCCGCGAGGTCCTTGGCGATCAAACGAGTCGATACGAATTTCATTCTTCCAATCCCAGAGCCATTTAAGCGGGGCCATTGGGGTGGGTGGTCCCACACTCCTGCTGACAGCATGGCGCCAGCAGGAGTCACGACCATTCACAGCGTTTCGAAACCTCCGCTTGCGAGCGAGCCACAGTCGCGGCTCCGGGGTAGCTCTGGGAAAGCCTGGCCTAAAATAGCGTAGGTGCGCTGATACGGACGCCCATGAGAACTATGAGTGACCGTTGGCGATCTGAGGCGCAAGTCGGGCGCCGTCAACGACACCCTGCGGCTATCAAAGGGAACGCCCGAGCCGGTCTGGAAAACTGCGAGTCAGATACGGATGCCGCCTCGACTGATGAATTGCCCGCTTGCGATCTGATCCGCGTCGCCGCCATCCATGACCATCAGCGGCCGCCGAAAGGTCCGTCACAGGCATAACGCCACCCAACCTTCTTTTTCAGTGAGCGAGGCGCGATATTGCGCATCGGTGATCTCCAGCGCTACCGTCCCGCCATGTCAGCCTTGAAGCGAAACAACGTGACCGTACGAGGCAACGGCGAGCGCTGCATCGTGTTCGCCCACGGCTTCGGCTGCGACCAGAACATGTGGCGCTTGGTGGCCCCGGCGTTTGAGGCGCAATTTCGGACTGTCCTCTTCGATCATGTCGGCGCGGGCCATTCGGACCTGGCCGCCTACGACTACCTAAAATACAGCGACCTCTCCGGCTATGCCGACGACCTGGTCGAGATCGGCCGGGAACTTGGCCTGAGCAACGCCGTGCTCGTGGGTCATTCGGTCAGCGGGATGATCGGCGTGCTGGCCGCCAACAAGGCGCCAGGCCTTTTTGAGAAGCTGGTCCTGGTCGGCCCCTCCCCGCGCTACATCGACGATGACGGCTATGTCGGCGGCTTCGAGCCGCAACAGATTGAAGAGCTCCTGGAATTTCTGGCCGACAATCACCTTGGATGGTCGGCGACTATGGCGCCGGCAATCATGGGCAATGCCGAGCGCCCTGAGCTCGGCGAGGAACTGGCCGCCAGCTTCTGCACGACCGATCCCAAGATCGCGGCACATTTCGCCAGGGTAACGTTCACGAGCGACAACCGCGCCGACTTGGCGGCCTGCACGATCCCATGCCTGATCCTCCAGTGCAGCGACGACATCATCGCCCCGCTCGCGGTCGGCGATTATCTTCAGGAGCGCCTAGCCGGAAGCACCCTGAAGGTCATGAAGGCCACGGGTCATTGTCCCAACCTCAGCGCGCCCGCCGAGGTCATCGAGGCCATGCGAAGCTTTGTCTGAGCTAGCCCAGGACAATGACTTCGAGGATCTCTTCGAGAACGCCCCGTGCGGCTACCTCTCGCTTGGTCCAAACGGTCGCGTCATCCAGGCGAACAAGACCCTCGGCGGGTGGCTTGGACGAGATTCTGTGTCGGTCCTCGACAAGCCGTTCTATGACCTGCTGCCGATCGCCGGGCGCATGTACTTCGAGACGCACCTCAAGCCGCAGCTGGCGATGCAGGGCTTCTTCAACGAAGTGGCTCTGGAGCTGATCCAGGCGAACGGCAAGCGACTTCCCGTCATCGCCAATGGGCTGGAGCGCCGTGGCGCGGACGGTCAGGCGCAATTTACTCGCATAACCCTGTTCGTGGCGGTCGAGCGCCGGCGCTACGAGCGCAATATTCTGGCCGCGCAAGCTCAAGCCGAAAGCGCCGGCCAGCAGGTCCGCTCCCGGCTGGAGGAAGAACAGGCGACCTCGCAATTGCGCGAGCAGTTCATCGCGGTGCTCGGTCACGACCTGCGCAATCCGCTGGCCGCGATCATGGGCGCCGCTCGCCTGCTGCGCCGCGAACCGCTCAGCGACAAGGGCGCGCACATCCTGTCGCTGATGAACGACAGTGTCATGCGAATGAGCGGCCTGGTGGACAACGTGCTGGATTTCGCGCGCGGCCGGCTGGGCGGCGGCCTGACCCTGTCACGCGACGCCGCCGCGCCCCTAGGGCCCGTGCTTGAGCAGGTGGTCGCCGAGCTGAGGGCTGGGCCTTCAGGCCAAACGATCGAGACTCACTTCGACTTGCTTGAGCCGATCGACTGCGACCGCTCGCGGATCGGCCAGCTCGTCTCCAACCTGCTGGGCAACGCCATCACACATGGCGCTCTGCACCAGCCCGTGCGCGTCTACGCAACCACTGACGGTGGCAGACTTCAGATTTCCGTCGCCAACGGCGGCGAGCCGATTGCCGAGGCCGCTCGCCAGCGCCTGTTCCAGCCGTTCTTCCGTGGCGAGGTCCGCCCAAGTCAGCAAGGACTTGGCCTGGGATTGCACATCGCCTCGGAGATCGCCAAGGCGCATGGCGGGCAAATCGCCGTGACGTCCGATGTCGAAGAAACCCGATTCACGTTCACGATGCCGCTGCCGGGCCACGCCGCAGAATTGGCGTAACAAGTGCGCCGCTTGCACGAGCTTACACACTCGTCATCGCGCAGACCGTCTAGGTGGACTGGGATCGAAAGGCCGAGGCATATGTTCCCTGCCGTTCGAGATGACGCCTGTTACGTCCCTTCGACAGAGAACAGCCCTGTGTTCGGAGACAACTAACCACCCCTTTCCCGCCGTTGGCGACGTCACCTTTCGGCGCCTGCGGGACAGAATCGGCACCTTCGGGAGGCTCCAGGCAACTCCTGTCATAGGTGCGCTGATACGGACGCCTGTGAGATCTGTGAATGGGCGCTGGCGATCTGAAGCACAATCCAGCCGCCATCAGCGACAACGACCAAGTGCCTAAAGGAAGCGCCGCGAACTTGACGACCGCAATGTCAGGTAAGGGTGCGAGCGGACTCATCGGTAAAGCGCTGCTATCCAGGATGGATGAATAGCAGAACCGATTTTAGGCGACGCTGGAGGCGCACGCAGCTCGCCACGGCGATATTTACAAGCTGTGTTTTCCTAGCTGCACTGTTGAGCCCAAGTTGCTCGTACGGGTCTCTATGTCGGAACTTCAACATATGACGTGCGGCGGCACCAGCCGATCCGTGGGGTATTTGGTCGGGCATGTATGACCCGACGACTGTGGACTTCCGTCGAGCCAAGGCGCGGGCACAGAGACTAGTATCGCGATCTCGCCTCATCAGGATGGAGGCCGAGCAAGCTAGAGCCGACAGCGAAGCAGCGCGAGCCCGAGCAGCCGCAACCATTGCGAGGTCTACCGAGCTGCTCCTGAAGGCCAAGCAGCTCAGGGTGGCGGTTGCGGAAGGGTGACTATCCACCCTTCCCCGCCCTTGCGACGTCCGCTTTCGGCGCCTGCGGGAAACAATCGGCGCCTCTGGGAAGCTCCAGGAAACCTCTGACATAGGTGCGCAGATACGGATGCTCTGGAGAACTATGAGTGGCCGCTCGCGATCTGAAGCGCAATCCCGGGGCCGTGTACGACAAACCTCGACGACCAAACGGAATGCCACGAAGAGGCCGAAGCGCATGCCAGCTTGGTAGTTGGGGAGGTTCGGTCAGCTCGTTACGCCGTCATTGACCGACACGGCGCCCTGCGCGCAGGTCAGTTCTTTCGCCCCCCCTCCTGCAACGCCTGCAACGCCTTTTCCACCCCAAGCGAGCCGGAGACCTGGCTTGGCGGGTAGTCTTTGAAGGTGGAGAGGAACTGACCCATGATGACGGTGGCGGGCATCATGACCCACAGCTTTTCGCCCCACCATTGGCCGTAGGAGGTCGACTCGCTCTGATATCGCTCCCAGGGATCGACACGCAGGTTGGTCACGAGCGGGACGTTCGTGGAGTCTTCCTTGCCGCTGAACAGATTGCCGACGATCGTTTTGAAGGTGATCTTCCACTGGTCGTAGCGCAGGGCCATCAGATCGGCGTTGTCGCTGAAATAGAAGAACTCCCGGCGCGGGCCGTCGGCGACCTTGCCTTCGAAGAACGGCTTGAAGTCGTAACCGTCGAGGTGGCTCCGGAAGGTCTTTTCGCCTGCCTTGTGGCCGGTGAGCAGCTTCTCCTTGATCCCGGTCTCGCCAGCGGCGGCGACCAGGGTCGGCAGCCAGTCTTCCGCCGACATGACGTCGTTGATGATTACGCCGGGCTCGATGACGCCAGGCCACTTGGCTAGCATCGGCACGCGGAAGCCGCCTTCGTACACGGTGCCTTTCTCGCCTCGGAATGGATGGTTGCCGCCGTCGGGCCAGCTGAAGATTTCCGCGCCGTTGTCGCTGGTGAACAGCACGATCGTATTGTCGGCGATGCCCAGTTCGTCGAGCTTGGCGAGCAACTCGCCGACGATCCAGTCCAGCTCGGCCATCGCGTCGGCGAACAGACCATAACCGGTTTTGCCGTCCCATTGCTTGGATAGGTGCGTCCAGGAGTGGCACCGCGTCGAGTTGTGCCAGAGGAAAAACGGCTGCCCCGCCTTGACCGAGCGGTCGATGAAATCGCACGAGCGCTTCACCAGATCCGCGTCGATATCTTCCATGCTGACCTTGGCGGCGGGGTCCATTCCTGGGTGCGGCGGGAGGGGGCCGGCGTCGGTGATCTTCTGCTTGCCGACCCGCCCCCAACGCGGATCCTCCGAGGGATCATCGACCTCGGTCGCGACGCTGTGGACGATGTTGCGCGGGCCGAACTTTGTCAGGAATTCCGGGTTCTTGGGGTACTCCGGGTCGTAGGGCTCCTCCATCGCATTGAGGTGGTAGAGGATCCCGTGGAACTCGTCGAAGCCATGGACCGTGGGCAGGTACTCGTTCCGGTCGCCCAGGTGGTTCTTACCGATCTGCGCCGTCGCATAGCCGAGCGGCTTGAGTAATTCCGCAATTGTCGGATCAGTGTCTTGCAGGCCCTGCTTCGCCGCAGGCAGACCGACCTTTAGCAGTCCCGTGCGGAAGGGCGTTTGCCCGGTGATGAACGCGGCGCGCCCGGCCGTGCAGGATTGTTGCCCGTAATAGTCGGTGAAAAGCGCGCCTTCCCGGGCTAGCCGGTCGATGTTCGGCGTGGCGCCGCCCATCATGCCGCGATGGTAGGCGCTGATGTTCCAGATGCCGACGTCATCGGCCATGATCATGATGATGTTGGGCTTGTCCGACGCGGCCATCGGATTCTCCTGCTGATCATGGGCGACGCCCGGGCAAGTCGGATTTAAGGCCCCGGAACCTTAGGGCCGCCATCGGGGATACCCCGCGCCGAACACCGGGAATTGCCTAGGTCCGCCACTTGGAATGGCCGCTTGGGCCCATTCTCGGCCCTTAGCGACCCTCGCCTTGGGCGCCTGCTGGAAAGTCCGGGAAAGTCCGGGAACTTCCGGAAACAGGTGCGCTGATACGGACACCCATGAGAACTATGAGTGGCCGCTGGCGATCTAAACCGCAACACGGGCGCTACTGACAACCATCAATGGCCAGAAAAGAGAACGCCCGGGAAAGCCTGGGAACGTCCGTAAATTGCGGCGCCCGGAACGATTGGAACCCGTAAAACGCAACGCCTGAAGCTGCTGCTGATCGATCGAATTTCAGCTGCTTCATCCCAAGAATGCGCTTCAACGCTCACTCGGTGGCAAGCAGTTTTGCTGCGCCCGCAGTGCGTCTCCACTGATCCACAAGGGCTTCCGAATAAACGACGCGCTTGCCGATCTTCTGGAACGGAGGCCCCACGCCTAGCCAGCGATAGGTCTGCAACGTCTTGACCGTCAGCCCCAGTCGGTCCGATACGGCGATCGTGTCCAACCAGCGGGCCTTGATCACCTCGCCCAAGAGCGTCCGCACCGGCTCGACCTCCGCCTGGGTCAACGCGGCGAAATCGGTGATCTCCTCGGAGCAAGCCGGTGGGCGTCCCAGGAGTTCGGCGATATCCCCGGATATGCGCTGGGCGGCGTCCTTCACCGGCCCTGCCGCAAGGTGCGCATAGCGTTCCGTCGACTTGGCGCTGCGGTGCCCGAGAAGAGCTCCGATGATCAACAGGCTGTCGCCGCCGTTGGCGCCGAAGCTGGCGAACGAGTGGCGCAGGTCGTGGATCCGAACGTCCTCCAGGCCTGCGGCCTTTCGCAGACGATCCCAAGGCTTCTGGATGTTGACCAGCCGCCCTTCTCGTCCCGGCCCCGGCAACACGTAGGGATTGCCCTCGACCACGGGGATGTCGCGCAGCAAGTCCATGACGGCGGCCCCGACATGGACCACCTTCGCGCCCGTCTTGCTATCGAGCAGGCGCAGGCATCGATTGGGATAGTCGATGGACCGGCGCTCAAGTTCCAGGATCTCGTTGCGCCGACACCCCGTCATCACCAGGAGCCGAATGGCGGCGATCGTATAGGGGTTCTCGACACCGACCGCCTCTGCGGCCTGCAACGCCTCGCCCAACCTCACCAGCTCCTCGGGCGACAGGAAGCGATTGAGTTTGCGCTCGGTGTACTTGGTCACGCCGACGCAGGGGTTGTCGGCGCGCACCCCGTTGGCGACGCCGTAGCCGAACGCGGCCGAGAGGGTTCGCACGACGCTGTTGGCAGCGCCCTTCCCGCCCCGCACACGAGAGAGACTTCGTTTCTTGGCGCCCTTGCTCCTCCTGGCCGTCTCGCCGTTGGCGATATCGACGAGGAGCTTTTCGATGTCCGCGCGGACGATGCTCGTCGCCTTGCGGTTTCCGAGCCTTGGCTTGACGTGGTTTTCGAAATCCGAGCGCGCGGCTTCCCGTGAACTTGCCTTCCGGGTGGCGAGACCAAGTTCGAGGTAAAGATCACAAAGCTCGGCGACGGTCGGATCGGACCGACGATCCGTCTTCTCGGTCTGGACGTCGACGTTCGTTACGACCTGGCCCAGGAGCCTGCGGGCTTCGGCGCGAGCCGTCTCCACAGTCCAGGGAGAACCGTTCGGGCCAATGACGTACCGGCGGCTACGGCCTTCGTGCCGGTATTGCAGCACATAGGTCTTGTGGCCAGTAGGCGTGATCTTCAGGCCAAAGCCAGCGACCTCGCTATCCCAGACGAAGTAGTCGGCCTTATGGGCGCCAAGGGCCGCGACCAGCCGCAGGGTGAGCTTGCGTCCGCGCATGATTATGCCCCTCCGATGGAGGAAGCGCCCGCGCGGCCGGTAGTGGGCCCTGGGCCATGGCCCTTGTCACTAGTAAGCGAGGGGTAAGCGACGGGAAGCAATTGGCGGGAAACAGCGGGAACGTCGCGCAACGTTCCGCTTGACAGAACGCTAAGAAAAACAATAGATAGAACTACATGAGAATATTCTCGTAAGTCATTGAAATTGCTTGGTAAGGCTGAGGTCCAGGGTTCGAGTCCCTGTCGTGGCACCATCGGGGCCCAAACCTTTCGGTTTGGGCCCCGACCATTTCTACAGACATCGATATCGGTTCTGCTTCGGTGAGCACGGAGCCGGCGAACCCGCGTCCTGTGGCCTCAGGCCCGCAGCTTCGACAGATGGTCGAAACTGATCCCCACCGGTTCCAGGCACGATGGGCGAAGAACGGCTGGCTCGCGGCGTGGCCGCCGCGTTCAGGCCTTGGTCGCCGCCCGGCACTTTTCGCGCATGCGGTCGAAGATCGGCTTCAGCGGGGTTCCGACGGCGGGCTGGGCCTCGACGTTGACCAGGTATTTCCGGAAGACCTTGCTCCTCGCCGCGCGGGGCGTCGGATGGAGCGGCCAGGTGGTCGGCTCGGGCGCGAGCGCCTCGGGCTCGGCGTGGCCGATGGCCGGCGACGGCACGCTGGGCGGCTCGAAGACCTGATAGGGAAGGCCGGCCTGATTGATGTTGCGGAACAGTCGCTCGACATCCTTGCTCATCACGCCGGTCCTGTTCTGGCTCTTTGGACGTCGGGTTCCATGGCCTGGAGGCGGTGTAACCTTGACGATCGTTAACCTCAATTGGGTCAAGGCCTGACGGGACCTTGTGACGCACCCCGGGATCGTCGCTCCTGGGCGGCCCGTTCGGCCAGCAGACCCAGGGCCGCCGAGTAGTAATCCTCCCGCGCGGGCTTGAGTTTCTGCGCCGGCAGGTCGGCGACCAGGCGCGCCACCGCCTGCCCGCCCGGCGACAGGGGGAACGGCGCCTGGTCCCCGGTCTGAACGTCGACCCAGGCCGGCGGCGGCCAGTTCGCGCCCTCGTACCGTCGCCAGAAGCGCGCGGCGGTCGTCGCCGAAGCCTGACCCGTGACGCCGCCCCAGACCAGGTAGAGCGGTGCGCGAACCGCGTCGAAGCCGAAGCGCGGCTGGCGTCCTGGATCAGGTGTGACAGCGCCCGACGCGTCTATCCGAACCCAGTCGGAGGGAAGGGTCTGCTGACCGAAACCCGCGTCGCGCGCCACGGTGAGGCCGTCGCGGATCAATCGCTCCCAGGGGCCGTCGGGATCGGCTGCGGCGAAATCCTGCAGGGCCGGCAGGACGAAATAGGACGGGTTGTAGATGACGGCGTCCTTCTGCTGGAAGCCATTCATGCCCGGCAGCAGCACCCGGCGACCGCCGATGTCGGCGACCAGCCTCTGGGCGATAGCGGCGCGGATCGCCCGGGAATCGTTGGCGTAGCTCTGCTCCTTCCAGCGCTTGGAGGCGCGCAGAAGCGCCCAGGCGATGAGGATGTCGCCGTCGGTGGCGTTGTTGGGATCGGCGACCGCCGCGCCGGCTTTCGGATCATAGCGCCAGCGGAACAGCCGCACGTCGTCGCGCATCAGGTTGACGCCGGTCCAGCCCCACAGGTGGTCGAACGTGGCGCGGTCGCCGTGCGCCTCGGCCAGCAGCATGCCGTAGCCCTGCCCCTCGCTGTGGCTGATCCCGCCGTTGCCGGTGTCGACCACCCGGCCGTCGGCGGTGACATAGGCGCTCTTGAACGCGCCCCAGTCCTTGTGGTCCTTCACCGCGCACGCCGTCTGGGGCAAGGCGAGCAGCAGCGCCGCCAGAAGGGCGGGCAAGGCCGAGCGCGCCCTAGACCCCGTGGCGGAACACCAGCGGGTCGGTGTGGCCCGCCACCCGGCGGACCCTGGAGAGGGGGCTGCCCTGGGCGAGCATCCATTGGCCATAGACGCCTTCCATGACCGCGGCGGCGCCGTCGGGCCAGACGACGTTGGAGGGATCCGAGAAGGCATTGGGGTAGGCTCCATGCACGATGCGGATGGCGTCGTCTTCGGGGAAAAGCCTGACCCAGCCCCACTCTATGTCGCTCCAGGCCTCGTTCATCGCGGCCTCGAGATTCTCGACCGTGTCGGTCTTGGGCAGGGTCATGTTGTCGGCCATCCGGCGACCGATCTGGCGCAGGAAGCCGCGCACCTCGGCCGGCTCGGCGCCGATGTTCAGCTCCACCGCGAACGCCGAAAGGAACACGCGCCACTGCGGCGAGCAGCTTCGGACCGAGTGATAGGCGTGATCAAGCTTGCGTATGTCTTCCAGGGAGAGCGGGTCGGGTGGGTTGGTGGTCATGGCGCCTGCCGCCCTCCAATCAATTGCTTGAGATAGAGCCTGGCCTTAGCCTCGTCGTAGTCGCCGAAGGTGTCGAAGCTGAGCGCCCCGCCGACCGTCGTCGCCCAGTTCGTCTGGTATTCGGCCGAGACCGACCCGGCCATGCCGAAGCCGCTCTCGCTGCGGGCCGGGAACCGGGTCTTGATGGTGCGGTCGAGCGAGGCCAGCGACACCAGCGTCCCCTGCAGGTCCGGATCGAGCGGAAAGACGTCGGTCGCGTCCTCGCGATAGGTCTGGTAGCCGGGCGCCGCGCGCAGCTCGAAGTTCCAGGAGGCGCGGGTCAGCAGCATCTTGATCGGCAGGCTGACGCTGGTGAACTGCTGCGGGCTGAAATAGCCGCCGTGCCCCAGGGTGAAGAGGTTCTGGTTGTTGTCGTAGGCCTGGTGATTGAGGTTGGCCCCGACCTGGAACTCGGCGGTGCGGGTCCGATAGGGCCGGATATAGCCGCCGATGTTCATCTCCCAGCCGCTGTTGTCGCCGACGTGGCGGCCGTCGTACCGGCTGGCCGAGAGGTCGACGTACAGGCCCGTCGCCTGGTTGTCGTAGGACAGGCCGCCGCCGGCGGTGGACCGCATCACCTGGCCCCATTCCTTGCCGGTCACCGGGTCGACCGTGGCGGCGTAGCTGGTGACGCTGTCGGTGACCGGGCGGCGCTCGACCTTCAGCTTGGCGCGGGCGTTGCCGCCGATCGCCGGCGTCCAGCTCACCCCGCCGGCCGCCTCGACGTTCGAGAAGCCCAGGGGGGTCGTGCCGATGTCGGCGGTCAGGTCGCCGTTCGCGTAGCGCACGGCCACGGCGGCGCCCGAGGCGGTCTGCGGACCGGGATCGGGGACGTCCTCCTCGTCGATGATCGGCGTCCCGCCCGGCGGCACGGGTTCCTCCTGGTCGAGGATCGCGACGGCGGTCGGGATCGGGTTGGCGCCGAAGCGCTGACGGGCGTCCAGCGAGGCCGTGCCCCCGTCGATGGCGATCGGCGCGACCTCGAACGACAACCGCCCTCGCCCCAGCACCGAGGTCGAGAAGCTGGCGACGCCCGCGACCTCGCCCAACTGGCTCAGCCCCGCCTCGCCCGAGCGTTGCCGGAAGGCGGCGGAGACGTCGACCTGCGGGGCGGCGTCGCGGCTGAGATCGGCGATCTGGCGGTCGATGCCGGCGGCCTTGGTCTCCTGGGGCGAGGCCGCGACCGGAGCGGCGCTCCGCTTGCCGACGCCAAAGGACGGGAAACCGAACAACGACGAGGACGAACTCGACGACGGCGGCGGGGCGGCGGGAGCGGCCGTGGCAACCGGAGCGCCCCACGACGGCGCGGTCATGGGCGCGCCCATTGGCGTGGAGCTCGGCGACAGCCAGGCAACAGACGCGGCGGGGCGAGCAGACGGCTGCGGGCTGGATCGATCCAGAAAGGGATTGGCGCCCAGACCACCCACCGGCCCTCGCCCGCCCACGTCACGGCCGCCGAGCGCCTTGGCGGTTTCCAAGGCTTCGAGGGCCGCGCGGCGATCGCCCGCCGCCGTCTCGATCCTGGCCCGCAGCAGATAGAAGTCGGCGTTGTCGGGCGAGCGCGCCATGGCCAGGCGGAGGCTGTCGCGGGCCCGGGGCAGGTCGTTGCGGGCCAGGGCCGCCTCGGCGATCCCCGCCAGGGCCTCGGGGTCGCCCGGCTTGAGACGCAACAGGGCCTCGTAGGTCCGGCTGGCCTCGTCGGGCATCTGGCCGGTCAGGTAGAGCCGCCCCAGGGCCGACAGGATGCGCGGATGGTCGGGCGCGACCACCGAAGCCTGGGAAAGACTGTCGAAGGCGCCGGCCAGGTCGCCGGACAGCCGCAGGCGGTCGGCCCGCTCCGCCGCCAGGGTCGCGGCCAGCCCCGCCACGGCGCGGCGATTCTCGGGCGTGGGCGCGGCCTTGGTCGAGGCCTGGCGGATCAGGGCCGCGGCCTCGGCGTCCCGTCCGGCCTTGGCCAGCACCGAGACGAAGCCGTCATAGGCGGCCGGCGCGGCAGGGACCTCGACCATCAGGGCCTGCTGAGCCGCCGCCAGGGCGGGCTCGACATCGCCGAGGTCGTAGAGCGCCGAAGCCGCCTCCCCGGCGGTCCCCATCGGCAGTCCGGGCTTGGCCAGCAGCCCCCGCAGGCTGCTGGTCGCCTCGTAGCCGCGCCCGGCGGCGGCGGCCTGCCGGGCCTGCAGGATCACCGCGCGATCCTGCAGCGACTGGGCCAGCGCCTGCATCGGGGCGGTGCGCTCGACGGGCGGGATCCGATCCAGGGCGGCCAGGCCGTCGCGCGGCCGATTGCGCTGGTCGGCCCACAGGGCGGCGGCGTGCAGCGGTTCGGCCCCAACGCTGGAGGCCAGGGGCGACATCAGTCCATCCGCCGAGCTGGTTTCGCCGCGCTCCAGCAGGAAGCGGGCGTAGTCGAGCCGCAGCCAGGGCTCGGACGGAAAGTCGGCCAGGGCGGCCTCGAAGGCCGCGCGGGCCCCGGTCAGGTCGCCCGCCGCCCAGGCTTCGTCGGCCTTGGCCTGGGCGATCCGCGCCCGGGTCGAGACCGAGCCCGTCGCGCCGCCGGGCTTGGCGGCCAGGGCTTCGGCCTCGGCGATCTTGCCCTGGGCGACCAGCACCTCGACCAAGCCGGTCCGGATGTCGGGCGAGCCCGGCGCGTTGCGCGCCGCCTGGCGGTAGGCGGTCTCGGCCTCGGCCAGGCGGCCCTGCCGCGCCAGGGCGTCGCCGAGCAGTTGCTGGGCCAGGGCGACGTCGCGGCCGGAGCCGGCGGCGAGCGGCGCGACCAGGCGCTCGGCCTTGACCGCGTCGCCGGCCGCCAGCGCGGCCTGGCCCGCGCGCAGGCCGCCGTAGAACCGCGCCGAAGCCAGGGCCTCGCTCCAACGGGCCCTGGCCTGGGGCGACCCGGCGCTGGCCCTGGCCAGCAGCGGCTCGGCCTCGGCGAACCGCTCCTGGCGCAGGCGCACGACGCCCAGTCCTCCCAGCGCGTCCTGGTCATTGGGACGGACCTTGAGCGCGGCTTCGAAGTCGCGGCCGGCGGCGTCCAGCTGGCCCTTCTCGAGCGCCGCGAAGCCCGCCGCCCGCGAAGATGCGCCGCGGTCGACCGGCGCCGCCGGCCGGGGCGCGGGCTGAGGCGCCGGCGGGGG